>CAMYWP010000150.1 GCA_947302825.1 uncultured Bacteroidales bacterium
AGGGAAGGGGCCGCTGCCCACACGGGTGCAATAGGCTTTGAAGATGCCGTACACCTTGCCCACGCGGGAGGGGGCGATGCCCAGGCCTGTGCACACGCCGGCCGTGAGGGTGTTGGAGGAGGTGACGAAAGGATAGGTGCCGAAGTCGATGTCCAGCAGGGAGCCTTGTGCTCCTTCGGCCAAAATGGGCGTTCCTTCATCCAAGGCCCGGTTCACATACACTTCCGTGTCGATGAAAGGGAAACGCTTTAGCTGCTCCACAGCCGCCATCCACTGCTTCTCATAGTCGGTGATGTCATAGGAGAAGTTGTACTGGGCCAGCAGGCCGAAGTGCTTGGTCTTGAGTGCATTGTACTTGTCCAAAAAATACGGGGACAGGATGTCTCCTACGCGCAGGCCGTTGCGGCCGGTCTTGTCCATATAAGTGGGGCCGATCCCCTTGAGGGTGGAGCCGATCTTGGACTTGCCCTTGGCGGCTTCGCTGGCGGCGTCCAGCATACGGTGGGTGGGGAGGATAAGGTGGGCACGCTTGGAGATGACGATTTTGCCGCTGAGGTCTCCCACCCGCTGCTCGATGGCGTGAATCTCCTCCATCAGGATGACGGGGTCCATCACCACGCCGTTGCCAATCACGTTCACCGTGCCCTGGCGGAAAATCCCCGAGGGAACCGTGTGCAGCACAAAATGGTCACCGTCAAAGACCAGCGAATGGCCGGCGTTGGGACCGCCCTGGAAGCGGGCTACCATTTTATAAGCGGGCGTGAGGACATCCACCACCTTACCTTTTCCCTCGTCTCCCCATTGGAGGCCGAGCACAACGTCTAATTTTTGTTTTTCCATAAATCACTCTGCAGGGACAAACAAATTTACACAATTTTTTGTAAGTTTGTACCATCTTCAGGAGGTATGAGTATTCGTTTTATACTATTGGTGCTGGTCTTCGTCTGCTGCATCGGGCATGCCCAGGAGGATCAGCCTGTCATAGCGGCCGACAGGCCCGGTGCACTCACCGGGCCTCACGTGATGCCTTATCATAAACTGCAATGGGAAACGGGTATCGGCTTTGAGTCCACTAAAGGCGGTCCCCGTACCGTTACACTCAATACCACCTTGTTGCGTTTCGGCCTTTTCAAGCATGCCGAAATCCGCGTGGGTACCAATTTTTTGCTTTCCAACGACGGTCAGGCCCCGAAATATACTTTCGGGATAGCACCCTTAAATGTAGGGCTGAAGGCGCAGTTGAATGAAGGATCGGGAATCCTGCCCACCGTAGCCTTCCTGGCCCAGGTACAATCCCCTCATATCGGCACCAAAGACCAGCTGCCGCCACACCTGGCCCCTTCCGTCTATTTCTTGTTCGAGCACGTGGTCACCAACTGGTTTAACGTGGGCTATAATATTGGAGCGGAGTGGGATGGAGCCAGTGCTAAACCCTCTACCTTCTTAGGCGTGGGGGTGTATTTCAGTTTTGCCGACAAATGGGGAGCCTTCCTGGAAAACTACAACAGGTTTAACTCCCAAATCGGTCATAGTTACATGACCGAATTCGGTGTTACCTGGCTGGCCTCCCGAAGAGTGCAGCTGGATCTTTACGCCGACCTTGACTTCAAGAGATTCGGCACTTTTTTTAACGTCAGTTGCGGCGTCTCGTGGCTGATTAACTAGCTTTTACCGCTTTTTTGTGCCAAATACGCACCACCGTATCACGGGGATGCGGTTCAGCACTTCGTACAGCAGGGGAGAGAGGGTGAATACGGCCACAGTTAGTATTGCATACATGGCTGCCGGCGGCAGCTGGGTGTACATCTTCATCATATAGCCCAGGCTGGCAACCACCAGATAATGAACAACATAAAGGCCGAAACTGCTGCGCGTCATATAATCGGCAAAGGGGCTGGTACCATCGAACTTGGCCTGGAACCAGCCCATCAGGGCCAGACAGGCCAGCCAGCCGTAGATACAGTTGAGGGGACTGCTCATATAGATGGCGCTGGTATTGTCCTGGCCGAAAGTGGTGATTATGAGCGCCGTTCCGGCTACCCCTGCGCAGCCCAGCAGCGGAATCCAGGCCTGCTTGATCTTCTGTTGGACTTCTTCGTGGGAGAATACAAAATAGCCCATCAGGAAGGAAACTAGATAGAAAATGGGCTTATAAAGATTAAAGAGACCGTCGGCCGATTCAGGACGGGGATTTTTGATGAGCGTTTGCGCACTGGCCCAGAACAGGACGCCCAGCAAGATGATCCAGACAATGTTGAGTTTCCCGCACCAGTTCCAGAGCTTGTCGTTTTTGTCCATCGCCCGTACGGCCAGCAGCACCAGGCTTAGCAGCCACAACAGTTGTACGAACCACAGGGGACCGGTGCCGCTGATGGCCATTAAACCATATTTTGCCAGGGCGGGCATGCCGTCAAATATACCGGTTCCTCTTGCCACGGCAGTATTGAAATACCCCGTCATCCAATGGAAGACAAACAGGCCGATGGTTCCCGGCACCAGCAGCTTGCGAGTGCGGGCCTTGAACCACTCTTTGGAGCTTTTCTTTTCCAACGCATAGCGGGCGCTGATGCCCGCCAGGATGAACAGCAGCGGCATGAACCAGGGATAGAGGATATACATCACAATATCCTGGTATTGAGGTGTTTCCGGGTAGGAGCCAAAGCCACCTATGCCCCCGAAAACACCCTTGTTGTTGTAGAAATAGATAACGTGATAGAACAGCACCAGGAGTACCGTCACCCAGCGCAGGTTATCCATCCAGTGCTTTCTCATCTGGTGAGGCCCTCCATGGCCTGGTCTATAAGGGATTGAAAAATCTCTGTCTTTAACAGGGCGATACATTTCTGATCTCCCAGCAGCATCATGGAATCGCCGGGCTGGATGCCATAGATTTTCCGGGCGTCCTTGGGGATTACGATCTGTCCCTTGTCGCCCACCTTTACTACGCCGAAGATGTATTTGCCGTCTTTTTCTTGCATTTTGTGGGAAAAGTTAGAAATTTCCCACAAATATAACATTTTTCCCTACCCCACACAATTATCTCACTTCAAATATGCCGCTTTTTTTCAGGAGTGTCTTATATTCCTTGAGGTTGAAGGGCGTTTCTCCATATAAGTAGTGATTCTGAAGTTGTTCGCCTCCTTTCCCCGTATAGGTTATCTTCAGGATTCCCTGTCCTGCGGGCAGCGGAAGCATGGCCACCGTGACACGGCCGTTGGCTTCTGCCTCGTATTTCCCCTTAAACACCACCTTGCCGGTTTTGACATCCGTAACGGTGACAGTACCTGTTACCGGCTCCCGGGTATCGTTGGTAACCACCAGGGGGCAGGCTCCGTCCACAGGGTCGTTGATCAAAGCACACACGTCCTTCTGGGCGTTGCGGATGAAATAGTATGCCATCTTGGGGCTGTTGTACCAGTCCACGATAGCATCTGAGATGAGCGGCCAGCCGTCCCGGATATTCCACCAGAGCATGCCTGTGTTGGGTGCGAACTTGCGGCCGCGGAACATTTCGATGAAATATTTCATAGCCTCGGCCTGTACGCTTTGGGATGCAAATATGAAATCGTCCAGATTGGTTGGCACTTCGCCGAAGAGAATCTGTACCTGTTTGATCATCAGATTGTTTCTGTCAGGAGTGTATCCTTGTTCACCAAAGATCCTGACGGCCTTCGTGAGCCAGTCCTCTTTCCATCGGCGTTCCTTGACATCGCTCCAGGGATATACGGATTCCTTGGGGAACATCTTTTCCAGGCTCTCGCGGTTGGGCATGCCGTGATACCCGATTTCACTGGCGAACAGGCACTTCGCTTCGGTGTAGAAGAGCGCTTTGTAATAGCCTCTGGGACCCCACAGGTGATCCTCGGGCATATAGCGGGTCTGGTTGCCCAGGGCATAGACCTCTTCGCTATAGTAGGGGGAACTGGGCAGATAGGGCCTGGTGGGGTCACACTCGTAAAGGGCGTGGGGGATGGTCTCGCGACTGATGACATCCCGGTTGGGGTCAATCATGAAATTCTTGAGGGACCAGGTGAGGGCCTGGTCGTTCTCATTGTTGCCGGCCCAAAGTGCAATGGAGGGATGCGTGCGCAATTTGATTACTACTGATCGGACTTCTTCAAGGATGGCCTTTTGGAAATCCATATCCTGGGGATACTGCGTGCAGCCCAGTGCAAAATCTTGCCACACCAGGACGCCATTTTCGTCGCAAAGGTCGAAGAATGCATGGTCTTCGTACACGTTGCCTCCCCAGCAGCGGAGCATATTGCAGTTAAGGTCGGTAACAATGGCGAAGGCCTTCTCCAGATGCTGCGGATCGCGGCTGTGGAGGGCGTCCATCGGAGTCCAGTTGCTGCCGTGGATGTAGATTCTTTCGCCGTTCACCAGGAAGCAGAACTTTCCGGGATGTTCTTCCGTGTTGGTGGTGGTGCTCTCCAATTGTACCGTCCTGATTCCAAGGTGCTTATGGCAGGAATCAACTTCTTGACCGTCTTCTCCCAGAATCCTGAGGGTTACGTCGTAAAGGGCCGGATCCCCGTATCCCCTGGGCCACCAGAACTCTACGTCTTCCACACTGATCTTCTCCCGGATGGCGTGCGTATAAATCTTCTTCGAGTACCGGACCTTGTCCTTGCCATCTTTGCTGATGATTACTTCGGCCTTCATCTTACCGTCTTGGAAGCGGGTGGGCAGGGTGATGGTATAATCCAGATACACCGAGGCGGTTCGGGCATCCAGGTCGATGGCGTTGGTGTACCAGTGGGCGTCCACAATGTGCACAGGCGGTTTTACCTCCAGGGAAACGCTTCTCCAGAGCCCGGCGCTCACCAGCCTGGGCATAATGTCCCAACCGTAGGTG
>CAMYWP010000151.1 GCA_947302825.1 uncultured Bacteroidales bacterium
TGGCCATCCAGGGCCAGAGCTGGGGCGGCTACCAGGTCGCCTGGCTCATCACCCGGACGAACATGTTCAAGGCGGCGGGCGCCGGGGCGCCGGTGTCCAACATGACATCGGCCTATGGCGGCATCCGCTGGGAATCCGGCATGAGCCGCCAGTTCCAGTACGAGCAGACGCAGTCCCGGATCGGCAAGGACCTCTGGAGCGGTCTCGAACTCTATATGGAGAACTCTCCCCTGTTCCGGCTTCCGAACGTGCAGACGCCCGTGCTGATCATGCACAACGACAATGACGGCGCCGTTCCGTGGTACCAGGGCATCGAACTGTTCATGGGCCTGCGCCGCCTGGGCAAACCCGCGTGGCTGCTGGAATACAACAACGAGGCCCACAACCTGAGGGAACGCCGCAACCGCAAAGACCTCACCATCCGCCTGCAGCAGTTCTTCGATTATTATCTGAAGGGCGAACCCGAGCCCGCCTGGATGCGTGACGGCGTGCCTTCCCTCAAGAAAGACCGCTACTTCGGCTACGAATACGCCCAATGACGCCTTTCCTGCAACAGGTTGCCGCACATTATTACGCGGCCGGGGACATCCAGCGCACCTGCTTCGTCTTCCCTAACCGGAGGTCGATGGTCTTCTTCCGGAAATATCTGGGAGAAGCCGTCAAAGGCGGTGCTCCCCTGCTGGTTCCGCCCCGGTACACCATCCGTGACTTCTGCTGTGCCCTCTCGGGCGTGGAAGTCACGGACCGTCTGCGCCTGGTGCTGGAACTGTACGCCTGCTATAAGGAGTTGAATCCCTCCGCGGAACCCCTGGACGAATTCGTCTTCTGGGGGGATGTCCTGCTGGCCGATTTCGACGACCTGGACAAATACCTGGTGGATGCACGGGCCCTGCTGCAGAACGTGGGCGATTTCAAGGCCCTGCAGGACAGCTTCGACTACCTGAGCGAAAACCAGCGAGGAGCCATCGAGCGCTTTCTCCTCCATTTCCGGGACGGGAAGGAAAGCACCATCAAAAACCGTTTTCTGAGGCTGTGGAACCTGCTTTATCCGCTGTACGGACTTTTCCGGGAGCGTCTGGCGGAAAAAGGCCTGGCCTATGAAGGCCTGGTGTACCGGAACCTGGCGGAACGGATGCAATCCGGCACTCCGGTGGCGGACATCCTGTCCCCCGTTTTTCCGGAAGCGGACCGCTATGTCTTTGTGGGACTCAATGCGCTCACGGCCTGCGAGCACCTGCTCTTGAAACGGATGCGGGATGCCGGCCTGGCGCAGTTCGTTTGGGATTTCGTGAGTGAGGAAATCCAGGACCCGGCCAACAAAGCCTCGCTGTTCATGCGGCAGAATGTAGCGGAATTCCCGCAGGCCTTCCCTATCGATCCGGCCGGACAGGAAAAACCGCAGATTACTGTAATCAGCGTGCCTTCGGCTGTGGGGCAGACCAAACTGGCGCCGCAAATTCTGGCGCAAGTTACGGGGGAACCTGTGGAAACGGCATTCGTGCTGCCGGAAGAAAACCTGCTGCTTCCGCTATTGAACGCCCTGCCTCCGGAGCAGGACTCCGTGAACGTAACCATGGGTTATCCCATGGGCGACAGCGGCGTTTTCGCCCTGTTGCAGGCCCTGGGACAAATGCAACTGCAAATGCGGCATCGGCCCGAAGGCTGGTACCTCTACCATCGGCCCGTGCGGGAATTGCTATCCTGCGGCCTGTTGCGTGAAATCCTGTCTGAGGAAGAAGCGCAGATGGTGGCCCGGGTGAAAGCCCAGGTCCAATACTTTATTCCGCTGAACGAACTTCGGGGAGGACCGGCGCTGGACCTGCTGTTCCAGCCGGTAATCACGGACAACCAGGCGGTATCGGCCAATCAAAACCACGCGCTGGAGCGATATTTCGCCGATATAGTGGCCCTGGTGGGCCGCACGCTCAGCGCCCGGGGCGAACTGTTGCTGGAACTGGATTTTGCCAAACGCTGCCATACGCAGCTGAACATCCTGCAGGACATAGACCTGGACGTACTGCCGGCCACCCACCTGCGCCTGTTGGAGCGTATTCTGGAGGGGATTTCGGTCCCGTTCCGCGGCGAACCGCTGCAAGGCCTGCAGGTAATGGGTCCGCTGGAAACGCGGGCGCTGGACTTCCGCAATCTGGTCATCCTGAGCGCCAACGAGGGCAGTTTCCCCCGGAAGAGTTTCAATCCTTCGTTCATACCGCCGGAACTGCGCAAAGGTTTCGGCCTGCCCACTTATGAGTACCAGGACGCCGTGTGGGCGTACTATTTCTACCGCATGATCCAGCGCCCGGAACGGGTCTGGCTGCTGTACGACAGCCGCACGGAAGGGCTGAAAACCGGGGAGGAAAGCCGCTACATCAAACAGCTCCAATACCATTTCCACTGGCCCATCGAACGCCGTGTGGCCGTTGCCCAGATGCACCCCATCGTGGTGGAAGACAGCATTCCCAAGACGGAGGCCGATATCCAGGCCATCCGGGAAGGGGCTTTATCGGCCTCCACCCTCCAGAGTTATCTATACTGCCCGGTACGATTTTACTACCAGTTTGTCCAGAATCTGAGAACGGAGGACGAGGTGGCCGAATCCTTGGATGCAGGCATGTTGGGACGGGTTTTTCACCGCGTACTGCAAAGGCTGTATCAGCCGCCGATAGTAACATCGGCCCAATTGCAGGCGCTGTTGAAAGACGAAAAAAAGCTGCGCCAACTTATCCGGGAGGGCGTTTTGGAACAAATGCACAGCCTGGAAGTGAGCGGGCGCAACCTGGTGCTGGAAGAGGTGCTGCTGGACTATGTCCGCGCTACGCTCCAATACGATAGTAAGCTGCTGGCCGATTCGGGTTCGGAGAGCTTCCATATCATCGGCCTGGAACAGTACCGGGAGACCAGCTTCGAGGGCTTCCGTTTCAAGGGCATCGTGGACCGGATGGACAGCTACCGCAGTGGAGAGCTGCGGATTGTGGACTACAAAACCGGCAAGGTAGAGGACGAAGATATCCTTATCACCGACAACAATGCCGCCGCCGTGGTGGAGAAGCTTTTCGGCCAGTCCAACAGCGGCAGGCCCAAAATTGCCCTGCAACTCTTTGTATACGGTCTTTTTGCTCACGCCGATCCTGCTCTGAAAGGCCAGCAGGTGGTCAATGCCATTTACAGCACAGGCCGATTATACACCGGCGCCCTTCCGGAAGTGCCGGAAAGCCCCGAATTCACCCGCCTGATGCGGGAAAGGCTAAAAGAAATGCTGGAACAGATGACAGACCCCGCCGTCCCGTTCCAGCGCACGCAGGACCGGAATACCTGCGCCATCTGCGATTTTAAGAATATCTGCGGTCGCTAAACCAGATACCGTTCCCGGAGACGCTTCACATCCTCCGGTCTCACTTCCATGGTATCTTCCAAATAGTGCATGATGGAGCCCCACCGTGCTTCAATCATATCCAGCGCCCGATTGAAGTTTTTCACGCTCACGCCCATAAAAGCACGTACCGTATCCTCTTCATCCTCACCGCCGCCGGCTGCGCGAACTTCCGCACAAAATTTATCCACCAAGGGGCGATAGATGTCGTTGGAACGGTCAAAATCCTTTACGATGGTTTCACGGTCGGCGCCCAGAATGGCTAAGATGAACGCGGCACCTATGCCGGTCCGGTCTTTCCCCTGGGAGCAGTGCCAAAGCACGGCGCCCTCCTCGGTTTCCAGAATCAGGTTCAGGAAGGAGGCGTACTGCAGTTGGGAGAATTCACTCAGGACCAGGGAAGGGTACAATTCCCGACCCTTTTCCTGAAATATTTTCATAAATGACAGGCGTACGATGTGTTTGGAAAGGTCTATCCACATTTCATCCGGGATGGCCTTGCCGCTCTTCTGTTCCGCCGCCACATCCAGGGTGGGCAGCGAATAGTGGAAAGCACCGGGAACCACCCGGTCCGGCTGAAGGGCGCCCTCCTGCTGGGTACGGAAATCGAAGATCTTCTTCAGATGATATTTCTCCTGCAGGCGAAGGATATCGGCATCAGTGGCCTGATTTAAATGGGCGGTGCGCAGGAGCAAGCCACTGCGCACCGTCTTGTCGCCAATCCGGATACCGCCTAAGTCGCGGGCATTGATGATCCCTTCGAACAACAAACCGCTACTTGTCTGAGTACTTGATGTACTTGAGGATGCAGGCCACGGCTTCGTCGTCGGTCATGTCCCCTACGTTGAGCACCAGGTCATAATTCCGGGCGTCGTAGCGGCTGACACCGGCATAACGCTGCACATAGGTATCACGGGATTTGTCCACGGAAACAATGATTTCGCGGGCTTCTTCCTCTGAAAGGGACTGCTTTTCCATCACGCGCTGCACACGTTTTTCCAGCGGAGCCTGAATGAAGATATTCAGGATGTTGGGATGGTCTTTCAGCACAAAGAAGGCCGATCGGCCGGCAATGACGCAGGAACCTTCAGCGGCGATGCCTTTCAGGATCTGGGCTTCGGCCTCTACGATGTCATCGGCCTTGACACCCTGGCTGTTCCATTCGTCTCCGCGCCGGGGCTCGAAGCCGATGTACGAACCCGAATTGGGCACGGGCGCCACCACTTCCAGCAGATCCGACAACCAGTTCTGCTTCTTTCCCTTGATGCGCTCGATTTCATAGGAGGAGAGTTTAAACTTCTCCATGAGGCCCTCGATGAGGTTTTTGTCGCTGTAACGGACTTGCAGTTGGGCGGCCAGTTTGCGGCCGATGGTGCGTCCGCCGGAACCCAGTTCACGGCTGACGGTAATGACGAAATTTTGCTTTGTGTTCATAAATGCAAATATATGTATTTTTTCCGTACCTTTGTCAAAATTTGAATA
>CAMYWP010000152.1 GCA_947302825.1 uncultured Bacteroidales bacterium
ATGCGCTTGCCGGTGCCGTTCCAGCCGGTGTTGACCAGATAGGCCTTGGCGCCGCTCTTTTCCATCTTCTTGACCAGTTCCTCGGCGTACTTGGTGGGATGCAGTTCCAGGAAAGCCTGGCCGAAGCAAGCGGAGAAGGTGGGAGTGGGCTCGGTGATACCACGCTCGGTACCGGCGAGCTTGGCGGTGAAGCCGCTCAGGAAGTAGTACTTGGTCTGTTCCGGGGTGAGGATGGAAACCGGAGGCAGTACGCCGAAGGCATCGGCGCTCAGGAAAATCACCTGCTTGGCTGCGGGTCCGTGGCTTTCCGGACGGACGATCTTCTCAATGTGGTAGATCGGATAGCTCACGCGGGTATTCTCGGTGACGGACTTGTCGTTGAAGTCGATCTTGCCGTTCTCATCCACGGTAACATTCTCCAGGAGGGCGTCGCGACGGATGGCGTTGTAGATGTCCGGTTCGGACTCCTTGTCCAGTTTGATCACCTTGGCGTAGCAGCCGCCTTCGAAGTTGAACACACCCTTGTTGTCCCAGCCGTGCTCGTCGTCGCCGATGAGGAGGCGCTTGGGATCGGTGGAGAGGGTGGTCTTGCCGGTGCCGGAGAGGCCGAAGAAGATGGCGGTGTTCTCACCGTTCATGTCCGTGTTGGCGGAGCAGTGCATCGCGGCGATGCCCTTGAGCGGGAGGTAGTAGTTCATCATGGAGAACATACCCTTCTTCATCTCACCGCCGTACCAGGTGTTCAGGATCACCTGCTCACGGGAAGTGACGTTGAAGGCCACGCAGGTGCTGCTGCGAAGACCCAGTTCCTCATAATTGGAGACATCGGCCTTGGAGGCGCAATAGACCACGAAGTCGGGTTCCTGGTCGAATTCCTTCTGGTTCTTGGGACGGATGAACATGTTGGTCACGAAATGGGCCTGCCATGCCACCTCCATGATGAAGCGGACCTTCATGCGGGTGTCGGCGTGGGTACCGCAGAAACCATCCACCACGAAGAGGCGCTTGCCGCTGAGCTGTTTGATGGCCAGCTTCTTCACTTCCTTCCAGGTGGAAACGGACATTTTGTGGTTGTCGTTGGGATAACCCTCGGTGGTCCACCAGATTTCGCCGGGACGGCCTTCCTTGGTGGTGTTGTCGTACACGATGTACTTGTCCTTGGGGGAACGGCCGGTGTAGATGCCCGTCATCACGTTGATGGCGCCCAGTTCGGTCACCTGACCTTTGTCAAAGCCTTCCAAACCCGGTTTGGTCTCTTCGTTGTAAAGAACCTCGTACGTGGGGTTGTAAAGGACTTCCTTCACACCCGTGATGCCGTACTTTCTGAGATTGATGTTTGCCATAAAAGTATTTGTGTTTGAATAAAATTTCTATCTCGCAAATGTACTGAAATTCCGTCACTTTTCCAAATGATGGGCCAGCCTTTTGCGAAGGCCCGGCGCCAGGGAAACATTTTCCAGTTTTTCGGCCATATCCAGCCAGCGGGCGCTCAGTTCATAGTCTTCCATCAGGTAGAAAGCCTGGGCTATATTGTAGCAGGCACAGGCGCGGCTGGTGTTGTTCCCCAGCTTCACCAAAGGCATCCACTGGTCCACCGCTGCCGCAATTTTTCCATCCAACATATTGGCCAGCGCATAAATCCAGGCATCGTTCTGCCAACCGCCCTCCCAATAGTAGAAGCTGAAGGTTTCCGTGGTCCAGGTGGAAAGGAAACGGGTGGAGATGCGTTCCCCCACTACATCGGCCTCTCCGGCCATGCTTCGCAGCGCCAGCGACTTGAGCCCGTCTTCCGTGAGCGTTCCGCTGTTATACACCATCGGACGCAGCACGGCGGAACCTTTAAAAGGAATCACCTTGTCCTTGCCCATACTGTCGTATATATATAGCTGGGTGCGCACAGGCACTGCCACTGGACAAACGAAAGCCGAATCCACGGAGGTGGCTTTGGGCACCACCTGGTTGGTTTCCGGGGCCGGCAGGCCCAGGGAGGAAGACAGGACGAAAACCACGTCCCCTTCCGTTTCCATTACCAGCGAGTGCATCAGGTCCAGGGAAACGCTGTCCGTGGCCGGCGTGCGGAAAATGCCCACCTGCTCCCGGCCGTCGAAATAATCGGCCTCCAGCGAGCGGGCCAGTGACGATGCCACCTGCCGGTCGAAGAGGGAATCCACCTGATTGTTTCCGTCCATGTACACCACGGAAACGTTCTTCCCGGCCAGCGTGAGGCCGGAAGAAGAAGGACCTCTCACTTCCATATAGAGCGGATACACTTGCGGGGAGCAAGCTGCAGCCAAAAGCGCGGCCGCTGCTATAATCCAAGGATGTCTCATACTACTTCTGCAATAAGGTCGTATTCATCGGCGCCGGTAATGCGCACCTGGAGGAATTCCCCCACAAGGGAATAGGGCTCCACGCCGTCGAAGGCCGCCGCCGTATATTTCACCAGGATTTCACCGTCCACCTCCGGGCTTTCGAACTCACTGCGGCATACTAAAGTGCCGTCCGTGAAATCGTCCACCAGCACGCGGATTTCGGTGCCTATCCGGGACTGATTGTATGCAAGGGATATGCCACGCTGCACTTCCATCAGCTCATCCAGCCGTCTTTGTTTGGTGGCGGCCGAAATACTGTCCTTGAAATGCAGGGCGCCGAAGGTTCCTTCCTCCTCCGAATAGGTGAAAGCGCCCATCCGCTGGAAGCGGGCTTCACGCACGAATTCCACCAGTTCCCGGAAATCGGCCTCCCTTTCGCCGGGATGGCCCACGATGAGGGTGGTACGCAGGACCACGCCGGGCACTTTTTCCCGCATGCGGCGGATCAGCTCCCGCGTCCAGGCGCCGTCCACATGCCTGTGCATCTTGTCCAGCACCCGGTCGCTCACATGCTGCAGGGGGATGTCCATATAGCGGCACACCTTGGGATTGGAGGCCATCTCTTCCAGCACATCCTCCGGGAAATCGGCCGGATAGGAATAGTGGATGCGGAGCCATTCGATGCCTTCCACGGCCGATAATCGCCGCAGGAGCTCTGCCAGGCAGCGTTTTCCGTACAGGTCCAGGCCGTAATAGGTGGTGTCCTGCGCGATAATGACCAGTTCCCGGATGCCCTGGGCAGCCAATTGCGTGGCTTCGCTCACCAGCACCTCCATGGGCACGGATTTGTGCGCGCCCCGGATGAAGGGAATGGCACAGTAGGAGCAGCGGCGGTTGCAGCCTTCGGAGATCTTGAAAAAGGCATAGGGCCGATCAGGCGCCGTAAGGATGCGCCGATGCTCCTGCGAGGGCCGATATTCGCAGCCCAGTGCCTGCACCAGCGGTGCCAGGTCCCGGGCGCCGAACCAGCCGTCCACTTCCGGAATCAGGGCCGGAAGCTCCGAACTGTATCGCTGGGAAAGACAGCCGAAAACCAGCAGCTTTCCCACTTCCCCGGCCTGCTTGCGCGCCGCAGCCTCCAGGATCACCTGGATGGACTGTTCCTTGGCGTCGCCGATAAAGCCGCAGGTATTGATGAGCAGGACATCCACCCGGGCACGGCTTTCCTTCTCCGGCACAAGTTCATAGGCGTCCTGTACCTGGAAAAGAAGGTGCTCCGTATCTACGGTGTTTTTGGAGCAACCCAGGGTAATGACCTGCAGGCTGGGCATTTAAGCCTCCTGGGCGGCGGCTTCCGCCTCGCGTTCTTCGTCCGTTACAAAGTCCAGGGAAGCGTGGTTCTTAAGGGCATTGTACCACTCGGCCACCTTTTTCATGTGGGAAACGTAGAAACGGGTTTCGTCGTAGTTGGGCAGGGCTTTGGCGAAAAGGGCCTTCAGATCGGCCTCAGAAGCCTTGCCGGTGGGGGCATCTTCCTCTCCCAGCACTTCGTGCAGTTTGCCGAACACTTCCTGCAGCTTCACCTCGCCTTCTTCGGTGTAGATGGAGATATCGGCCAGGGTGGTGATGCCGGCATTGGCGCTGAAGTTATAGCGTTTCTTGTCTTCGAAAGCCTCTGCGATGGCTCCCGTGCGGGACTGGGCAATATAGTGGAAAAGTCCGTGCTGACCACGGATGGAAAGGGTTTTTGCTAAATCGGTTTTCATATTTAATTACTTTCTATAGTTTACAAAGATAGGAATTTTTGTCGAAAAAAGTATGCTCCACTGCCTTGGAAAGGGCCTCGGGCGTGCTGTCGTTTTCCAACACCACTTGTGCCCGTCCCCAAGGAATCTGCTGGGCGGCCATCCGGGCCCGCACCGCCGCTTCATCCGTACCGTCCCGCTCCATTACCCGCTGCAGGCGCAGCGCTTCCGGCGCCGTCACCAGCACCGCCACATCCCAAACGTTGTCGAAAAGGGGTTTGGCCAAAGCTACGGCCGATTCCAGCACCACAAAAGGCACCTCCCGCTGTTTCTCCCGCCAGCGCAGGAAATCCTGCAGCACGGCCGGATAAACGATGGATTCCAGGCTTTCCCGGGCGGCGTCATCGGCAAAGATGCGCGCAGCCAGACGGGCGCGGTCCAACTTTCCTTCCGGCGTACGGAGGGACAGGCCCAGGACCTGCTCCAGCCGGCGCACCAGCGCGGGCCGGCGATCGTAGAGCCGCTTGGTGCGGGCGTCCGAATCATAGACAGGAATGCCCCGCTCCCGGAGCAGGGCGCTGACGGCCGATTTTCCACTGCCGATGGGACCTGTGAGAAGGACGGTTTTCATCAGCGGAGTTCTACGCAGTCGAACACTTCCGGTTCGATCCGATAGTCCAGGACGGCGGCGGGAAGCCGCAGGGTACGGGCCACGCAGCGGCCGCTGATGGAGGCGCTGAAATCTTTCCAGTCGATATATAATTTGAATGAAT
>CAMYWP010000153.1 GCA_947302825.1 uncultured Bacteroidales bacterium
GTCTCTACATAATTGTTGAGACTCCTGTTTTCCTGCTTTGCCTTAATTCTAAGACGACGGAGCAATTCCGAATCGAAACGGAAAGCGGTTTGTATTTTTCTGGCAACAGTTTGCATATTTGTTATCTTTTATATTGCAAATGTATAACATTTATAATACAAAAGCAAATTTCACAACCTCATTAACGAACTCAGACACCCACATTTCTGTAGATGTCTGAGTTTCTTTTGTGAGGACACGCAGATTTGAACTGCGGACCTCTTGCCTGTCAAGCAAGCGCTCTAAACCAACTGAGCTATGCCCTCAAAAGGACTGCAAAGATAGGTTAAAAAATCTAATTCTACAAATAATCTTCGAAGTATTGCGTGACTTTGTCCATGAGATGGATGCGGTTACGGCCGTAGACGTTGTGCTTGGCGGTGGGGTAGGGGAAGTAGTCTACGGGGATTTCCAGGTCTATGCACTGCTGGATGAAGCTGAGGCTGTGTTCCCAAACCACGGTGTCGTCGATGGCGCCCTGGCAGATGAGGAGTTTGCCTTTCAGGTTTTTGGCCTTGCCGATAAGGGAAGTGGCTTCAAAGCCTTCGGGATTGGTCTCCGGATTGTCCATGTAGCGTTCACCGTACATGATTTCATACCACTTCCAGTCAATCACCGGGCCGCCGGCCACGCCCACCTTGAAAACATCGGGATAGGTGGTAAGAAGGCTGATGGTCATGAAGCCGCCATAGCTCCATCCATGAACCCCAATACGGGAAGCGTCCACATAAGGCAGGCTGCGTAACCAGTTGATACCCACCATCTGATCCTTCATCTCTTCCTGACCGCAGCGGCGGTTGATGGCTTTCTCGAAGGCCGCGCTGCGGTTGGAAGTGCCGCGGTTGTCCTGCACATACACCAGATAGCCTTTCTGGGCCATGAGCATTTCCCACATACGGATCTGTCCCAGCCAGGTATCCTGTACCAGCTGGCTGTGCGGACCGCCATAGACATACAGGATCACGGGGTATTTCTGGGAAGGATCGAAGTCTTTGGGATAGACCAGCCGATAATAATTCTCAAACTGGCCGTCGGCGCTGGGGACGGTGCCCACTTCCACCTGGCAGGAGGCATAACCGGCTAAAGGATCCGTGCCTTCGTACAGCTTTTCGTTCACCTTGCCGTCCGTGGAACGCCGATACACCTGCATGGGCGTGGAGGTGTTGGACCAGCGGTCCAGCAGCCAACGGCAGTCGGGCGTGAGTTCCACATAGTGCCAGCCGCGGCCCGATGTAAGCTGCACCGGCTTGCCAAAACGCGCCTTCTCCACACATTTCTTGCGGGGCAGCGTAATGGAAAGCTTGTACAGATGATTCTCGATAGGGGAGTTTTCGGCCGATGTATAATAAACGTTGGTGCCGTCATTGTCCAGATACGTTATCTCCGCGTCTGCGGTGGGGAGGCGGCGCAGGGTGCCCAGGGTGTCCACCAGATAGAGGCTGCGGTAGCCGTCGCGGTTGTCGGTGCGATAGAGGAACAGGTCGGTGCGCCCTTTCAGGAACCAGATGGGATCCAGAGGTTCAATCCAGGCTTCGTTGTCTTCCGTTAAAAGCGTACAGACATAGGCGCCGTCGCAGGCGCGATATTGGTTCAGCTTCATGTGATGCTGGCTGCGGTCCAGCACCTGGGCAAAGACATATTTGCTGTCCGGACTCCAGCTGATATTGGTAATGTAACGCTCTGTGGTAAAGTCGCATACCTGCAGATACACAGTTGTGCCGCCGGCAAAATCGTACACCCCCACGGCCACTTCCTCGGAATCCATGCCGTTCATGGGATACTTGATTTGCTTCAGCTCTCCGGTGCGCGTCTGGATGTCCAGCAGCGGGAACCAGGTAACCTTGTTCTGGTCTTTGCGGTAGAACGCCACCTTGGAACTGTCCGGGCTCATATACCAGCCGGCATTGATGCCGAACTCATTACGGCTCACAGTTTCGCCAAATACCAGATTGGGCCCGTCGGACGGGGCAATCACAAAGCTTTCCTCGCGCGCATTGTCCCGGGCATACAGGCTGCCCCGTTCCTGGAACAGGGTGTAGCGCTCCGTGGCGGCGGGAGCCTGCGGCTTATCGGCCACGGTACCATCGGCCTGCAAGAAGAGCCTGGGCGCACGGGAATAACCCACGCCCTTGTAGATGGCTTCCTCCATGGTGAGGTCCTTGCCGGGATGGGCTTCCCGGGTATCGATGACACGGTTCTGAGCAATGGCTAAACTGCAGGCGAGAAAGACGCTTGCCGATAGAAACAGCTGTTTCATAAGCATTTAGAGGATAAAGGATTCTTCCGGATTGATGGGCGTAACGTGGACGGGTTCTTCCACCACGGAATCTACTATGGCTTTTTCGTAACCACGCCAGGGGAGGGCGCCCTTGTACTCCTTGTAGTGGACGGTAATGCGCAGGCCCGTCATCTGGGTCATCTTCTGGGCCACTTCCTTATTGGCCACCGAGAACTTGAAGTTCTTGGACTGGACGGTTCCGGAAGCGTTTTTGGTGCCGTAACCGGTAAGGATAATCTCTCCTTCATAGGTCTTGAACACATAACCTGTGTAGGTGAGGGAATTCAGTTCACCGGTTTTGGTTCCGTCGGAGAACACCCAGAAATACTTGAAATACAGGAATCCGGCTACTATAGCCAGAATTACGAGGGTAATCACCCATCCGATATGCTTTCCAGGACGTGACATATTTGATCTGTTTTAGATATACAAAGATAAGAAAAATACTTAGTGGGTGGCGGGTTTCACGGCCACTACATCGATGCACAGGCTTTCCCGGTAATCGAACACCGCGTGCTTTTGTCCGGGAATCATTACATCTGGGCTCACCCATCCGTAACCTTGTGTAATATAGTAGTTTACGCCGTCTTTCTTGGTGTAGTTGTTCACGTGCGAATCTCCGGTGAAAAGGCCCACCAGATTGATTTTCCCTGCATAGGAGGCCAGCAGATCCGTAATGTTGTTGTAGGGCTCCTTGCCCACGCGAGTCAGGGAAACGGCGTTCCATACACCCATGGGCTGGGGCATCCAGTGGCTCAGGAGCAGCACATTCATCCCTTCCGGCGTGGCCTCCAGGAGCCCGCCCAGCCAGGCCAGCTGCTCATCTCCGTAACAATAATAGTATTCTCCCTTGGTGCGGGTGGCTTCGCTGTTCAGGAAGATGATGCGGAAGTCCTTCCCGGGAATGTCATACCACCCGTAGGTCCTTCCGGGCATCAGGTGCAGGTTCTTCCCGCCCTTTTCCTGCCAAGGCTGCTGGAAGATAGCTGAAAGTTCTTCTTCGGTATAATAACGTCCCTCGCCGGCGTCCCAGTCGTGGTTGCCGGGAGAGAAAAGCCACATGCCTTTATACTTGAGCATATTGTCGCGGGTGTTGTCCACAATGGATTGGGCATATTCGGCATCCACGGTGGCCGGGTAGGTATTCAGGCCGATATCGCCCAGCAGCGCCATGAAATCGGCCCCGAAGATATCGGCCACGGTGGCGGCATAGCCGATGTGCTTGTAGGAGAAGCGTCCGCAGGTGTGGATGTCGGTGAGGATGGGGAATACCAGCACCGGGTCTTTACCCTTCCAGGCTTTGAAACGCTTGTAAGCCTCTTTGGCCTGGGGTTTTACGAAGCTCTTATTGTTGGAGGCTTTGTCTTCCCGGGCCATAACGGTGTTGTCCAACTCCCTTTCCGGGATAGTGGGCGTGGCATATTTGAAGACTAAAGTCTGACCTTTGTCGAAGTCGAAGAACTCGATTTTCAGGGCGTGCTTTCCCTTGCTCAGCACCTTGGAAACTTTCTTCTCAATGGGGCCGTGGGCGCCGTCGTTCACAATGAGGAGCTCCCCGTCTACGTAGAAACGGCTGCCGTCGTCGGTGGTCAAGGTGAAGTTGTACTCTTCTTCCTGTTTTACCGGCAGGGTGGTTTCGAACAGGGCGCAGAAGTGGTTTTTGGTATCGTCCAGGCCTTCCAGGTCCAGATTGGTTTTGACACCTTGTACATCCGGTTCTCCCAGGGTGGCGAAATCTGCGGGCAGGTTCCGTTCCGGCCAATCATACCAGACTTTGTAGTTCACTGTGGGTTGATTCCCGCAAGAGGCGAGCAGCAGCGTGGCTGCCAGAAGGGTGAAGGTCTTTTTCATATTATTCTTGGAACAGCGTAATGAATTCGTGTGGGGTGAGTTGGTCGAAATAAAGGGAAATGGGCAGCGGGCCGATATCCTCGATCCGCTTTCCCAGCAGTTGCCGGGCCAGTTCTTCGGCCGGCCGGTTGCCCAGGAAGTCGCCGCTGAAGCTGAGGCTTTCGAACACCCCGTGCTTGAGGGTATATTGCACCTGGATGGTGCCGCAGGCGAATTTCCGGCTGTTTTGGAAGCTGGCGGCGGGGGAGTGGCCGTAGATCCATTCCCAGCGGCGGAATTTTTCATCGGCCATTTGGTCAATGCCCTGAATCTGTTGCTGGGTGAGGGTTATGATGGGGTCGCCATCGGCCAGAAGGATCTGCAGGGCGGCCTGGAATTCCAGGATGTCGCGGAACTGGTGGAGGTATTCTTTGAGGTTTACCACGCGGCTGCGCACGGAAGCGATGCCGGCTGCCTGTAGCTTGCTGCCAGGCACCTGGAGGGCCTGGGTGAGCACTTCCAGGTTTACGTCCCACATGAGGGTGCCGTGGATCATCATGCGGTCTTTGCTCAGGCGTTTGGCGTAACCGGAGCATTTGCGGCCTTCCACC
>CAMYWP010000154.1 GCA_947302825.1 uncultured Bacteroidales bacterium
CTCCATCGGCGACCAGTCCCCCATCCTGTACAAAGGAGAGGATGCCATTTACGAGGAAATGGAGGGATTGCGCTTCAAAATCGGCCCTAAATCCTTCTATCAGACCAATTCCCTGCAGGCTTACCGCCTGTACAGCATAGCTCGCGAATTCGCCGCCCTCACCGGAAAGGAAGTGGTGTACGACCTTTACACCGGAACGGGCACCATCGCCCAATTTATAAGCCGCCAGGCAGCCAAGGTGGTGGGCATCGAGTACGTTCCCGAAGCCATCGAGGATGCCTGGAGCAATGCCCGCGCCAACGGCATTGATAACTGCAGTTTCTTTGCCGGCGACATGAAGGACGTGCTGAACGAAAAATTCATCGGCCAAAACGGAAAACCGGACGTGATCATCCTGGATCCGCCCCGCGCCGGCATCCACCCCGACGTAGCCCAGGTAATTCTGAAAGCAGCGCCGCAGCGGATGGTCTATGTCAGTTGCAATCCGGCTTCCCAGGCCCGCGATCTGGCCATCCTGTGCCGGGATTATGTGATTACCGCCGTACAGCCGGTGGACATGTTCCCCCATACCATGCACGTGGAGAACGTGGTTGCCCTGCAGCGAAAGACAGAATAAACTACCGAGCCACCTTAAACACCTTTTCCACCACTTCTTCGCGCCCGTCCCGGTACGTGAGATACGCCTCCAGCGTATGCTCCCCTGCCTTCAGTACTAACGACGGGCTTTCCAGCGGTTCGCCATCCATTTTCCAGGTTAAGCGGTTCACGATCACGCCCTCGGGAAGTACCAGCTCCCCTTCCCAGGACTCCCCTTCATAGTACGGGCCTCTCCTACCCTTGATGTAGGTATAACCCATCTCGGGCAACTCCTGGGCCGGAACCTCTTCCACTACCATATCCAGCATCAGGTCCATATAAAATCCCGCTTGGCTAATATACATGGGCTTCCAAGACTGGGTTCCCAGGCCGAAAGGCGCATAGTAGCTGTTCCCCTCCGAGCCCGGATAGACGGTTCCCAGCGGATGATTGGATCCCTGCCGGTCAAAACCGTAGCCCACATACAGGTCCACACCCTCAGGAATACGCACTTCGGCTGGTGTAAGGTCCACAGATACAGGAAGATACTCCCCTACCACCGGAGAATGGACAGGGAGATTGAGCACACGCAGTTTTCCCTGATCCACCGTAATGTACATAGTGCCCAGTTCTTCCGGATGAACCACAAAGGGATAACACACTACCCGGGCAATGCGGCCTCCGGCGAAAGGAGCCAGATCCTGTGCGGTAAAACGGACGGCGCCCAACTGCGGTTCGCTGCCGGGGAAATAGCCGGCACTGAGAGCGGCATCGTATTTGGAGAGGCGCACCGCTATAGGTTCTTCATGGGCAAACAAACGCACATAACGGCAGGAAAGGCCCGATTGATCCAGCGTAAACTCCTCAGAGGCAGTACGATAATCAGCTTTTTCCACTGTAAGGAGGAAGGTGCCGCCGGAAGCGAGCACGTTTGCATCCAGCAGCAATTGGTAATAGCCATCCATGCCGGTACGGTCCGATGCCACCACCACTCCGTCCCTTTCCAGACGCACGCTGGCCCCGGTCACAGGAGCTTCGGAATTCCCTTCCAGGACCAGTCCGCTCACCAGGGCGCCCTTGCGCTCCAACACGCGGAAACGGGACTTCCCATCCATAAAATCTACACAGGATATCTGGATGCCCGTCTGTTTATTCTCCCAATCGATGGGTTCAAAACAACGCACTTCGCCGGAACCGGGAAAGACCAGTGTAGCGGCGTTCACTGCCGGTGCATAGTTATAATCTTTGGGCGCCATGGGCGGGACCACATAGAAGCAGGGATGGTTGCCGCGGGCATTCAGCGTGTTGTTTTCGCGCCAATGTTCCCATAGCCAGATGGCTGACACCCCGTCTTCCAACTTCCGAGCCGAACGGTCTACGTGATACACCACAAGCCCGGCCGGCAAAGGGGCATCCCAGCCTTTTCCATTGCGACATTCATAAACGAAGAACTCCCCTTCCGTTCCGGTTGGGCTGAAAGCGGCCGTGTTTTCCTGCACGGGAGCCAGGTGCATCCACCCCTCCTCCAGCGGGAGCAAATCCTCCCAGTCCATCCAACCCAGCAGTATGCGCTCCACGGCATTGAAGAAAGGAGGCCTGTCACCGTCGCTGTTGTACATTCCCCGGCACATGGGCGACAACTGATACAGGCCGCCCGCCAGACCCTGTTCCCCGCCATTGGTGTCGTAAAAGTCCGGTAAACCCAGCGCATGCCCCATTTCATGGATGGTGGAGCCGATGCCGATAGGTTCCGCTCCCATATTTCCTCGCAGTTCGGAGGTACAGAAATAATAGCCCAGGCGTACCCCGTCGAAGAGGGCATGGGCGATTTCCGGTGGCGAAACCTCCTGAATGTCCTGGTGGTGGGACCAAATGGCATCGGCCGGACCGCCTTCGGCCTGGTCGTATCCGGCATAATAGTACAGGACCATATCCAGGATGCCGTCGCCGTCGGCGTCATATTGGGCAAATTCCACTTCCGGATCCAGTTTCATGCAGGCATCGTAGAGGGCCCGGTCCGGGGCTATATCGCCCACGCGCTCTCCGGCCACTATGATATCCTGACCATAATCGGCCATGGGGGCATCCAGGAGCACGGGACCGTAGACGTCGAACGTAGGGATAAAACTGCCCAGGGAATTCTCTTTGAAATAGGTTTTGACACGCCCGTTCAGCATTTGGGAGAAATGCGTCCGGGGATCTTCCATGGTGAAGCGGACATTGCGGAATTCCACCAGAACGGTGAACACGTGATGCTCACCGGCAGGGGCGATCTGCCTGTTCTGGGCCCCTGCAAGGAGGCTCATCAAACACAAGCAACCTATGAGCAGTCCGCGCCTCATTTCCGGATCACAAAATACTCGTTATCGTCTTTCTTGAGCCATACCAGGGAATCCCGTACCCGGATCACCTGAACGGGAATGGTTTCCAGTATCCGTGTATAGCCCTGTTCCGTCACGCGGTATAAAAGCGGGAATTGCATACCTGTTTCCAGGTTGCTGTACAGCCCGCTCAGGGTGGTGACACGGGCTTCCTCCGGTTCCAGGAAACGTACGGACATACCATTGCTCCCATACCGTAACCGGCTGTATTGGAAGTTGTTATGGCTGAAAATCACATCGCCGCCGGGGACTCCGTAGGCGCCCAGTTCGTGGACACGGAAAATGGGGTATTCCACCGACTGGACAATCACCACCCGGCGTTGCACATTTTCGCTGTAAAGGACGAAGACGGTCCGGCGGGAAATGTTGGCCGTATTTTCCGTGATCTGGATGGAAATGGACCACGTATTTTTCTTGAGGGCGGTCACCGTCCTGCTCTCCACCCAGTTGGCCCGGACGCCCTCTTCCCGCATATCCCACAGGCCGTCGCAATACAGTTCGAAATGAAGGGTTTGGGGATCGGCCGATGGGGTAAATTCCAAATTCGCGGGCTGGCTGTCCAGAAGCATTTCCACCGGCTTTTCAGGGTCGGGCTTTTCCTCACAGGATAAAACCAGACCCAGCAGAAGGGCAAACAACGGCAGAAAACGTTTCATCTCGGGCTTACTATGAAAAACAAATATAGAAAAATTTTGCTAATTTTGTGCCGCCAAACATGAGAAACCTACGATGTTAGTACAGATATTGCTCTTATTATTAGGCCTGGCCCTGGTGGTTTTCGGGGCCGATTATCTGGTGGAAGGAGCCTCCTCCGTGGCCCGGAAATTCGGCCTGAGCGAATTCGTCATCGGCCTTACCATCGTAGGAATGGGCACCTCGGCCCCGGAGATGGTGGTCAGTTTCATCGGCGCCATCGAAGGGAACGCCGATATTTCCGTGGGAAATGTCATCGGCTCCAACATCTTCAACACCCTGCTCATCCTGGGCCTCACCGCCCTCTTGCTTCCCATCCCCATTACGCAAGAAAACCGGAAGAAGGACATCCCGCTCAATATCCTCATCACCGTCCTGCTGGTGCTGATGGGCCTCAAACACAGCCTGTTTGGTATTGGGACAGACGGACTTACCAGCCTGGAAGGCGGAATCCTGCTGGCCCTGTTCGTAACCTATATGGTACTGTCGTTCCGAAAGAAAAAAACGTCGGAGGAAAGCGAAAATACACAGCAGAAGGTATATCCCGTCTGGCTGGCCGTCCTGATGATCCTGGGCGGACTGGCCGCCCTCATTTTCGGGGGACGCTTCTTTGTGAATTCTGCCACCAACATCGCCCACAGCCTGGGTGTAAGTGACAAATTCATCGCCATCACCATCCTGGCCGGAGGCACTTCCATGCCGGAACTGGCCACCTGTGTCGCTGCGGCCGTCAAGAAGAAGGGACAGTTGGCGCTGGGCAATATCATCGGCTCCAACGTCTTCAACATCCTGCTCATCCTGGGCGGATCGGCCCTGATCCATCCGCTTTCCTTCGTGGGTATCAATTACGTGGACATGGGGGTTCTCCTGTTAAGTGCCATAGCCCTGTTCACCAGTTGCTATGTAGGAAAAAGGAACAAACTGGATCCCGTGGACGGCAGTCTGTTCCTTCTGTTATGGCTGGCCTATATGGCCTGGCTTATTGTGCGGCTGTAAGT
>CAMYWP010000155.1 GCA_947302825.1 uncultured Bacteroidales bacterium
TGGCGGCAGAAGCCGCCTATTCGCCTCCGGCTCAATCGCTTCGCTCCAAAATCATTCGATTCTACCGTTAATGCTGCTACTGTCCCAAAATCTGGGACGATAGCGGCATTTTAGGGGTGTTTTCGCTGCTACTGAAAAGCAATTTTACAAGGAAGGCCGTCAGCCCTTCCACGATGGGGGTCATTATCTTCATTGAGGATAAGTAGAATTAGTGGAAGAATGGCGGGCCAGGTAGCGGTTCTCTGCAAACACTGCCATGTAAGCAAGCACATAGTACACGACGGTCTGTATAATCATGGCGCGGAATTCCGGTGCCACATCGGCCAAAGAACAGCCGGCCGTGTTCAGATTGATGAACGCGCGGCAGCCGAAAGTGGAGGGGAAGAGGTATCCCACCCATTGCCAGACCTCCGGAATGGCCGTGTTGGGCCAGGAGAAGCCTGTCAGGAACATGCAGATGGGCGATACTGAAAGGAAGAGCACGAACACGGTTTCCCGTCTCCAAATGAGCGTGCTCCAGGTAAAGGTGAAGAAGATGCAGTCCAGGATGAAGAACACCAGAAGCACCATGATATCACCCCACCAGGCATGCTGCGGAAGCTTGAATAGCCAAGGAATGAGCAGAGCGATGATGGTGCCTATGCATAGGTAAACTGTCATGTAGGCGGCTCCGCGCCCCAAAAGGACCCGGCCTATTCCCAAGCCCTGCAAATGCCGGGGCATGGAGGCGAAACTGCGGTTCTGCTCTCGCAAGGTACCGGCCAGCAATGAAGAACCGTAGAACATGGTCTGCTGGATGACCAGCATAAGGGCGGCCGATATGAAGAATATGGTGTATGAGAAAGGTTTGTTGAAAGGCATGCTCTCATCGTACAGCACGGGCTTGGTCAACTGGTAAGTCACCTGCCCGTCTTCTCCGGCTGCGGCATACCGTTCCGTTCGAATCTGGTGAATCTCGTCCAGCATGGTGAGGCTGGTCCCCATGGTCAGGCACTTGTAGTACAGGAAGCTGGACATATCGGCGTATGTAGAGATGAATCCCTGCTCTCCACTAACCAGACGCTTGTCAAAATCGGCTGGAATCAGAATGACACCATGCACCACACGTTGCTGCATGAGCCTTTGGGCTTCTTCCAGGGAGGAGCAGTAGATAAGGATCTCACATTCGCGCGTGGCATCCACCTTCTGTAGGTAGCGGCGGCTGTAAGAGCCTCCGGAAAGGTCCACCACGGCTACCGGCATCTCATCCACCGTACCGTTCATATAGATAAGATTGTACAGCACCGGGTACAGCAGGCCGCCAATGAAGAAGATGATCATCACGCCGGAGTCCGAGAAAATGAGCCGGAGTTCGTTCACGAAGATATCGTACCAGTTGCGGAACCAGGTCCGCAGGAAGGAATCAGTCTTTCTCATAGTCTTGCTTGATATAGGCGCCGTGCAGGCGTTTCATCACCATAGGGGGAAGGAAGAAGAACAGGAGCAGATAAACCACCTCTTGCCACCATCCGGCAAAGCCGCTTCCCCAGATAGTTTCCTGCACGTGGAACAGGTAATAATGACGCAGCGGGAAAATGAGACTGAAGCCCTGGAGATAGGGGGGCATCACTTCCACCGGCAGGGTAAAGCCGGCCAGGGAAAAGCCCAGTACGCTCACGATGGCGCCCACGCTGATGGCCAGGCGCAGCACGGGGAACAGGCCGACAATGAAAATGGCCAGAGCTTCGGAAGCCGCCACCAGCAGGAGTATATCCAGGAACATCCACCAAATAGAACCTGCCAGAGGATACTTGAACCAGCTGAAAAGGACCAGTTCCAGCATTACGCCCAACACCGTAAAGATAACGGCATAGGGAACCATCTTACCCAGCAGGGCTTTCTCGAAAGACCCTCCGGCGGCTTCCAACAGATGCCGCGAGGTGCCGTACTTAAGCTCTGCTCCCAGCGTGTAGATGGTAATGAGGATTACGATCATCTCCAGAATGCCGGGCAGCAGAACGCCATTGATATAAATGCCGTAGTTGGTGGTGGGGTTGCCGATCTGGTGCTGGTCCAGCACGATGGGCTGGATTTGGTTCATGATTTCCCGTTCGTTCATCCCCTTCATGCGAAGGACTTCCCTTTGCACGGCGCCTCCGGTGAGGTTCACCATGGTGAGGATGTCTTTATAGGCCAAGGCACCTCCCACAAAATACAGGGAGTTCACGTAATAGCCGATGTGCGGCTGCCGCTGGCTCTGGAGATCGGCATTAAAGCCTTCGGGAATCACCACGTATGAGGTAATGCGGCCGGTTTCCATGTCTTTGCGGGCCAGATGCATGTCATCGTAGTAGATGACCTTTCCCAGCTGGGAGGCGTCTAATTGCTGTGCAAAGGCGCGGGAAGTGGAACTCCGGTCCTGGTCAATAAGGCCGATGGGAAGGTCGTGCGGAAGGCCGTCTCCGAACAAGGAGGCGTAGAATACGATGTTCACCGCCAGCACGCCCACCGAGGCCAGAATATAAACCGGCCTGCGACGAATGATGTCCAGCTCGCGACGGATGACTTTATAAAGGTTTTTCATGGTAAGGATTACTCCATTACATTCATGATGGCGCTCATACCGGGCCTGAGGCCTTCCACCGGCTGTGTGGGCCGGGCACGGACCTCAAAGGTGCGGGTGTCGAATTCGCCGATTTCACGCGTGGCTTTCCAGGTGGCGTAAGACGCGCGGGCGGCAATGTAATAGACGGTGGCCGATACTTCACGGTTGTTCAAGGCCGGAATAGTAAGTGTGAGTTTGTCACCGCTCTGCATTCCTTTGAGCCGGTCTTCGCGGATGTTGAAGGTGAACCACATGTCACCCAGGTCCTGGATAGTCATGATGGGAGAGCCCTGGCCCACCAGTTCACCCACTTTGGGGTAGATGTCGGTAATGACGCCGTCGGCCGGAGAGGTAAGGCGGATTTCATCCATATAGGAGTTTACCAACTCCACGGCGGCGTTGGCACGCTCTACCAGGGCGATAGCGGCATCCTTGTCTTCCTTGCGGGCGCCGTTTACGGCCATGTCGTACTGACTCTTGGCGGCCTTGGAGGTGGCTACGGCAGCCTTGTATTGGGCCTCTACCTCGTCAAACTTCTGATCGGAGACCACTTTCTCATCGTGCAGCTTTACCATGCGCTCATAGGACTTGCGCATGACCTCTTCGCCCACCAGGGCTTTCTGCCACAGTTCGTAGGCGGCAGTGATCTGCTCACTGCGGGCACCGTTGAGGGCTTTTTCCTTCTGTGCCACAGCGGCGGCTTTGGCAGCGTTGGCTTCGGTTATCTTGGAACGGATTTCAGGGGAATCGATGATGACCAGGACATCACCCTTGTGCACCATGGAGCCCTCCGTTCCGCGGAACTCTTCCACGCGTCCGGGAACTTTGCCGGAGATGCGGTACTCGGTGGCTTCTGCCTCGCCCTGAATCACGATGGGCTTGGGACGGGACACGATATAACCCACGATGGAAATGGTGAGCACGATGGCCACCAGGGCCGCAACACCAATCAACAGATTGTAATTCTTCTTTGCCATAATATGTTTTTCTTTTTTTATTATTCAATAGGAGTTTTTTCGCCATGCTTAGAAAGACAGCACGTCACCTTCGGCTTTACGGAGTAAGGCAGCGGCCATCTGGAGTTCTATGCCGGCGTCGATGTATTCGCTCTGGGCGCTAAGCCAGGCGGACTGGGCTGCGAGAGCGGTGTTGGTAGGAATTACTCCGGCTTCGTAGCCGATAGTGGCAGAACGGAGGTTCTCTTCGGCGGCATCCAGGTTGGAGGATGCCATACGAAGCTTTTCCCGGGCCTCCTGGAATAGTTTGCGCTGCTGGGTAACCTGCAGGCCGATAAGCTGTTTGACATCGGCCAGCTGGTCGGCATAGATGCGCTGCTCGGCCTTGGCTTTCTTGTAGCGGTTCATGTTCTCCATGCCGTGGAAGAGGGGTACGTTGATCATGACTCCGGCGGTAAACATTCCGCCCCGCCAGGTATTCTGGATACCGTTGTAGGGATTGGGGTTGGAGACAAGGTAGTTGGCTGTCAGGGCTACCTGGGGCAGGAGGTCGGCCCGCACTACTTTAGCTTTTTTGTCGTAAATCTGTGTTGCGAGGCTCAGGCTTCGCGTTTCCGGACGACTGGCGTAAATATCATCCAGGCTTTTTTGACCGGGCGCTTGCGGCTCGGGAATCATTTCCAGGTTTTCATCGGCCAATACAATCTCGCTTTCAAGGGGAAGGCCGATACGCTGGCAAAGCAGCATCTTGGCCAGGATGAGCCCGTTGCCGGCCTTGGTAAGGAGCATATCGGCCTCGTTGGCCTTTACTTTTACTTGCAGGGCATCCGATTGGGTGGAAACGCCGGCCTCAATGGCGTTGTCTACGTCTTTTTCCATCTTGTGAAGGAGGTCGGCGTAGCTTTGGGCCAGTTTTTTCTTGTTGGCGATGGAGATGATCTGCCAGTAGGCTTCGTCCACGTCCACGATGATATCGGCGTACTGTTGGTCGTACTTAGCGGTGGCCAGATCCTGGGCCAGGGTGGCCATTTGGTTGCTATAGATGATTTTGCCACCCATGAACACCGACTGCTTCACTGTTATCGCACCCAGCCAGATGTTGCG
>CAMYWP010000156.1 GCA_947302825.1 uncultured Bacteroidales bacterium
GGGCCGCGGCGTGGGCGTGGTGGAAATCCCCGAAATCTTTGTAGACAACACCGACCGTAACCGCACCTCTCCTTTCGCATTCACCGGCAACCGCTTCGAGTTCCGTGCAGTGGGTTCCAGCGCCAACTGTGCCGGCGCCCTTACGGTACTCAGCGCCGCCGTGGCCCAGCAACTTACAGCGTTCAAGGCTTCCGTAGACGCCGCCATGGCCGATGGAAAACCCCTGGAAACAGCTGTGATGGACTGCCTGAAGCCGCTTATCGGCCAGGTACTGGATACCTTGTGCTTCGATGGCAACGGTTATAGTGAAGAGTGGAAGGAGTTGGCCCGTGAACGCGGACTGGACACCGAGGCCAGCGTGCCCCGGATGTTCTGCCAGTTCACCGCGCCTTCCACCGTGGAACTGTTCACACAGACAGGTATTTACAATATAAAGGAGCTGGAAGCCCGCAACGACGTAAAGTGGGAGACCTACTCCACCAAGGTGCTTATCGAGGCCCGCATGGTGGCCCGCATGGCCATCAACCACATCCTGCCCGCCGGCGTGGAGTACCAGCGCAGGCTTTTGAAGAACCTGGATCTGATCCGTCAGAATTTCCCGGACAACTGGCAGGAAATGGCCGCCACCCAGACCGGGCTCATCCGTGAATGTTCGGCGCTG
Source organism: uncultured Bacteroidales bacterium (assembly GCA_947302825.1). GTDB lineage: Bacteria > Bacteroidota > Bacteroidia > Bacteroidales > UBA932 > Cryptobacteroides. Next base: position 662 of record CAMYWP010000156.1, read on the forward strand.
CTGGCCGATATGAAAGCCCGCACCGATCAGTTGAACGCTGCCCGGGAAGAGGCTGAAGCCTTGGACAATGCCTATGAAAAAGCTGTCGCCGCTGAAAAGGCGGCATCGGCCATTCACTTGCTGCGTCAATGCATTGACAAGCTGGAAGAACTCACCGACAACGACTTGTGGCCGCTGCCCAAATACCGCGAATTGCTTTTCATCAACTAGTTATGAAAGAGCCCAAATTTATTTTCGTTACGGGCGGTGTGGTTTCTTCCTTGGGGAAGGGCATTATCTCTTCCAGTATAGGACGCCTGCTCCTGACTTGCGGCTACCGTGTGACCATTCAGAAGTTCGATCCCTATATCAATATCGACCCGGGTACGCTCAACCCTTATGAGCACGGAGAGTGTTATGTGACCGATGATGGCGTGGAGACCGACCTGGATCTGGGGCATTACGAACGCTTCACGGGCATACGGACAACGGTGCACAATTCCGTTACCACCGGCAAGATCTATCAGGCGGTGATAGAGAAAGAGCGTCGCGGCGACTATCTGGGTAAAACCATCCAGGTGGTTCCGCATATTACCAATGAGATCAAGGACAGGATCAAGGCCAATGCGAAAGGAGGGGAATTCGACTTCATCATTACTGAGATTGGCGGAACCATCGGCGATATTGAAAGTGCCCCTTTCCTGGAGGCCATCCGACAGTTGCGGTGGGAACTGGGTAAAAACGCCCTCTGCATCCATCTCACCTATGTCCCTTACCTGAAAGCGGCGGGCGAACTGAAGACGAAACCCACCCAGCATTCGGTAAAGGAATTGCAAAGTTTGGGTATCCAGCCCGATATACTCATTCTTCGCACGGAGAAGCATCTTGGCCCAGAGATATTGCATAAGGTGGCGGCATTCTGCAACGTGAGCCCCGACGGTGTGATTCAAAGTGAAGATTTGCCCAGTATCTATGAAGTGCCGTTGAATATGCACAAGCAGGGATTGGACCAGTTCATCCTTGCCCGATTCGGAATGGACCATTTCGAGGGTCATCGGCAGTCCCTTTCCCAGTGGGAAGAATTCGTCCGGAAAGAAAAGGACCTGCGGGAAACGGTAAAAGTGGGACTTGTGGGAAAATATGATTTGCAAGACGCCTACAAGAGCATCAGGGAGAGCCTGCATATAGCGGGAATCCACACCGGGAAAAAGGTGGAAATCCATTTTATCAACAGTGAGCACCTCACCGTAGAGAATGTGGAAGCCTCCCTTTCCGGACAGGACGGAATCATTATTTGCCCCGGATTCGGTTCCCGTGGAATTGAAGGAAAGATTGTGGCGGTCCATTACTGTCGCACGCACGACATTCCCACTTTCGGTATCTGCCTGGGCATGCAGATGATGGTGATTGAGTTTGCCCGGAATGTGCTGGGCCTCCCGGATGCCCATAGCGCTGAGATCGATCCTGAAACGAAGAGCAATGTCATCGATCTGATGGAAAGCCAGAAAGCCATCAGCCGCAAGGGTGGAACCATGCGGCTGGGAGGCTATGCCTGTGAACTGGCTGAAGGAAGTTGCGTACGGGAAATCTATGGAACGGATGCTATCCGGGAACGCCATCGCCACCGCTACGAGTTCAACAATGCTTTCCTGAAACAGTTTGAGCAGGCCGGTATGCGCTGTTCAGGACGCAATCCGGAGAACAATCTTGTGGAAATCGTAGAGCTGCCTTCCCTGAAATGGTTCATAGGTACACAGTTCCATCCGGAGTACTCATCTACAGTACTCTCCCCGCATCCGCTTTTCGTAGACTTTATCCAGCGCCTGTAAGTAAGCTGGTTAGCGGGCGAGGTTCTTGACGATAGACTTGTATTTTTTGTCGGGAACTATTCCGTAAACCAGGTAGACGAATTCGGCGCGGGCTCTCTCCATTTGCTCTCGGTAGGCCGGGCTGCTCTGCAGCTGGACATAGCCGATGCTGGCGGCCGGACGGCTGATATCTACGTCGCTCTGCCAGTGTGCACCCGTGATTACGCGGTTTTCACCGTATCTCCAGCCGCGGGCGAAGAGCTCGGTGGTTGCTGCCGGATTGATTTCGGCCAGGACCAGCGCCGCCGCCCAGCCTCGGATGGTATGCCCGGAGGGGAAGGAACCTTCGTTCCGGAGTTCGTCCTCTTCCCAGGTGGTGAGCATGTGCTCGTTGTACATCACATAAGGGCGTGTGCGATGGTAATGCGCTTTGGGAATGATGCGGATGAGTTCAATGGTGCCCACGCCCTGCGTGAAGGCCTTGTAGATTTCCGGGGTCTTTTCCTTAGAGATTACCAGGCCGAAAGGCACACTGAAAATGGCGGCCAGGGTGTCCAGGTTCCAGATGGCGTCCCGTTCGGCTTCGGCGGCCCTCTCTGCATCCTGACGCATGGTCTTGCCCCACATGTAGCGCACGATATCATTGGTGAAGTCCGGGCTGTCAAAGTCGGGCGGCGCCGGCAGGCAATTCACGATATTCGTGAGTTCTTCTTTAGTAAAATAAGTTTCAGGATTCTGCGCAAACACCGATGCGCAAATGCAAAGAGACAAAAGGAAGGAAATGTATTTCATATTGTAAATTTAATTAAAAAGCATAGACGATAATATAGAACATCATCACGCCGCAGCAGATGAGTTTGAGGCCGGTGCCGAAGAGGAAGCCCAGGAAGGCGCCGAAGGCCGATTTGACGGAATCGGCCGGGTCTTTGCCGGCGAAGAGGAGCTCGGCCGCGAAGGCGCCCAAAAGGGAGCCCAGAATCATGCCCACGGGCGGGTAGATGAGGCCGATAATGAGGCCCACGATGGCTCCCCATCCGCCGTACTTGCTGCCGCCGGTGAGCTTGGTGAAATAGGCCGGAACCACATAATCCAGCAAGCTCACTACGCCCACGATGGCCAGCCAGACCAGCAGGAAGGTGGTACTCATGGGCTCTTCGGCGCCGTTGGTGCCGCCGCCCCAGAAATACAGTAGCAACAGGCCCAGCCAGCTAAGGGGCGGACCGGGAAGGGCCGGAGCAACGGAGCCAATGATGCCCACAATGCCCAGCACGATGGCTGCAATGGCGATAAAAGTTTCCACGGCACAAAAATAATCCTTATCTTTGAGGAATCAAATAATCCAAAGACATGTTTGCAAAAGAGGTATACGTGCGTCGCAGGGCCGAATTGGCCAAAAAGATGCGGGAAGCCGGCGAAAGCGGCATCATTCTGTTCGTAGGAAACGCCGAAGCTCCGGCCCAATACAAGGACAACTGCTACAAATGGCGCCAGGACAGCTCCTGGCTGTATTACTGGGGCCTGGACGAGCCTCTGATGGCCGCCATCCTGGACATTGACTCCGGCGCCGAGACCCTCTTTGCCGATGATGTGGACATCGACGACATCATCTGGATGGGCCCGCAGCCCAGTGTCCGTTCCAAGGCCGATGCCGTGGGCATCGCCAACACCGCGCCCTATTCGGCCGTGGAAAATCCGGTGGCGCTGGCGCTTAAGAGTGGCAGGCCGATCCATTTCCTGCCGCCCAGCCGCTATTTCAACACCCTCCGGCTGCAGCAGCTGGTTCCCGGCGGCAAACCCTCCGAGGCGCTCATCAAAGCCGTGGTTTCCCAGCGCCTCATCAAGGAAGACATTGAAATTGCAGCACTGGACCACGCCTGCTATCTGGGTTACCTGATGCATTCCGTGGCCCGGGATGCCATCCAGATCGGCATTGTAGAACAGGACATTGTAGGCGCGATGGAAGGTGTGGCGCTGGCCAAAGGCTGGGGCGTTTCCTTCCCCACCATCCTCACCCAGCACGGCGAAACCCTGCACAACCACATTCACGATAAAATCATTGAACCCGGCAAGCTGATGGTCATCGACGCCGGCGTAGAGAGCAACGAGCACTATGCCTCGGACTTCACCCGCACCTATCCCACCTCCGGCAAGTTCACCGCCAGGCAGCGG
>CAMYWP010000157.1 GCA_947302825.1 uncultured Bacteroidales bacterium
GTCGCCGAAGCGGACTGCCGGGACGCCCCGGTAGCGCACGCCGAAGGCATGGGCGGCGTCATAGAGCACTTTCAAGCCATGCCTTTCGGCAAACGCGCCGATGCGCCCCACGTCGCAGACATGGCCGTAGACGTGGACGGGCAGGATGGCGGCGGTGCTTTCCGTCACCAGGGCTTCGGCCTTTTCCGGGTCCAGCGTCCCGTCGGCCTCCAGGACATCGCAGAAGACGGGGACCAGGCCCTTCCGCACAATGGCGTGCACGGTGGAGACAAAGGTGAAGGGCGTGGTTATCACTTCGCTGCCCTTTGGCAGTTCCAGGGCTTCCAGCACGGATTCCAGGGCCAGGTGACCGTTGGCAAACAGCGTGAGCGGTCCTTCCAGGAAGGCTTCCAGTTCCTGCTGCAGGCGTTGGTGTTTCACGCCCATATTGGTGATGAGGGCACTGTCCCAAAGGTCCCGTATTTCGGCACAATACTCCTCGAACGGAGGAAGGGACGTGCGGGTTACATAGAGCTTCTCCATTGGAAATAAAGGTTTCTGAAGCGTCGCAGGAAGGTCCTTCCAAGACGCTGGATGGTAAGGGGAAGGTTTCGTGGCGAAAACAGTTCCCAGTAGCGGCGGTCCGTGAGGATGTCGTCTGTCCGGATTTTGGCCAGCCGCCATTGTACGGCGTAATGGAAACGGCCTTCGGTGTACCGGTCAAAGGCTTCGAATTGGGCGCGGTCCCGAATGCGCGCGTCTTTCCGCTTCGCCCCCCGGTGGGAAGCCGTCCAGGAGCCGGGCCTTTGCAGGCGATAAACGGACATGCAGTGGGACAGGTATAGCAGGCCGCCTCGGGCACTGCCTTGAAGCAGCAGGGCCAGGTCGTTGAACTGGACTTCACGCATTGGAGAAAGTTCCAGATACTTCTCTTTCCGGCAGAAGAGGGAGGCCGTGGCAAAGTGAATCCCTTTTACCACTTCTTCCACGGGAATGAGGCCGTCCCTGAGCCGGGGTGCCATAAAACCATGAGGCCTGCCTTTTTTTATTACGCGCGCGCAGTGGGCGCAGAGGTCCACCCCCGGACAGGCATCCATAGCATCTGCCTGTCGCTGGAGTTTCAGGGAATCCGTCCAATAATCGTCCCCTTCGCAGAGAGCTACGTAGCGTCCCCTCACCAGCGGGAAGCAGAAGGTTTGGACAATGGCCACACCCTTCGAATTCTGGTTTTCTTCCTGGAAAACAGGCCGGAAAAGGGTGGGGTACCGCTGTACGTACTCCCGGATGATATCGGCCGTGCCGTCGGTGGAGGCGTCGTCATGCACCACCACCTCGAAGGAGAAGGTGGTTTGCTGGCGTACGAAGCCTTCCAGCGCATCCCGGATATAGGGTGCTTGGTTATACGCAAGGCAGATGACGGTTACTTTGGGCTCATCCATCGATGAAAGTGTATTGGTCCAGCATGGCGTGCAGCTCATCCCGGGAATGATTCATGATAGCATCCAGCACCGACAGTTTACCGGCTTCGGAGGCCTGGCTGTTCAGGAAGCTCAGACGGATTCCCTGCCGGCGGAAGGCATCGAACCCATACAGCGCCTGCCCGCCGATGGGATTGACAAAATGGGTTGCTCCCAACCGGTGACACATGTCATATACCCGTTGTTCCCTCTTCAAGAGGACATTCCCTTCCAGGGAGGAAGTCCGGCCGATGGGCGTATCAATGCCCAAATAGGCGCACACCTGGAGGATGGAAGCTCCCAGAAAAAGGGCCAGGTTGCGTTCCGGGCAGGAAAAAATGCGCTCTGTCAGGGCGTATCCTTCCTTGAAGAAAGGAGCCTTGTGGTAGGCGGTTTCAACGGTCCGCAGCTTATCGGAGAAAGACAGGGGCTCTGCCAGGAAGGTGTCCCGGATGAGTTTGAAACTGCTGATCTTCTGGAGTTCCACCCGCAGCCAGATGACCCGGGAATCCATCTGGATCCGGTTCCGGTTAATCCACCCGTGCTTAATATAGGCGAAATCGTCGGCCACCAGGAAGCGGTCTGCCGCGTGAATCAGCTGCCAATAAGGGAAGTAGGGCAGGAAATAGGGCTGATTGGAGGCAAGGATCATAGGAGGTCGCATTGGGAGAGAATCTCCGGGTTGTCTGTATAGAGCGGGAAGGCTTTGCGGTCGTCTCCCACATTGGTGACCGGCAGGCTGGAAAAGCGGAAATAGCCTGACTGGAAGTAGCGGTCATTGACACAGAGCATCATGCCGCAAAGGTAATCCTGGAAGGGCGTCTCCTCCCATATGGTAGAAAAGGTTATTTGGCCGATAAAAGGCTGGAACAGGCAGCCCTCAACCCCCTGGTCCAGGCGCCGGTGCCACTGATCCACGCTTACCAGGGGCCCGGCCATAACGCCTTCGCTCTTGCCCAGACGAACCGGTTTGAGGATATAGGCATCCTTGTTGTCATAAGCGTCCTCCGGCATCTGAAGGAAACTCGGGATGGCATGGGCGCGGAGAAAAGCGGCATCCTCCCTATTCAGGCAGGCATCCGTAAAGCGGTCTTCGAACCAAAGGGCGGGGAATCGCTTGTCGTGCACCAGGAAAACATTCCTGAAGTCGCTCACCATTCCGGCTTCGGCCATGGCCTGCAATGTATCCATGGAAAAGCCCAGGATATCCTTTTGGTTCAGGGCACTTACCACAAAAGCGTCCCGGCACCATTCCTTCCGGCAGTCTTCCACCTCCGGGGCCTCCAACACCTCAACCTGGATTCCATGAGACTCGTAAAATCGCTTGTACAGACGGATTTCACCGGTACGGTCGGCGCTTTTGAGCACGTACATCTTACGCTTTCCGCCGGCAAGGGACAGCATATAATCCATCATCGGCCCGAAGTCAGATTGGTACTCCGCCCCGGGGAAACGGGCCGTGAAAGCGCGCCCTGCCTGCTCCCCGAACCAGCTCATGAATATGCCGTGGGCAAAGAAACGGGAGGTTATCTCGCAAAGCAGGATTTCTTTTTCGCAGGACAGGATATAGTCCGGCCGATAGGTGCCTGCGCGAAAAGGCAAGCACGACGCTCTCTCCAGCAATTCCCATCCTTTCTCGCCGAATCCCCAGTCCCGGATATAATGGGCATAATGTCCGGCAAAATATTCAATGGCCGTGTACAGCACCCGGTGCAGGCGGCGTAACTCCTCCTGACGGACCGTGGAGATGCCCACAGGCCGCATATGATACCAATGGAGGTAATAGTCCTGAAGATCCCGGTACATTTTACTGGAACAGTTTGCGTTGATAGCCCAGGCACTGGAAACCGTTGCGGTTCACCAGCGGGATGGTCTCTTCGGAAATGCCCAACTGCATGCGCACCCAGTAGCAGATGCTGGTGCTCATACCTATGGAATCCGTATAGTTCATCATTCTCCGGATATCCTCCAGGCTGCGTTTCCGGTCCGGAGCCGTGCGGCCGCGCTGCTTGCGGTGGTCTGCATTGGAGGGGAGCAGATAATCTTCGTAGAGCTGCCGTTCCAGCTCCTTGTCAAAATGCCCCAGGTACTGCCCCAGGAGGGCCAGGTTCTCCATCCCCACAGTAAGGAATTCGGGCTTGTAGTTGATGATACCGGCTTCTTTGAGGGCATCGAAGAAGCGCCGGATTTCCCCATCCGTGAGACAGGGCGGGAAGATGGGTTGCACCAGGGCCGAATTGGCCGGAATGCCTGCATCCTGGCAAAGTTTGACGGCTGCCAGGCGTTCCTCAATGGGGGCAGCGCAGGGCTCCAACAAATCCCTCAGCGGGTCCGGCATAATGGAAACGCTGGTATTGAACTGCATCTTGTTTCCCAGCTGAGCGAAGAGATCCAGGATGCTCTCTCCCTCAAATTCATAACGGAGATGCCTGGTTCCTGCTTTGGAAGCAATGAACAGGCGGGCCCTGGATTCGGGGTTGCGCCGATAGTGGTCTATGAACTCCCGGAGAATCCGATGGGCGATACCCGTGAACAGGGTAGCCTCCTGGAAAGCTTCCGTCTTGGGCGAAAAATAATAATAGTGCTCCTGATTCTTGCTTCCGGGGCCGTTTTGCCGCTCGAGCAGCTGCCTGACATAGAGCTCATAGTTGTCATGCGCGATGAGCGGCAGTTCATGGACACCGTCTGAAACCAGGCAATAAAGACATCCTACGCTGCATCCCCTTACGGGATTGATTTCGTAGGTAAGGGTAGGGCATCGGCCCGTATAATTGTGGATCTCCGGCGGTTCCTGTCCGGGCTGGATGGTATCCAGGAAGAAACGCTGCTCCGGGATGAGCCGATGCTCCCTCAAACGGAGTGCAAATACTTCCGACCCTATTCGGAGGGCTTCCAGGGTATCGGCCGATGGGGTCACGCACACCCCCATCTGCTTCAAGTAGCCGGCATCCACCAGGGCAGGACGGAATCCGTCCAACTGATAGACAGATCCGGAGTGGGGATAGAGGGGTTTGAAGGGAATGGCTTCCATTTGTCAGTTTTGCGTTTGCCGAAGGACAAATTTACGGAAATGTCCGCGAAAAACGTTATATTTGTGAACTCTGAAAGAAAAAAACTCTATATCTATGGCAGAATTCAAATACGCCCCGATGTTCCAGTTGGGCGAAGACACCACTCAG
>CAMYWP010000158.1 GCA_947302825.1 uncultured Bacteroidales bacterium
GGCCGATAAAGAGGTGGTGATTTTGGATCGGCCCAACCCCAACGGACACTATGTGGACGGCCCCATCCTGGACCCTATGCTCAAGAGCGGCGTGGGGTATCTGCCCATTCCCGTGGTGCACGGCCTTACGCTGGGCGAACTGGCCCGGATGGCCCAGGGCGAAAAGTGGCTGGGCGCCGGCAACACCTGCCGCCTTACGGTGATTCCCTGCAAGCATTACACGCATCAGACCGTTTACAATCTGCCCGTAGCGCCCAGTCCCAACCTGCCCAATATGCAGTCCGTTTATCTCTACCCTTCCCTCTGCCCCTTCGAGGGCACCGAGGTGAGCCTGGGACGCGGCACCGACAAACCCTTCCAGCAATACGGCCATCCGGTCCTGAAAGCCAAGTACAGCTACTCCTTCACCCCGGAGAGCCGCCCCGGCGCCCTGAACCCTCCGCTGAAAGGCCAGATCTGCTATGGCGTGGACCTGAGCCAGTTGGAAAATGCACGTTCCATCGGCCTGGATCTTTCCTATGTAATCGACGCTTATACGGTGCTGAAAGAGCAGGGCAAGGAGCATGATTTCTTCTCCCCTTTCTTCGACAAACTGATGGGGGTTTACTGGGTTCGGGATATGATAGAGGAAGGTTGTCAGGCCGATACCATCCGCGCCCGCTGGCTCCCGGAAGTGGAAGCCTTCAAACAGCTCAGAAAGAAATACTTGCTTTACGAAGAATAGGCGCTACACCTTAAAGAGCATACCCCCGATATTGTCCTTGTCCGCACCGGTAACGGACCGCAGGCAGGAGGGTTCATCCAGCATATATAGCACCCCCAGGAAGGCGAAGATCAGCGCCTCCTTGTACTCGATGATGGCAGGCTCCGGAATCACTATTTTGCAGCCACTCAGCACCCTCATCCGCTCTATCAGGAACTTGTTGTAAGCACCTCCGCCGGTAACCAGCAGACTCCGACCCGGCACCGTCACACGGGCCAGTTGCATGGCACAATGCTCGTAATAGGTGCGTAAGATATCTTCCAAGGACAATCCACATCCATCCAACAGCGGAAAAACCTGCTTTTCCACCCATTCGCGTCCCAGCGACTTGGGCCAGGGACGGGCATAATAATCCAGCGCATTGAGTCTGTCCAGCAACGCGTGGTTCACCTGTCCCCGCGAGGCAATAACGCCATCCCGGTCCATTTCCAGGCCGATTTTCCGGGTAAAGCGGTTAATCACATAGTTCACCGGACTGATGTCGAAAGCAATGCGCTTGTCCCCCTGCCGGAAGGAAATATTGGAAAAACCGCCGATATTCAGGCAATAGTCATAGTCCCCGAAAAGGAGATTGTCGCCGATGGGCACCAGCGGCGCTCCCTGCCCGCCCAGCATAATGTCCAGCCGTCGGAAATCCGACACCGTAGGGATCCCCGTTTCGGCCGCGATGGCCGCCCCGTCCCCTATCTGGAACATCACCTTCTTCTCCGGCTCATGGAAAACCGTACTGCCGTGGGAGGCGATAATGTCCGGCCTGACACCGAATTCGGCCATGAAATCATTCACCCGCTCCCCCAGAAAACGGCCATAGGCGCTATGGAAGGTCACAAACTCCAAGGCCGACATCTTCTGGACTTCGGCCCCCAACTGATGCTTCAGAGAATCCGGATAAGAATAGCCGCGGGCGCAGTCAATGGTGAACGACCACTTCCCGTCCCGCCGGTCAAACGTGGCGCAGCACACATCCAGTCCATCCACCGACGTCCCGGACATCAGCCCAATACTGCGCATAGGTAATGTAGCTTTCATAGCGACTAATTTACGGATTTTTTCGGAATAAATTTAACTGAATCCGGGCGAAATAGCCCTTTTCCGCACGGTTTCACTACCGAACGAAACTAAACTCGGGCGAATTACGACATATTCGCACAGGTTCAGTATTCAAACAGAGTGATTATCAGTCCAAGTGGTTTTTCGGAAGGGGTAGGTACGTGCCTCCGCTCAAAAGGTGGAAAGGGGGCTCACCCGGTCGCTTGACGTCTCAACTCCTCCTTTTCCGGGCACTTCGGCCCGGAACGTCGTCGAACAAGTTCCGTCATCCCGCTGGCGCGGGACCGCTCCCTGCACAACCCCTCGCACGGACCCCTTTCCACCTATTCGCTCCGACACGCATCTACCCCTTCCGGAAAATTAGGAGTCCCGACCAGCACCAAAATTGAGAGCAGAGGATATAAAAAGAGGCTGGTGCAGTGCGCCAGCCTTCTTTTCGTACCCCCGCTCGGAATCGAACCGGGACCAACGGAACCGGAATCCGTTATTCTATCCTTTAAACTACAGGGGCATCCTTGTTAAAGGATTGCAAATATACAAATATTTTCCGGAAGCGGAAGAAAAAACGTCAAGACTTTTCCTCCGGCAGGACCAGGCGGCGGATATTGCAGCCCACATAGTTTCCCAGCACGATGAGCGGATAGAACCACAGCAGGTCCGCCGTCCAGTTCCAGGCAGCCACGATGTACACGACATCGGCTATAGAGTGGTAGAATCCGCACACGATGAACAGCGGCACACCGAAGATCACCGGCAGGATGTTCTTGGTGGTACGGTACAGCCACACGGCCAGGTCGATGATGAGTCCGCAGCCCACGGCGCGAAGGAAGGCGCGCCATGGACCCTGCGCTAATCGGCCTGCCACTACCGTCTGCGCACGTTCGGCCGATTCCCCACCCAGGGACCAGATGAGCAAGCCCAAGAGAATACAGGCCAAGATGTTAAACAGCCAGATGCGCACCAGCGCCGGCGTCTCTTTCAGCGACATCACTCCTGCCCGGCCCGTATACAGCGCAGCACCGGAAAGCACCACGCCAATGAGCCCGAAGGCGAAAATGATGGCTCCGGGCAGACCGCCCAGCGCCAGGAAGCCGCAGGCACCCAGGCCGATAAGGATGCCGGCTAAGAAAGCCTTTCTGTTCAGTTCCATAACAAACACATTTTGGAATTACAAAGATACGAAGTTTTCGTTTCCTGTCAAGTGCTTTCCGTTACCGTGCACGGAATGTAAAAAAGGCTTGATTCGCATCAAAAATATACCTATATTTGTAGACCTAAAAAAAGAGCATGTCTAAAACCGCATATATCTTCCCCGGCCAGGGTTCCCAGTTTCCGGGAATGGCCCAGGAATTATACAGCAGCCACAAAGATCTGATGGAGCGCGCCAATGAGCTCCTGGGCTTCCGCATCACGGATATCATGTTTGAAGGCACGGAGGAGGACTTGAAAGCCACCAGCGTTACCCAGCCGGCCGTTTTCCTGCACAGCGTCCTACTGGCCCTGGATCAGGAGCAGCAGCCGGATATGGTAGCCGGTCACTCCCTGGGAGAGTTCTCGGCCCTCGTAGCCTGCGGCGCATTGGATTGGGAAGACGGTCTGCGTCTGGTAGCCCTCCGCGCTAACGAGATGCACAAATGCTGCGAAGCCGTTCCCGGCACCATGGCCGCCGTCATCAAACTGGCCGATGATGTAATCGAATCCGTCTGCGCCGATATTGAAGGGGTGGTTCCCGCCAATTACAACTCCCCCGGGCAGGTGGTCATCTCCGGAGAAGTATCGGCCATTGAACTGGCCTGCGAGAAAATGAAGGAAGCCGGCGCCAAGCGGGCACTGCCTCTCTCCGTCAGCGGCGCTTTCCACTCCCCTCTCATGGAGCCTGCCCGTGAGGCCCTTGGCCAAGCCATCGAGGCCACGCCTTTCCGCGTACCCCGCTGCCCCATCTACCAGAATGTCACGGCCCTCCCCTCCACGGATCCGGCCGTCATCAAGGACAATCTCCTGAAGCAGCTCACCAGCCCCGTACGCTGGACACAGACCGTACAGAACATGCTGGCCGATGGAGCCACCCGCTTCGTGGAACTGGGTCCCGGCACCGTCCTGCAGGGTCTGGTAAAACGCATCGCCCCCTCCCCCACGGAAATCATTCTGGAAGGAATTCAATAACAACAATATATTAACCACAACAATTAATTATGGCAAAAGAAAAGAAATTCATCACCTGCGATGGTAACTATGCTGCCTCGAACATTGCTTATCTGTTCAGCGAGCACGCCGCCATCTATCCCATCACGCCTTCCTCGACGATGGCCGAAAACATCGACGAATGGGCTGCCCACGGGAAAAAGAACCTCTGGGGCGAAAAAGTGAAAGTGACGGAGATGCAGAGCGAAGCCGGCGCCGCCGGTGCCGTACACGGCTCCCTCCAGGCCGGTGCCCTCACCTCCACCTTCACCGCATCGCAGGGTCTCCTCCTGATGATTCCCAACATGTACAAGATTGCCGGCGAAATGCTGCCCACCGTGTTCCACGTGAGCGCCCGCGCCCTGGCCAGCCACGCCCTCTCCATCTTCGGTGACCACCAGGATGTGATGGCTTGCCGCCAGACCGGCTTCTGCATGCTGGCATCCGGCTCCGTACAGGAAGCCCAGGACCTGGCCGCCGTCGCTCACCTGAGCGCCATCAAGGCCAGCCTGCCGTTCCTGCACTTCTTCGACGGTTTCCGCACCTCCCATGAAATCCAGAAGATCGAAGCCCTGGACGA
>CAMYWP010000159.1 GCA_947302825.1 uncultured Bacteroidales bacterium
ACTGTCGCCCTTTCAGGGCTCTATCGTTGGTAACTTTCGCACCTGCGAAAGTTGAGACTATAATTTACGGGCCAGGGCGGCTATTTTCGCCCCCATGCCAATGGTATATCCCTGGGAAACAAAGTAAACTTCCTTCGTATCCGCGTTTCCTACGAATACGATAGGCAGGCGTTCGGCGCTCACCTCCAGGCTGGAGACGGCGCTGTTAAGGAGAAGACCGTCCTGGTCCAGCACGAAGACCACCGTGGAAGGCAGGATGCCGTAGCGGCCGTCCTCCATTTCGCTGTGCAGGCGCTCCATCTGGGCTTCGCTGGTGGCGATGAGGAGGATGGGGCGGCCCCAGGCTTCCAGATCGGCCTTTTCTTCCGCTATGTCGTGCAATACGTGGTTGGTGGGTTCCATGCCCACGTCCAGGATGGCGGCGGCGTAGTTCCCCTCGCTCACCGGCAGGGACGATGCATCGAAATGTCCCTGCACCTCCACCGCTTCCAGCACGGTTTCGATGAGGACCGGCACCTGCAGCGCTTCGCCGGGCGTGACGTGGAACAAGGTCACCGTCACCGGAGTGGAACCGTCCGAGAGGCGGTTGCCGGAGGCCAGCAGATAATCGCCTTCCGGGAGGTCGTTGGTGAGGCCGAAGCGGCGGCCTTCACGGCCGATACCCAGGAACACCATCTCCATCTCTCCATCTACAATGCGGCTTACAGAGTAGTGGCGGCCGTATTCTACGCGCTCCACACCCTCCACGGGCTCATAGGTGAGCTCCACGTGGCCGGTGGGGACATCGGCTTTGTCGCCGGAGAAACGGAGGGCCGAGGTGAAGCGGTCGCGGCGCATTTCCGCGCCGAAAGTGCGGGCCAGGGCCATGGTGAGCAGGTCGCGCGAACGGGGATTGGCCCAGCGGCTCTTCCAAACGCCCACCGGCGACATGGGAATATCCCAGAACAGCGGGTCTTCGTCCAGATAGATGTTGGCATCCACCCAGTCCTTGATGGCCTGGGCGTTGCCCTTGAAGGCCGATTGTAAGTCGGCGGGCACGTTCTCCAGGAACCAGCCCTTGTACGGGGTAAGGAATTCACTCTCGATACGGGGACGCAGGATGCTTTCCTTGGCGTTGTAGCTGTCCCACAGCACCTCCGGCGTTACATCCGAGAGGTCTTTGCGGGTAAGGCTGGCCAGCAGCTGCACGGCGCGCTCCTTATCATCGGCCTGGAGCAGGAAGTCCGTGATGGTCTTGCCGTTGCCGCAGGCGCCTTCCACCAGGCGCACTGCCTCGGCCGGCAGGCCGTTTTGAGCCACAAAAGCTTCGGCGAAACTATGGTCCGGGAAGGTGGACATATAGGCCTTGCGCACGGAATCTTCATAGGCCATGCGGCGGTCGTTTTCGGCCCGCTGAGCGGGCGTCACTTCCGGCAGCACCACCTGCTCCGGCGGCGGCACCATGGCCACTAACTGGGAACTCACAGGATGGCCGGTGGGGCAATCCAGCGCGATGGTCACTTCCTCATCTTCCCCGAAACGGACGCGGGCGAAGCCGTAGACGCCGTCCTTGCTGGCCCAGGCCAGCATGTCGCCCAGGCCGGCCGAAAGGGTGGTCTGGCCCTTGCCGTCCGTATATTTGGCCACCGCCGGGAAGAATTGGGAGGAGTTATAGATGCAGAAGGCCACACGGGCATCCTTCACCGGTTTGCCTGCGGCATCCACCACGGACACCTTGGCGCTGGCGCTCTTTGCATAATTGCCGATGAGGTTGATTTCCGTATAGCCGGGCGTGCGCAGCACCACCTCTTCCGGGCCGTCATACTTGCCGAACACCTTGGTGTGGGTGAGGAGGGCGCGGGAGGCCGGGGCGTTGAACCAGCCCAGGTCCAGCACGGCCTCGGGCTCGCAGGCGCCCAAGAAGCGCCATTGCCCGTCGGCCCAGGCTTCCACCCAGGCGTGGTTGCTCTCCGTATGGGCCCAGCGGGGCGTGTACACCTGGCGGGCAGGAATACCCACGCTGCGCAGGGCGGCCACGCAGAAGGTGGATTCCTCGCCGCAGCGACCCAGGGCGTTCTTCAGCGAAGCCAGCGGGGCGTGGGTTCTGCCATCAGAAGGCTGATAGGTCATTTTCTCGTGGCACCAGTGGTTCACTTCCAGGATGGCATCGGCCATGGAAAGTCCCTGTACGCGGGGTTTCAGTTCCCTGTAGAAGACCACGCGGGCGCTGTCCAGGTCTTCGTTGTTCACGCGGAGCGGCAGCACGAAATGACGGAATTCCCGATCCGGGACCTGCCATTCCATTTCCTCACGCGCCTGGAGGGAAGCCCGCACGTTCTGGATGTAAAAATCTGTGCTGTAGTCCGTTACATCGGCCAGCGGCATATAGGCGTAGAGGAACTCAAGCGCCTCTTTTTCCTGGGCCGATAAGCCCTCCGGCAGGGTCATGAACTGTTTCAGGGCGCCGTCGTGTGCATTCAGGCGGGCCTGATAGTCGGCGTGAAAAGGGTTCCCGCCGCAGGAAACCAGCAGCAGGAGCACGAGAGAATAAAGAGAGTGTTTCATATCTTGGTGAAACTAAAAATTCCATTGGGCGCCCAGGGTTACCAGGCGGCGGTTGTAACGGGTCGTTTCCGTCCAGGCTTCATTCTGATCGGCCGATATAAATTCCTTCGTGCTCTCGTTGTCCAGGAGGTCTTGGCCCAGGAGATACACGTTCACTTTCTTGAAGCGCTTCTGAATGCGGGCATTCAAGGTGCAATATTGCTTGAACAACGTGAAGAAGGTGGCAACGTCGCTTCGGTAATTCAAATCGGCCCGGACGGTCCAGCCTTTGGGAAGCGTGAGCGAGGCATCGGCCCAGGCGCGCCAGTCGGTGCTGGTTTTCACCTGATTGGTTTCCCGATGCTGGCGGCGGGTGCCGTTGTAGTTGACGCCGATATGGGCGCGCAGGATTTTCCCTTCCCAACCCAGCTCTTCCCAGATACCCGTTGAACGGCTGTTGGCGGCGTTTACCCAGGTGAACACCTGGTAGGCGCGATCGTCGATGGTTTCATTGCTGTAGGTCTGATCGATTTCGTTCCGGCGGACGGTATAGGCCAGCATGGTGGTGGAGACAAAACGCTTGTACCTGAATTCGTAATCCAGGCCCCACGCGCTGGTGTGGACGGAACGCAGGCTTTCCTTGCCCCGGTAGACCTGGTTCATGTAGGCGCCCTGGCGCTCGTACCAGCAGATTTGGATGTAGTCCGGATGCCGCACGGACATGGAATTCCGAAGGGTGATCTTGTGCTGGGGAGAGAACGTCCAGCTAACCCGTCCATCCCCCACCGGGTACACCGGACGGATTTGCAGGGACTGGTTGTGGATATCGTCGGTGAGGCGGCGGGCATACAACTGCGGCGCATAATCCACATGCGCCTTCAGCTTGTTCCAGGAAAAATCGACCGCGAAATAAGGTTCTACGCGCAGGGCCAGGAAATTGAAGTCTTCCCGCAGACGGACGCTGTCGCGCCAGGCCGCCTTTCCGCCTCCTCCATCCACCGCGGTGGCGCCGCTATTGTGGTCCAGGGCATGATCGCTCACCACACGCACTCCGGGAGAGATGTGCAGGACGAAAGGTCCCCCCTTCAACAGAGAGTCCAGATACTGCACCTTGGCCGATACCACTCGGCGGTCAGTTTTGGGCGTAATGCGATAGACGTTGGCCGTGAAATCCGTTTCAGAGGCGTCCATCTTGACCCATATGCTGGTCTGGTCCCTAAGATTCCTTTCCACCGTGAGCTCCCCTTTCAAGACCCGGCCGGGAGCCCCCAGCCATTGGGTGGTCCGAAAGCCCCCTCCTACCATATGGCTCACTGTGTTCGGTTTCTCCATATACAAGCCCATCTTCTCCTCAGAAGTGTCCGGCGTATAGGACGCGTGTTCCTTGTAAGTAATATTCTCTGCCCAGTCCCTGCCGAATCTGTATTGCAGCCAGGTCTCATAACTGCGGCTTGTAGCTGGCGTCCATTGCAAGCGGCTGGAAGTATTGATGCCCAAATTATTCCCCGTATTGAACTTGATGACAGCATCTGCTATCAGGGGTTTCTCGTCGTCGATGAGTCCGGAAAGTGCGCCGCGGTAGGTGTCGGTTTCTTTGTAGGTATAAGAACCGTTCAGGGTAGAGGTCCACACCAAGGTGGGTTTCCGGAACGTTACCTGCCCGCCCAACTGACCCCGGGCGTGATGCAGCGGGGAATCCAGTTCTTCATCGCGCTGGGGCAGCCAGCCGAAACCGCCCTGTCCCTCCAGCGAACCCGACCACTGCGCATGCAGCGGCAGGCCCCCCAGCAACAGGAGCAGGGCCAGGACGATATGACGGATTTTTTGCACCGCATACAAAGATAAATAAAAATCGGCCAGCCTGTTGCGGCCAGCCGATTCTTTTTTGAAAGATGCCGGATTAGTCTTCTTCCTGCTCCTGAGCAGCGTATTCCGCAAGGAGTTTGGTCTGGACTTCGGCGGGAACCTGTACGTACTCCGCGAACTTCATCTGGAAGGTGGCGGAACCACCGGTGAGGGAGCTCAGGATGG
>CAMYWP010000160.1 GCA_947302825.1 uncultured Bacteroidales bacterium
CTGTGGCCCACCACCACCTTGAGGGGAGCCAGTTTGGGCTGCACTTCCAAAAGGGCCGATGCCACCTCCGCCATGTTGGAGGTTTCATCATACACAACGCCCGAAGGGGTGCGATAGCCTTCATCGGTGAATGTGCCCAGGGCCGTTGCCATATTCTCGGCCGTAACACTCTGAACACCAGTCCTATGGCCGTCCATCAGCACCCGGCGCCAGGTGATTTCCGGCGCCTTGGGCTTCATGGCCTGCGTGGCCGCAAACACCGCCCCCACAATAATGAGCGCCCAGGCGATGGCCCACAAGCTGCCGTTCTTGTTTTTTACTTCATTTTCAACCATTTATACAGGTCTTTAAAGGATGATTTCTTACCATACATGAGGATGCCCACTTTGTAAATCTTGGCCGATGCCCACGCGCAGGCAATGAAGGTGCCCACCAGCAGCACAATGCTCAGAATGAGCTCCCAGGTGGCTACACCAAATGGGATGCGGGCCAGCATCACAATGGGGCTGGTGAAAGGAATCATGGAGAACCAGAACACCAGCGAGCTGTCGGGCGCCTTAAATGCGTACAGCGCCACAAAGAAGCCAATCATCAGCGGAATGGTGACGGGCAACTGCAGCTGCGAACTGTCTCCCTCGTTCTCCACACCGGAGCCGATAGCCGCAAAGAGCGAAGCATATAGCAGGTAGCCAAAGATGAAGAAGAAGAGGAAAGCGATGCCGATCTGAGCCAGGTTGATATTCCCCAAGGTGCTCATAATCACATTCATATCGCTCACTTCAGCCATGTCGGGAGTAGCAGGCATACCCTCCACCATCTCGGTGGGGACAGCCGGGTTGTCCATCATGCCCATGATCTTGTCCTTGCCTATAAAGCCCATGGCTACGCCCAGGAAGATACCAGTGAGCAGAATCCACAGCAGGAACTGCGTAAGGGCCACCAGGGCCACGCCGATAATCTTGCCGAACATCAGTTCCACGGCCTTCACGGAAGACACCAGCACCTCCACCACACGGGAGCTCTTTTCTTCAATTACGGAGCTCATGACCATACCGGAGAAGAGAGCGATGAACATATAGATGGCAATGCCCAGCAACATGGAAATGGCCATATAAATGCCTGATTCCGAAATGCTTTCCTTACCGGTCTCATCAATGGTATAGCTGCGCAGCTTCACGTTGGACTTCACGCCGGCCATGATTTCTTCCAGATTGGCAATGCCGGACTGTTCAATGCGATATGCCTCCACGGCATCGTTGATCCGGTTTTCAATCATGCTTCCGGTATCCATGCCCAGGGGTTTCTCGGAGTAGGTATCGGCCTTCACGGAGAGGGTTTCCGGATCCAGTTCGGAGACGCTCAGCAGCACATCCACGCCGGCGCCTTTCAGATCGGCCTTCAAAGCGTCGATATCGGCCGCAGCACCCAGATCTATGTAATGCGTGACGTCGTTGTCTTCCAAGTAGGAGAGCACGATGCCGCTGCGGTCTATAACGCCCACTTTCTTGGCTTCTTCCTTGGTGCCCATCATAATGACGCTGGGCAGGATGGCGATAGCGGCAAAGAGCACCGGCGCCAGGACAGTAATGAGAAGGAAGCTCTTTTTCTTAACCTTGTTAAGATACTCGCGCTGGATAATGATACCAAGTTTCTTGAAATTCATAGCCTATTCCTCCTCTTTGACCAGTTTGATGAAGATGTCGTTCATGCGCGGAATCACCTCCTTGAAGGAGTTGATGGTGAATTGCTTATCCAGCAGGTCCTGCAGCGTGGCATTCACTTCCGGACGGGCCACCACCACGGTCTTGCGATCCTTCAGATTGTCGGTGTATTCAATCTCCACGTTGTCTTCGCCGTGCTGCCGGCGGATTTCATCGGTGCCGCCGCAGACCACCAGCTTACCCTTGTTGATGAGGGCGATGTTCTCGCACAGTTCCTCCACGGATTCCATGTTGTGGGTGGAGAGGATGATGGTGGCGCCTTCGTCTTTCAGGCGCAGGATCTCCTTGCGGATGAGGTCCACGTTCACCGGGTCAAAGCCGGAGAAAGGCTCGTCCAGGATCATGAGGGAAGGCCGATGCACCACGGTGGTGATGAACTGCACCTTCTGCGCCATGCCCTTGGAGAGTTCCTCCACCTTCTTGTTCCACCAGTCGGCTATATCAAAGCGGACGAACCACTTCTTCAGTTCCAAGGCAGCTTCCCGGGAACTCATGCCTTTAAGCTGGGCCAGGTACATGGCCTGGTCCCCCACCTTCATCTTGCGGTACAGGCCGCGCTCTTCCGGGAGATAGCCGATACGGGCTACATCGGCCTCCGAAATGGGATGGCCCTGGAACAGCACCTGCCCTTCGCTGGCGATGGTGATGCGGTTGATGATGCGGATGAGGGTGCTCTTACCCGCACCGTTCGGCCCCAGCAGGCCGAAGATCTTTCCCTCCGGAATTTCCAGCGACACCTTGTCCAGCGCCACCTTGCTTCCGAAGGTCTTGGATACATTCTGAACTTCGATTATTGCCATTCTATAATACAATTCTGTCCGTAGATTCTTCACTACGTTCAGAATGACAAATCTGTCATCCTGAGGAACGAAGTGACGAAGGATCTCCGGACGATTTTCATATATTCAAAATTTTAGTGATTAATTCTATAAGGAGTTCTGCGGGAGTGGCTTCTCCTGCGTCGCCGCCTTTGCCTTTGTAATCGTAGTCGCAAAGGAGGGAAATCACGGCCTGACAGCGCTGCAGGGGATAATTGCGCGCTGCTACTTCGTACTCTTTCAGGAAGTAAGGGTTTACTTTGGGGACTTCCCCCGCATGGTATTTGAGGATGCGATAGAAGTGCGTGAACAGCGGGGCCACCGCCATGGGCAGGGCAAAACGCGGTGCCTCACCCATGTGGGCAGCTATCTTTAAGGCCTTGGCATTCTCCCTGTAACTCAGGCATTTGGTGAGCTCGAACACGCTGAACTGGCGGCTTACGCCCACATTCTTCTCTACATCGGCCACCTGAATCTCCTTGGTCCCTTCCGGCAGATTCTTCAGGAGTTTCTCCGTTTCCACGGCAATTTTGCCGAGGTCCGTCCCGGCGCTTTCGGCCAGCAGCAGGGCCGCTTCCGGATGGATGCGCAGCCCGCGGCCTTCGTAATAGGCCTGGATCCACTGGGGGAGTTCGTAGTCCCGCAGGGTGTTGGACTCCACAATCACGCCCGTTTTGAGCACGCTCTTGTACAGCGCGCGCCTTTTATCGGCCGATGCCCCATGTAGCAAAATCACCAATACGGTGCTGTCCAGCGGGTTTTGGCAGTAGAGCGCCAGGTCTTCCAGCGTCTTCATCTGCTGGGCTTCCTTCACCACCACCAGCTGGCGATCGGCCATCATAGGGAAACGGCGGGCGGCGGTGATCACTGTATCGGCATCCACTTCCCCGCCGTAGCAGATGGTCTCGTTGAAATCCTTCTCCCAGTCCTGCAGGCAGTGCCGGATGATGGCTTCGCACACCAGGTCCGGATAATAGGGTTCTTCGCCCATTAGCAGATATACACACTTGAAGATGCCACTACGGACATCTTCAAGAATCTGTTGGACCTGACGGTGGGTCTCGATATAAGACTTGGAAGCCACTTATTTGGAGAATTTCTTCTCTTTAACGCGTACGATTTTCTCCTTGAGGGCATCGGCTGCATCCGTTACGGCTTCCTCAAAGGTGCGGGCGTTGCGTTCGATGACGATTTCCTCGCCGGGCATGTGGGTTTGCAGCTTCACGCTTTTGTTTTCGGCCTCCGGAAGAAGGGAAAGGGTGACATTGATGTCTCCCATGTTGTCGAAGAACTTCTCTACTTTTCCAACTTTCTTGTCAATGAAGTCCAGCAGCTTCTCGTCTGCGTCGAACTTAAGGGACTTAACGTTAATCATGTCTTTCTTCGTTTTTTGCCCGGGGATGGGCGTTCATGTATTGTGCTTTCAGCCGTTCCACGGAATTGTGGGTATATACCTCCGTGGCCGCGAGGCTGCTATGGCCCAGCATCTCCTTAATGGCGTTCAGGTCCGTGCCTTCGTTCAGCAAAGCTGTGGCGAGCGAATGCCTGAGCACATGGGGGGATTTCCTCCCGCTGATGCCTTTCTGGCCCTGCAGTTCCGCTTTCACCGCCCGGTCCACAAAAGCCGGATACAGGGGTTTCCCTTTGTCCGTTGTGAGGAGCGGGGCGTTGGCAGGTTTTTCCCCTACCATGAAACTAGCTGCTTGTAAATATAGTGAAATTTCCCGAATCAGCGAAGGAATCAGCGGAATTTCGCGCATTTTATCGCCCTTGCCCAGCACGTGGAGCGTCTGGCGTGCCAGGTCCACGCTGTTTCTTTTCAGGCCGATCAACTCCGCCCGGCGGATGCCCGTCCCGTACAAGAGGCTGACAATCATGCGTTTGAGACGCCGATTATACAGCTCCTTGGCCAGCTTGCTGCTGGGCTGGGTGCTCAGCAGGACCTCCAGTTCATCGGCCGATTCCGCATGCTCGCTCCCTTCTAGAT
>CAMYWP010000161.1 GCA_947302825.1 uncultured Bacteroidales bacterium
CATCATGCAGAAGTTCAACCTCAAGGTGTCCCAGGCCGATATCCAGGCCGCCGCCGAAAGCTTCGTGGCCTATCAGTATGCCATGTACGGCATGGCCGGTGTGCCCGACAACCTGATCAAGTCTTCGGCCGAAAACATGCTCCAGGACCAGAACCAGTACCGCCGTCTGGAAGAGCAGTGCGAGGACAACATCACCATCGCCAAGGTTCGTGAGGAAGTCACCCTCCAGACCAAGAAAATCTCCCAGGACAAATTCCGGGAACTGAAATAATGACAGATTTTGAGAAATATGCAGTGAAGGGGAGGGGCATCAGTTCGATGACCCTCTCTCGTTATGCTTCCGTCTATGATGGCTACATCAATCCCACCATCACGGAAGAACGCCGCCTGAACGTGGCCCAGATGGACGTTTTCAGCCGATTGATGATGGACAACATCATCTTCCTGGGCGTGCCCATCGACGACGACGTAGCCAACATCATCCAGGCCCAGTTGCTGTTCCTGGCTGCAAAAGACCCCAACGTGGACATCACCATGTACCTGAACACCCCTGGCGGACAGGTGCATTCCGGTCTGGCCATCTACGACACCATGCAGCTGGTACAGCCGGATGTAGCCACTGTGTGCACAGGCATGGCCGCCTCCATGGGTGCCGTGCTGCTTTGCGCCGGTGAAAAGGGCAAGCGCAGCGCCCTGCCGCACTCCCGCGTGCTCATTCACCAGCCTCTGGGCGGGGCCCAGGGCCAGGCAACGGAAATCCTCATCGCTGCCAAGGAAATTGAGAAAACCCGCACGGAACTCTTCAACATCCTTGCCCAGCACAGCGGCCAGCCTTTCAAGAAAGTGGCTGCCGATGGAGAAAGGGACTATTGGATGACCGCCGAAGAAGCCAAGGCCTACGGCATGGTGGATGAGATCCTGCGTAAACGGACCCGCTAATGGCCAGGAAGAACTTTCGGGGTAGCGGAGATTCGCAGCACTGCCTGTTCTGCGGTCGCTCGGACGCAGAGGTGCCTTTCCTCCTGCAGGGTCTGAACGGCTATATCTGTTCGGACTGTGCCAAAATGGCTGCCCGTTATGTAGAGGAACTGGAAGGCAAGCCGCAGGGTCCGGTGCCCGCTTTGGGTCCGGCCCCCAAGCCCAAGGAAATCAAGGACTATCTGGATCAATATGTGATCGGCCAGGACCGCGCCAAGAAAGTGCTGGCCGTGGCCGTGTACAATCACTATAAGCGGGTGAACCACAATCTGGTGGAGAAACCCGACGACGGCGTAGAGCTGGAGAAGTCCAATATCCTGCTGGTAGGTCCCACCGGCACCGGAAAGACGCTGCTGGCCAAGACCATCGCCAAGATGCTGGATGTGCCCTTCACCATTGTGGACGCCACCGTACTTACGGAGGCCGGCTATGTGGGTGAAGACGTGGAAAGCATCCTCACGCGCCTGCTCCAGGAGGCCGATTTCGACCAAATTAAGGCCGAAAGGGGCATCGTGTTCAGCGACGAGATTGACAAGATCGCCCGCAAGAGCGACAACCCTTCCATTACCCGCGATGTATCTGGAGAAGGAGTTCAGCAAGCCATGCTTAAACTCCTGGAAGGCAGCATAGTAAACGTTCCGCCTAAGGGAGGCCGCAAGCACCCGGAGCAGGAGTTCATTCACGTGAATACGCAGAACATCCTCTTCATCTGCGGCGGTGCCTTCGAAGGTATCGAACGGCATATCGCCATGAGGAAGAACACGCAGATTATCGGCTTCGGAGCAGAGGAAAAGCAGCGCATCAACAAGGATAACTTGCTGGAATACGTAGATGCCATGGATTTGCGTGCCTATGGTCTCATTCCCGAAATCGTGGGCCGTCTGCCCGTTATCACTTACCTGGACCAGCTGGACCGCGAATCCCTGAAACGGATTTTGACCGAACCCAAAAACGCCCTCCTGCGCCAGTACGAGAAACTTTTCGAGCTGGACGGCATCAAGCTGGAGGTGGAACCGGAGGTCCTGGACCTCATTGTGGACACCGCTTTGAAAAACAAGCTGGGCGCCCGCGGACTCCGCAGCATCTGCGAAAGAATCATGGCCGACGCCATGTTCGAAGCCCCCTCCACCCGCAAAAAGACCTTCCACCTCACCAAGGAATTCGTTCAGGAGAAACTCTCCGAATAACCTGTAAATAAACCACATACAATTATGAAACACTGGACCTTCTTTTTGTTGTTAGTCCTGACATTTGTCGTTCCTGCCCGTGCTCAGGTGGTTCCGGCTCCTGTACAGGTAGACAAATCGGCCGGCATTCCTAATACCCGGAAGGAACTTTCCCGGAAGGTGGGGAAATCGGCCTTTGCCAAGAAGACGGCGTCCTTACCTGCCTGGGCGCAGGAGGATGCCTATCTGCTCACCGTCACACCCAAGGGCTATAAAGTGGAGGCCAATACCGAAACGGGTTATTTCTATGCGCTCCAGACTTTGAAGCTGATGGAAGGTTGCGGGACCGTGTTCGATTATCCGCGTTTCCAGTACCGCGGCTTTATGCTGGACATTTCCCGTCATTTCCGGGATAAGGACTTCATTATCAAGCAGCTGGAAGCACTTGCCAGCGTGAAGATCAATCGGCTGCACTTGCACCTGACCGACGATGCCGGCTGGCGTTTGCAGATTGACCAGTATCCTAAGTTAACCTCGCAAGCTGCCTGGCGTGTGGGGACCACCTGGAAGGAATGGGTGGCTCAGGGACAGCAATATGCCCAGGAAGGCAGTCCGGAGGCTTCCGGCGGTTATCTGACCAAGGCCGATGTGAAGGAAATCCTGGCCGTTGCCGAACGGCTGCACATTACTGTGATTCCGGAGATTGAGATGCCGGGCCACAGCCGCGAAGTGGTGGCCGCTTATCCCGAAGTGGGCTGTAAAGAGGATAGCCGGGAGCTTTGTCCAGGAAAAGAAGCGACATTTACCCTGCTGGAGGATGTGCTGGCCGAAGTAATGGACCTCTACCCCTCTGAATACATCCACATCGGCGGCGATGAAGCCGGAAAACAGGATTGGAAGTCTTGCCCGGACTGTCAGGCCCGGATGCAGGCCGAAGGACTCGCCTCAGTAGAGGAACTCCAGAGTTATCTGATCAAACGCATCGAACGCTATCTGAACGCCCACGGCCGTCATCTGCTGGGATGGGACGAAATCCTGGAAGGCGGCCTGTCCCCGAATGCCACTGTAATGAGCTGGCGGGGCACCCAGGGTGGATTGGAAGCCATCCGGCAGGACCACGACGTAGTGATGACCCCCGGCAACTACTGTTATCTGGACAAGGTACAGGACTGTCCGCTTACGGAGCCGGAGGGTTTTGGGGGTTATCTGCCCCTGGATGTGGTTCATTCCTACGATCCGCTGGCCGAGGTGCCCGCAGGCAAGGAATATCATCTGCTGGGTGTTCAGGGAAATCTCTGGCACGAGATGATTCCCACGCCGGAGCACACGGAATATATGATGTATCCCCGTGTGGCTGCCATTGCAGAAGTGGGCTGGTCACAGCCCGAAAACAAAGGCGGTTTCCGCGAGCGCGTCTCCCGCTGGAATGATGCCCTGATTGCCGCCGGCTACCATGCCTTCAACCTGCACGAAGAAAGGGGTGAACGGGAAGCCTGGAAAACGGGCATCCGGCATCTTGCGCAGGGGAAACCGGTGAGCTATACCATTCCTTGGCACAGGAGTTATCCTGCTGCTGGTTCTGCCACCTTGACAGACGGAAAAGGCGGCGGCTGGACCTACGGCGACGGCCGCTGGCAAGGTTTCCTGAGCAACGTGGACGTCACCATCGACCTGGAGGCCGAAAGGGAAATCCATTATGTAGGAGCCACTTTCCTCTGCAATCCCGGTCCGGGCATCTATCTGCCCAAAGAGGTAGAGGTTTGGACCTCAATAGATGGAAAGGACTTTAAGCTGGCCGGCCATGCCTTGAACGAAATGAAGGACCCCGTGATCTCCTACATCCTGTATGGCGTTCCCGTGGACGCCCGCGCCCGCTATATACGCTTCAAAGCCACCCGCTCCCGCGAATGGCTCTTCGTAGACGAAATCGTGGTGAAATAAACCTTTCTTTATTCGGAGAAAAATATACCGTTACTTAAACAACTCTGCATGGGAACCGAGTCGAACTAATGAGATGATCCGTTCCTCTTTGTTTATCCAGACAAGCAGGAAGTCGTTCTGAATATGGCATTCCATGCAGCCGACATATTCCCCTGCTAGATGATGAGGTTTATGCTTCGGATTAACAGTGCCGGTGTTTTGCAATTGATTCAATACATCCTTCAAAGCTGCAAGTTTTGAAGGATGGTTTTGGTAGTGTTTAAGGTCCTTTTTAAATTGCGTCGTTACAACCAGATTCCACATACTCTACAGGCCGGCTACATAATCATCGAACTTCTCCATATCCAACTTCTCCAGCTTTTTGCTGCTTTGGGCTTCTTTGATAGCCTCTACAGTCTCTTCATTTGGCTCATCGTACACAATATCCATCAGGAC
>CAMYWP010000162.1 GCA_947302825.1 uncultured Bacteroidales bacterium
CTGCGCCCTTGGAACAGGCAATCCGGATCACCGCCTCCGGCAGCCCCAGGGCCGATGTGTCCGCCACATGGATACGGGACGACGCGGAGGAGGGGGTATTCTCTCCGGAATCTGTGGCCACCCTCGGCCTCATAAGAGGGAGGGGCCCATCCGTCAGGATGGGAGGGGTCGCGAAGCGACGATTTTGAAAGACATACCCTTCATCTTATTATATACCCTTTTTAGCCCTGATGATCTGCTGGGCGCAGGTTTGGTTGCTTACGGGGATGTAGTCTTTGAGAGGCATCATCTTCTCATTGATGGCATCCAGGAACCAGCTAGGCTGCGGGAAGAAGGCTTCTTCCAGTTCGTGGCAAGGAGTGATCCAGTTGCGGGAACCCAGCACCACAGGCGCGGCATCCAGATAGTCGAAGCAGAGCTCAGTGATATTAGCAGCCAGGTCATTCAGGTAGCTGCCTCTGGCGCTGGCATCGCCGGCGATGATGATGCGTCCCGTCTTCTTCACGGAAGCAATCACCTTATCGTAGTTGAACGGCACCAGCGTGCGGGCATCGATCACTTCGGCCTCCAGACCATACTTCTCCTTGAGCTCATCGGCCGCCTTCAGGGCGCGGTACAGCGTGGCGCCGATGGTGAGGAACGTCACGTCCTTGCCCTCGCGCTTCACATCCGGCTCACCCAGCGGAATCTCATAGTAGCCTTCCGGCACGCCGCCCTCGTGGAACTGCTCGCCGATGCCATAGAGACGCTGGCTTTCGAAGAAGATCACAGGGTCCGTTCCCTGCAAGGCGCTGTTCATCAGGCCCTTGGCGTCGTACGGCGTAACCGGGAATACCACCTTCAGGCCCGGGATGTGCGTGCACAGGGACGTCCAGTCCTGACTGTGCTGGGCACCGTACTTGGAGCCCACGGAAACGCGCACCACCACCGGCATCTTGAGGATGTTGCCGCTCATGGCCTGCCACTTGGGCAGCTGGTTGAAGATTTCGTCGCCGCAGCAGCCAAGGAAGTCGCAGTACATGATTTCCGGAATCACGCGACCGCCGCACATGGCATAGCCGATGGCAGTGCCGATAATGGCAGCCTCTGCGATGGGACTGTTGAACAGCCGATGATACGGCAGAGCCTCCGTGAGGCCGCGGTACACGGCGAAAGCGCCGCCCCATTCGCGGTTCTCCTCACCATAGGCCACCAGGCTGGAATCCTTGTAGAAACGGTCCACAATGGCCTCAAACACGCCGTCGCGGAAATTGTACATCTTCATGGAGCTTACCGGCTTGCCGTCCTTGTCCAGGTAGAAACGCGTCTTGCCGGCAATCTGCTTCACGCGCGGATTCTCCTCCATTGGATGGTTCACTTCCGGCTTGGCATCGCCCAGGGCATCCACGCTGCCGTTGGAGAACATCATATCGCCCAGAAGCTCGTTGTCCTTCACCAGGTCCATGCGCGGGCTCAGGGTTTCATCGATGGCGCGTTTGTACATCTCGAAGATGACCTCCTTCACATAGGCCTGGATACCGTCCAGCTCCTCCTGCGTGGCCACGCCGGCCTCGATGAGCTTGCGGCCATAGCCAAGGATGCAATCCTCGGCCTGCCAGGCTTCCATTTCCTCCTTGGTGCGGTAACTGGACTGGTCGGACGGCGAGTGGCCGCTGTAGCGGTACGTGACCACATCCAGCAGGCAGGGGCCTTCCTTCTTTTCCAGCAGCGCCTTCTTGCGACGGAATGCGTCGATGACGGCCAGCGGATTGTAACCGTCTACGCGCTCTGCGTGCCAGGATTCCGGGTTGAAACCGGCACCCAGGCGGGCGGGATAAGTGTAACCCATGGTTTCGCCGCGGGTCTGTCCGCCCATGGCATACTGGTTGTCCATCACGTTGATGAGGATAGGCAGACCGCCCTTCATATCCCCTTCCCAAAGCGTATGGAACTGGTCCATGGAGGCGAAGGTCATGCCTTCCAGCACCGGGCCGCGCGCCATGGCGCCGTCGCCCAGGTTGGCCACCACGATACCTTTCTTGCGGTTCACCTTCTTATAAAGGGCGGCACCCACGGCAATGGAGCCGGAGCCACCCACGATGGCATTGTTAGGATAAATGCCGAAAGGAGTGAAGAAGGTGTGCATACTGCCGCCCAAGCCCTTGTTGAAGCCCGTGGTGCGGGCGAAAATCTCGGCCATGGCACCATAGAGCAGGAAACGGATACCCAGCTCCTTGGTGCTGCCCTGGAAGTCCTTACCGGCTACGGCCAGCGTAGCGCCGCCCCAGAATTCCTCCATCACCTTCTTGAGTTCGGCCTCCGGCAGGATTTCGATGGAACGCAGACCCTTGGCCAGGATTTCACCGTGGGAACGGTGGCTGCCGAAGATGAAGTCGTCGGTGTCCAGGTTGTAGGCCATACCTACCGCAGCGGCTTCCTGACCGGCGGAAAGGTGAGCCGGACCGGGGTTGTTGTAGGCCACGCCATTGTAACCACCGGTGGTTTTCACCAGATTGAGCATGGTCTCAAATTCGCGGATCACGAACATGTCCCGGTAAATGTGCTTGAGGTCTTCCTTGGTGAAGTTGCCTTCGGACAGTTCCTGCTTCACGGTCTTGTCATAGGCCATGACGGGAATCTTGGGGAACTGAATCTCGTGCTCCTTGGGGCGGAGCACCTCATTAGGGTCGATGTATAACGACTTAGGCATAGTTTATTTCAGGGTAAAAACGGTTTCTTTCAAGATTTCAGACACGGTGGGATGCGGGAACACCACTTCCTTGAGCTGCTCCACGGTCATTTCCTGTTCGATGGCCACGCAGGCGCTGTGGATCATCTCCGAGCAGGGATTGCCCAGCATGTGGACGCCCAGCACTTCGTGGTACTGCTTGCCCACGATCACCTTGCACAGGCCCTCTCCCCTTTCATTCTCGGCCACGAAACGGCCGCTGTATGCCATGGGGAGCTTGAGAACAGTATAATCCAGGCCCTGCTTCTTGGCATCGGCCTCGGTGACACCCACGCCGGCCACTTCCGGATTGGTGTACACCACGCCCGGGATGGCATTGTAGCGCATGTGATCGGCCTTGCCCAGGATGTTGTTCACGGCTACCTCGCCTTCGCGGGAGGCAGTGTGGGCCAGCATGCTGAAGCCGGTTACATCGCCCGCCGCATATACGCCAGGCACGTTGGTGCGCATTTTCTCATCCACCTTGATACCGTACGGCCGACCGGCGGGATTCAGCGCCAGTTCTACGCCGATATTTTCCAGGCCGATTCCCTGGAAATTGGCCCTGCGGCCCACGGAAACCAGGATTTTGTCGCCCTGAGCCCTGCAAGTCTTGCCTTCCGGGTCTTCGTACACTACCTCGTTTCCTTCCACGGCCACCACTTTGCAGCTCAGGTGGAATTCCACGCCTTTCTTCTCATACTGCGCCTGCAGCATGGAGGAGATTTCGTCGTCCAGCGGACCCAGGATCTTCGGGAGCATCTCCACCACCGTCACCTTCGTGCCGATGGACTTGAAGAAACTGGCGAACTCCATGCCGATAACACCGCCGCCGATGACCACCAGACGTTCCGGTTTTTCGGCCAGCGAGAGGATTTCACGGTTGGTGACCACCACGCCTCCCAAGCCTTCACGCAAGCCCGGAATGGGTGGAACGGCGGCCTCGGAGCCCGTGCAGATAAGCAGGTTGCGGGCGCTGTAGGAAGCATCGTTGCAGGCGATGGTGATGCCATCGGCCCCGCGGCCGGTGATGACGGCCTCGCCTTTCACCACTTCCACCTTGGCCCCTTTCATCTGGGCTTTCACGCCACCTACCAGCTTCTTCACCACCTTCTCCTTGCGCTTGAAGATGGCGCCGAAATCGATGGAAGAAGCCTCCACGTTCACACCGTATTGATCGGCGTGACGGGTATAGTCGTATACTTTGGCGCTGTACAGGAGCGTCTTGGTGGGCACGCAGCCTTCGTTCAGGCAAAAGCCGCCCAGTTCCCTCTTCTCGAAGAGGATGACGGAGAGTCCGGCTGCACCGGCCCGTCCGGCAGCCACATAACCGCCGGGACCTCCGCCCATGATTGCTAAATCGTACATAGCTTAAAATTCAATATCCATTTTTTCAATTTCCACGGCCACCTGTTTGAGGAAGCGGGTGGCTTCCCCGCCGTCAATGGCCCGGTGGTCATACGTCAGGCTAAGTCCCATGTAGGGCACGAAGGCATATTCGCCGCCGCCCTGGTCCATCGGACGCGGCACGATGGTACCCACGCCCAGAATGGCGCTCTGCGGCACGTTGATGATGGGGGTGAACCATTCCACGCCAAAGCCGCCCAGATTGGACACCGTGAAGGATGCAGCTTCGCTGGCGAGGAGGTCAGGATTGACGCTGCCTTTCTTGCAATCGACGGCAAGTTTCTACAGGGCCTT
>CAMYWP010000163.1 GCA_947302825.1 uncultured Bacteroidales bacterium
ATCGGCAACAGCAAAGAGATTCTGGATCTCATTAAGAAAGCCTGGTACACAGAGTTCGAAGGCTACACCCTGGATTACGTTTATAGCACTGCACCTAAATTCTGATGAAAAAGATCATGCTTTTGACAGCCGTGGCGCTGGCCTGCAGCAGTTGCGGCAGCGGCGAGCCTGTGGAAACCTCCAAGGACCGGCTCACACAGCGCCTCTACGCCTGGGTAAACAACGGTAAAATTGCCTATGGGCATCAGGACGACTTAGTGTACGGCCACGCCTGGAAAGTGGAGGACTGGGAGGCCGATCCCCTGGATCGTTCCGACATCAAGGATGTCGCCGGCAAGTATCCCATGCTCATGGGTTTCGACCTGGGCGGCATCGAGCTGGCCGATTCCTGCAACCTGGACGGCGTGCCTTTCGGCCTGATTCGTAAGGCGGCCCAGTTGCACGCACAGCGTGGCGGCGTGGTCACCTTCTCCTGGCACCCGCGGAACCCCTTGACGGGTGGCGATGCCTGGGACATTTCGTCCGATCAGGTGGTGAAATCCATCCTTCCCGGCGGGGAGAAAGCGTCCGAATTCAATCTTTGGCTGCGGCGTGCGGCCGATTTCATCGAATCCATCGGACCGGATGTCCCCATCATCTTCCGTCCCTGGCACGAAAATCTGGGCAGCTGGTTCTGGTGGGGCGGACGCCTCTGCAGCGCGCAGGAGTATCAGGAACTTTATCGGCACACCTGGCTGTATTTCAACAAGGAACGGGGCCTGACAAACCTCTATTGGTGTTATTCCCCCAACGGGAATTGCGGTCCGGAAGCCTACATGAGCCGCTATCCCGGTGACGAATTCGTGGACATCCTGGGTGTGGATACCTATGAGTATGTTGGTCAGGACAGCCTGGAGGAAGCCGGTGTGCGCTATTCGCAGGAAATTAAGGAACAACTGACCTATCTTACGGCCCTTTCCCACGAGCACCAGAAACTCATGTGCCTGAGTGAAACCGGTCTGGAAGGCATTCCCGACCTCCATTGGTGGACGGAGCGCCTGTATCCCGTGATCAAGGACTTCTCTATTGCCTATGTGCTCACCTGGCGCAATGCCTGGGACAAGCCCGGCCATTTCTACGGCCCGTGGAAAGGTTTTGAAGGCGCCTCCGATTTCAAGGCCTTCAGTGAGTTGGAAGATATCATATTTTTGGACGAATAAATTATGAATTATGAGGAGCGTCTGGCATGGCTTCGCGAGAGCCATCGCCGGTTGATTGTGAAAAAAAATGTCCCCATCGAGGGGAATGGTGTGTACGAGCGCTACCAGAATCCCATCCTCACGGCTGATCATGCGCCGCTGGAGTGGCGCTACGACCTGAACCAGGAGCGCAATCCCTATCTGATGGAGCGTATCGGCATTCACGCCACGCTGAATTCCGGTGCCATCAAGTGGAACGGCAAGTACGTACTGGTAGTGCGCGTGGAAGGGGCCGACAGGAAGAGTTTCTTTGCCGTGGCCGAAAGCCCCAACGGCGTGGACAATTTTACTTTCTGGCCTCGGCCCATCACTATGCCCGAATGGGGAGAACCCGCCACCAATGTGTACGACATGCGCCTCACCGCCCACGAAGACGGCTGGACGTATGCCGTCTTCTGCTTGGAGCGCAAGGACCATTCAGCCGAGGGAGACCTTTCCGCCGCCACTGCAGCGGCCGGCGTGGCCCGCACCAAGGACCTGGTGAACTGGGAGCGCCTGCCGGATGTGCGCAGCGCCAGCCAGCAGCGCAACGTGGTGCTGCATCCCGAGTTCGTGGACGGCAAATATGCCCTCTACACGCGTCCGCAGGACGGTTTTATCGACGCCGGTAACGGCGGCGGTATCGGCTGGGCCCTGGTAGACAGCATGGAAAATGCCGTGATTAAGGAAGAGAAAATCATCAACCGCCGCTTTTACCATACCATCAAGGAGGTGAAGAACGGCGAGGGTCCGCATCCCATCAAGACCCCTCAGGGCTGGCTGCACCTGGCCCACGGCGTCCGCGGTTGCGCCAGCGGCCTGCGCTATGTCCTCTATCTGTATATGACGGCCCTGGACGATCCTTCCCGCATCATTGCCCAGCCCGGCGGCTTCTTTATGGTCCCGGAAGGCCCGGAATACATCGGCGACGTAATGAACGTACTGTTCTCCAATGGATGGATCTGCGATCCGGACGGCAAGGTGTTCATCTACTATGCTTCGTCCGATACCCGCATGCACGTAGCCACTTCCACGGTGGACCGCCTGGTGGACTATTGCCTGCACACGCCGGAAGACGGCCTGCGCACCGGCCTATCGGTGGAGACTCTTAACAGGTTGATTGACGGAAACTTATGAAGATAGCATTTCACGCTCTGGCGTTGACTTTGTGTCTGGTGGCTTGTTCACCGGACGGTGAGGAGAATATTCGGACCCAGGAGGGCTACGTACGCTTGCAGGTCATTTCCCCGGAAGTGGTGCGGGTGAGCGTAACGCCGGACGGGATGTTCTGGGATCGCGAAAGCCTGGCCGTGCTGCCCCAGGAGGATCTTTTCACGGACTACAAGGTGAGTGATGCCATGGGCAAGGTTCACCTTACCACCTCCGCCTTATCAGTAGATGTGTACAAGGCCGATGGATCGGTCCATTTCTATAAGGCCGACGGCACCCCGCTGGCCCTGAACGGCCACGCCACGCTGGCACCCAGCCCGGAATGGGGCTTTTGGAGCACCACGGTGCGTTTTGATCCGGCCGATGACGAGGCCTTCTACGGCCTGGGGCAGCACCAGGCGGGGGAATTCGACCACAAAGGCCGTCCGGAGGAACTGTACCAGTACAACACCAAGGTAAGCGTGCCGATGGTGGTTTCCAACAAGGGCTACGGCGTGCTGTTCGATGCCTATTCCCTGAGCCGCTGGGGCACCGACCAGCCTTATCGGCAGTTGGGAGAGGTCTTTGACCTGAACCTCACGGGAACCTATAGGGTGGCCGATAGCACGGTACTGGTCCAAAAGGAAGACAGCCTGTTCTATGAGAACGAATGGGCCATCCGGAACCTGCCTGAAATCCCCCTTAATGGGGCTACGGTGTGCTATGAAGGCACCCTCACCGCCCGCGAGACGGGGGATTACCACTTTATCCAGTACTACGCCGGCTTCCAGCAGACGGAAATGGGCGGGAAGGAAGTGATGTCCCGCCGCTGGCGTCCGGCCTGGAACCCCAACAGCTATAAGTATACCGTCCATTTGGAAAAAGGTGTTCCCACGCCTTTCAAGATTAATTGGGAGCCCGACGGGGATGTATCCTATATCGGCCTGCGTGTACTGCCCGCCGGGACAGCGGACCAGGGCCTGACCTTCTGGAGCGAAGCCGAGCCCCAGGCCGACTATTACTTCATGGTGGGGGACAACTACGACGGGGTGATCAAGAACTACCGTCAGCTCACCGGCAAGGCGCCCGTGATGCCCAAATGGGTGTTGGGATTCTGGCAAAGCCGGGAACGTTATGCCACCCAGGACGATTTGGTGGAAACGCTGCGGGAACTGCGCCGGAGGCATATTCCGGTGGACAATATCGTCCAGGACTGGCAATATTGGAAAGACGACCAGTGGGGGAGTCACGAATTCGATCCGGAACGTTATCCGGACCCGGAACAGATGATCAACGACGTGCACAGGATGAACGGCCGCTTCATGATTTCTGTGTGGCCGAAATTCTACACCAACACGATCCATTATAAGGAACTTAAGGAGGCCGGCTATGTCTATTCGCACGCCGAGGAAGACTCCCTGGTGGACTGGCTGGGCTATAAGCAGAGTTTTTACGATGCCTATGCCCCCGGAGGCCGCCGGATGTTCTGGTATCAGATGGACCAGAGTCTCTACAGCCGCTTCGGGCGCAAGATCGATGCCTGGTGGATGGATGCCAGCGAGCCCAATCTGCGGGACTGCCTGCCCATGGATTACCTCAAGTGGTTGCTCACGCCCAATGCCCTGGGCTCTTCCACCGAATACCTCAATGCCTATGCTTTGGTGAATGCGCAGGCCATTTATGAAGGCCAGCGCAGCGTAGACCCGGACAAGCGCGTGTTCCTCCTCACCCGCAACGGCTTCGCCGGCCTGCAGCGCTACAGCACCGCCACCTGGAGCGGGGATATCGGCACTTCCTGGACCGACCTCCGCATGCAGATGGCCGCCGGCCTGGACTACTCCATGAGCGGCATTCCGTTCTGGGGCATGGATATTGGCGGCTTCTCCGTCATGAGCAAGTTTTATGATGAGGCGAATGCCGATGAATGGCAGGAACTTCAGACGCGCTGGCACCAGTTCGGCACCTTTGTTCCGCTGTTCCGCACCCACGGCCAGTGGCCGC
>CAMYWP010000164.1 GCA_947302825.1 uncultured Bacteroidales bacterium
ATTCAGTACAAGCTGAAAATACGCACCAAGGCGGCCTACTCCATCTGGCAGAAGATGCAGAAGCAAAAAGTGCCGTTTGAGGGCGTGTACGACGTATTTGCCATCCGCTTCATCATCGACTGTGACGGGGATGACCACAAACTGGAAAAGGACCTGTGCTGGCAGGTGTATTCCTTCGTGACCGAAGAATACGAGCCTGATACCAAACGCCTGCGGGATTGGGTGACCAATCCCAAGCCCAACGGTTATGAGAGCCTGCACATTACGGTAAAAAACCGCGAAGGGGCCTATGTAGAGGTGCAGATCCGCACCCATCGCATGGACGATGTAGCCGAAAACGGTTTCGCCAGCCACTGGTCGTACAAGGGAGTCAAGCGCCAGGAAACCTTGGACAAATGGCTTACCTCTGTCCGTTATGCCCTGGAGCATCCGGACGAGAATACGGAAGACCTTCCGCAGCCGCCCACAAGGGAGATCTTCGTTTTTACTCCTACCGGCGAACTGCGGATTTTATCGGCCGGTGCCACCGTCCTGGACTTCGCTTTCAGTATCCATACGAATATCGGCGCCCATTGCGTGGGCGCGCGGGTGAACGGCAAGGCGGTTTCCATCCGGGAGAAGCTGCAAACCGGCGACGTAGTGGAAATCCAGACCAGCAAGAACCAGCATCCCGCGCAGGACTGGATCAACTGGGTGGTCACTTCCAAGGCCCGGGCCAAGGTGAAACAGGCCCTGGCGGCGCAGGAGCAGTCACGGGCCATCGACGGCAAGGAGCTGCTGGACCGTCGTCTTAAGAACTGGAAGCTGGAATTCTCCGACGAAATGAACACGGAGCTTCGCAAAAAGCTCAACTACCCTTCGCTCACAGGCTTTTTCGCCGCCATCGGCGCCGGGACGCTGGACGTGAACGTGGTGAAGGATTTCATCCTGGGAGAGGCCGACAGACATGCCGCTTCCGTGGAAGCCGCGGAGGCGGTGCAGGCATCGGCCAAGGCATCCCGCCACTACGAATCCAAGGACGATATCCTGGTGCTCAATGCCAAGAACGTGAAGGGCATCGACTACCGCATGTCCAAGTGCTGCAATCCGGTTTTCGGCGACGATGTCTTCGGCTTTGTCACGCGCGAAGCCGGCATCAAGATCCACCGCATCACCTGTCCCAATGCCGCCCGTCTGCTGGAACTGTATCCCTACCGTATTCAGAAAGTAAAATGGGCCGACAGCCCCTCGAGTGGCAGTTTCCAGGTGGGTTTGAAGCTCATCGCCGATGAAGAAAGTGCATCGGCCAGCATCCTGGAAACCGTGGGCCATTTCAAGGCCTCGGTCCGTAGTTTCGTGGTGAATGAGAATCGCCGTAATGGCACTTGGGAAGTGAATCTGAAGCTTTCCGTTCCCTCCAATCTGGAACTGGATAAAGTCCTTTCCCAGCTCCGCAACCTAAAACACGTAGTTAAAGTTTCCAGACTTTAAGATACTGTTCCAATGCCCACATTTCGTCGCGGAAGCGGGCGGCGGCGGTGAAGTCCAGGTCGGCAGCGGCTTTCTGCATCTTCCGTTTGGCTTCGGCGGCGGCCTTTTCCACCTGTTCGCGGGACATGGCGCGGATTACCGGGTCCTGCAGGACGGCGGCTAGATCGGCCTGAATGTAACCGTCCACATAGGCCGATGTGCCTTCGCGGCGGGCGTCGTGGCCCAGGCCCACGGACACGTCTCCCTTGCCCAGTTCGGAGGCGGAGGGCACGTATTCCGGATCGGAAACGCTGTCCCGCGCGCTCACATGACCGGTTACACTGTTCTGCAGCACCGGGTTCAGGAATCCGCTCACGTGGGTGGTATCCTCGCCGGAGCGCACCAGTTCGCTCATCAGCACATTGGCGCGCACCTGGACCTGTTTTGGAGTGATATTGTGCAACTTGTTGTATTCCTGTTGTTTGGCGCGACGGCGGGCGGTTTCCCGGATGGTCTCGTCCATGCTTTGCGTGATGGTATCGGCGTACATGATCACCAGGCCGTTGATGTTGCGGGCGGCGCGGCCGGCAGTCTGCGTGAGGGCGCGGCCGCTGCGCAGGAAGCCTTCCTTATCGGCATCCAAAATGGCCACCAGCGATACGGTGGGGATGTCCAGGCCTTCGCGCAGGAGGTTCACGCCGATGAGCACGTCGAAAAGGCCGTTCTTGAAATCTTCGATGATTTCCACCCGTTCGGCCGTATCCACATCGGAGTGGATGTAGCGGCAGCGTACGCCGGCTTTTGTGAAGTAACTGTCCAGTTCTTCGGCCATGCGCTTGGTGAGGGTGGTTACCAGCACGCGTTCGTCTTTTTCGGCCCTGATGCGGATTTCCTCCATCAGGTCGTCCACCTGGTTCTGGGTGGGGCGTACCTCAATGGGCGGGTCCAGGAGGCCTGTGGGGCGCACGATCTGCTCCACCACGAGGCCTTCGGATTTCTCCAGTTCGTAATCGGCCGGCGTGGCGCTTACATACACCGTCTGGCCCGTCACGCCCTCGAACTCATCAAAGGTGAGGGGTCGGTTGTCGGCGGCGGCAGGCAGGCGGAAGCCGTATTCCACCAGCGTTTCCTTGCGGGAGTGATCCCCGCCGTACATGGCCCGGATCTGGGGAAGGGTCACGTGGCTTTCGTCGATGAACAACAGGAAGTCGTCCGGGAAATAGTCGATGAGCGTGAAGGGCCGCTGGCCGGGTTTGCGCCCGTCGAAATAGCGGGAATAGTTCTCCACGCCGGGGCAGTAGCCCATTTCCTTAATCATTTCTATATCGTACTCCACCCGCTGTTTCAGGCGTTTGGCTTCCAGGAATTTGCCAATAGATTCGAAATATTCCACCTGCTTCACCAGGTCGTCCTGGATCTGACTCACGGCTTTTGCGCCTTTTTCTTTGGAGGTAACGAAGTTCTTAGCCGGATACAGGTCGATTTTATCCATTTCCTCGAAAATGGCGCCGCTCACAGGATCGATGAGGGCGATCCGGTCCACTTCGTCGCCGAAGAATTCGATGCGGGCGGCGTAATCGGCCCCACCCAGGAAGATATCTACGGTATCCCCGCGAACGCGGAAGGAGCCGCGCTTGAAATCCGTTTCCGTGCGGTAATACAGGGCATCCACAATCTTGTACAGGAGGCGTGTCATGGACATTTGCTCGCCCCGGCGCACCGTGACCGTCTGGTCGTGGAAATCGTCCGGATTGCCGATGCCGTACAGGCAGGAGACGGAACTGATTACGATAACGTCGCGCCGGCCGCTCATGAGGGCGCTGGCGGCGCTTACCCGCAGTTCGTCAATCTTCTCGTTGATACTCAGGTCTTTCTCAATATAAGTATCCGTGCTGGGAATATAGGCTTCCGGCTGGTAATAGTCATAATAGGAAACGAAATACTCCACCGCATTCTCCGGAAAGAAGGCTTTGAATTCTCCATAAAGCTGGGCCGCAAGGGTTTTATTGTGGCTCAGGATGAGCGCCGGCCGCTGCAGGTTCCGGATCACGTTGGCCATGGTAAAAGTCTTACCGGATCCGGTGACTCCCAGCAGGGTAACATCCTGTACGCCTTGCTGCAGGGCATGGCACAATTGGCCGATGGCTTCCGGCTGATCGCCGGAGGGCTGATAGTCTGAGTGAAGCCTGAATTGCATGGAAAAAACTTGGATTGCAAAGATACGGAGTTTCGCAATTAATTAAAAATTGTCTCTAAAAATTTGTTCGGTTAGTAAAAATTTCTTAAATTTGCGCCGATAAGCGTTCATTAGCGCAAAAAGTTGAGACAATTAATTATCTTAATAGTATTATGAAAGGTATCAAAATTTTTGGAGCTCTTGCAATTGCAAGTCTTCTGTTCTCCGCTAACGCTTTTGCTCAGGAGAACAACAACCGTGATGAGAACGGTAAGGTTGTCCGCGGTGCTTATGAGACCAACAAGGCTGGTGACAACATGTTCATCGGTATCGCTGCCGGTGTGAATTCCGTTATTCCTTCCATCACTGCTACCAATCAGTGGGGCAAGATCGGCCTTGCTGCAGACCTGAACTTCGGTAAATGGTGGACTCCCGCCATCGGTATGCGTCTGGGCTACCATGGCCTGTGGGATGTGGCTAAGGTTCCCATGAACGGAACCCTCGCCGGTACCAGGCATGGTTTCCACTATCTCCACGGTGATTTCCTGTGGAACATCTCCAACACCATCGGCGGTTACAAAGAGACCCGTCTGTGGAACTTCGTTCCCTACGCCACCATGGGTGTCCTGGACATCGCCAACAAGTTCTTCGCCGTCCAGAACCTTGAATATGCAGCCGGCGCCGGTCTGTTGAACATCATCCGTCTCA
>CAMYWP010000165.1 GCA_947302825.1 uncultured Bacteroidales bacterium
GCAACTGGCGCGGCTGGTTCGACTTCGGCATGGGCGCCATCGGCGACTGGGCGGCCCACATCATCGACACCTGCCACGAATTCCTGGAGCTGGGACTCCCGTATGAGATTGAGCCCCTGAAACTTACGGGCAGCAACGATTATTTCTTCCCGCAGGAAACCACCCTGCGTTTCCGCTTCGCCAGCCGCGGCGATATGCCGCCGGTAGAACTCACCTGGTACGACGGCCAGAAGAATTTCCCCACGCTCCCTGCCGGTTATGGCCCCACTACGGGCAATAACGCCGATGTCCCCGCCACCAATATGGACGGCACCTTCACGCCATCGGCCCTGAGTCCGGGTAAGATCATCTATTCCAAGGAGCTTACGTTCCGGGGCGGCAGCCATGGCTCACCGCTACGGATCATTCCGGAGGAAAAGGCCCGTGAAATGGCCTCCAAGCTGCCTTTCGTGCCCGACGAGGAAACCATGTCCAACCATTTCAAGAACTTCCTGCTGGCCTGTATGGGCCAGGAGAAGACCCGTTCTCCCTTCGAGATATTCGGCCCCATGTGCCAGACTTTCGCGCTGGGTGTTGTGGCCATCCGCACCGGCCGCAAGCTCAGCTTCGACCGCATGAGCAAAACCATTGCCAACGATCCCTTCGCCAATGCACTTCTGGTGGGCATACCGCCCAGGAAGGGTTGGGAAGAGTATTATACCTTGTAATTATGAAAAAGAGATTGATTGTCCTGCTGGGGTTAATCCTCACGCTGTCTTTTTCCGCTTCCGCACAGCAGTGGGAGCCTCTGTTCAACGGCAAGAACCTGAAGGGATGGAAGCAGGTGACCGGTACAGCCAAATATTCCGTTCAGGACGGCATCCTTGTGGGAACGGCCACCGACAGCAAGGTGAATTCTTTCCTGGCCACCACCAAGGAGTACGGAGACTTCATCCTGGAGTTCGATTTCATGACGGAAGGCATCAATTCTGGCGTGCAGCTCCGCAGTCATAAGGATAAGGACCGGGGTCTGGTCTACGGTTATCAGTTCGAGATCGACCCTGCGCCGCGTGCCTGGTCGGGCGGTATCTATGACGAGGCTCGCCGTCTGTGGCTGTATCGGCTCACGTCCAACGAGCCCGCCCGGAAGGCCTACCACGACGGCTGGAACCATGCCCGTATCGAATGCATCGGCACGCACATCCGTACCTGGGTGAACGGGATTTCCTGCGCCAACCTCATTGACGACGTGGATCCTACCGGCTTTATCGCCCTGCAGGTCCATACGGTGGGTGCCAACCAGCTGGGTGCCCGCATTTGCTGGAAAGACATCCGTATCATTACCAAGGACGTGGAACAGTATGCCACGCCCACATCGGCCCCTTGCATCAACTGCATCGCCAATACCCTTACTCCGGAGGAAGAGGCTGCCGGTTGGAAGCTGCTCTTTGACGGAAAGACGGCCGATGGCTGGCAGAGCGCCCGTCCCAAGATGAACGGTGCCTTCCCGCACGAGGGCTGGACCATCGATAACGGTGTTCTGTATGTCCATGCCGGCGACGGTGCGGAGAGTACCAACGGCGGAGACATCATCACCACCCGCAAGTACGGGAATTTCATCCTGAAGGTGGACTTCAAGATTACGCCGGGAGCCAACAGCGGCATCAAGTACTTTGTGGATCCTTTCCTGAACACCGGACCGGGATCGGCTATCGGCTGCGAGTTCCAGATCCTGGACGACAAACGCCATCCGGACGCCAAGTTAGGCGTGAAGGGGAACCGTACCCTGGGCTCCCTGTACGACCTGATTCCCGCCCCGCACGGCGACTGGGAGGCCTACACCCTGGATGGCTGGAGCACGGCTATGATAGTGGTTTGCGGCAACCACGTGGAGCATTGGCTCAACGGCCACAAACTGCTGGAATACGAACGCAACAACCAGATGTGGAATGCCTTGGTGGCCTATAGCAAATACAAGGACTGGCCCAACTTCGGCAATGCCCAGGAAGGCTACATCCTCCTGCAGGACCACGGCTTCTTGGTGTCCTACCGCAATATCAAGATCAAGGAATTGTAGGATTACAGGCTAAGCAGCCCGTCGATATCCTTTTGTTCGCCCCCCAGCCACAGGACGTCCCCGTCTTCCAGAGGCAGGTGGGCGTTGGGTACGTGGAGGGTGCCGTCGGACTTCTCGATACCGGCTACAAGACAGTGATGCCGGTCGCGGATGCCGCTCTCCAGCAGGCTCTTGCCCATGAAAGAGGAATCGGCCTTGATGGGGAGGCGCCGGAGGATCATCTCGCTGTTGCTCCAGGTTTCGGGGGTGTCTTCCTGGTGACGTTGCAGGGCGATGCCAAAGGTTTCCAGGTCTTTGTCGGTGCCGATGACCTGGATACGGTCCTGCGGGAAAAGACGGGTGGTGGCTTTGGGGATGTTGATGCGCCGCTGGCCGCGCATGATGGAGACCACCTGTACGCCGTAGCGCTGGCCGAAAGTGAGTTCACGCAACTCCTTACCGGCCCACTCTACTTCGGCGGGAACGTCAAATACGGCCAGGTGTAAATCTTTGTCCAGCAGACGGGTGGCGTATTCGGGCTTTTTCTTTCCCTCTTGTTCGGCCCGCAGGTCACGGGAGCGGAGGTTGATCATGAAGGTTTCTTCCAGACGGCGCGAAGAGCGCTTGGTCCAGCGGCTGAAAATCATGTAACCCACCGTGAGCAGGGCCAGCAGCAGGATCAGCAACACAGAAATGTGGAAAAGCCGGGCCAGCACGTAAAAGACAAAGCCCATGGCCATAAGCACGCGGATGACCACGCTGGCCACCAGCGGCGCGCGGTTGGCCTTGTTCTCATCCCACAGCTGGGTGAATTCCTCCGACTTGTTGTGCTTGATCATCATGGCACGGAGGAAAGGGGCCAACAGCGCCAGGATGACTGCGGCGGCGGTCACATGGGCCCAAATGCCAGGAATCCACTTTTCGGCCAGGGGAACCAGGGCGGTGAATCCCACGATGCAGATGGCGATGCACAGGATGCCGTAAATGAGCACGGTGCTCACGATTTTCCTCAGGTATTGCTTCCAGGCATTGTCCTTGCCGCTGCGGGGTTCGGCCGATTCGGCATAGGATTCCAGGAAGTTGCGTGCCCGCGAAGGCAGATGGCCGTAGATGAAACTGTAGGCTGGATCGGCCATCCTGATCATGTAGGGCGTGAGAAAGATGGTGATGACCGAAACGGCTACCACAATAGGGTAGAGGAAACTGCTGGTAACGCCCAGCGCCACGCCCAGGGAGGCGATGATGAAGGAAAATTCGCCGATTTGCGTAAGGGAGCAACCGCTCTGGACAGCCGTTTTCAGGGGTTGGCCGGAGAGCAGCACGCCCACGGTGGCAAAGAAGGACTGGCCCAGGATGACCGTGATGGTGATGATAAGGATGGGCAGCCAGTACTGGCCGATCATGGCAGGGTCCACCATCATGCCCACGGACACGAGGAAGATGGCTCCGAAGAGGTCCTTGACGGGCTTGACCAGGTGCTCGATGTGCTCTGCATCCAGGGTTTCGGCCAGGATGGAGCCCATGATAAAAGCGCCGAAGGCGGCCGAGAAACCGGTTTTGGCGGCCACTACCACCATCATGAAACACAGGGCCAACGACACCACCAGCAGGGTTTCGTCGTTCATCAGTTCCCGTGCCTTGCGAAGGAAAAGGGGAATGAGATAGATGCCTACTACCAGCCACAGAACCAGGAAGAAGGCCAGTTTCCCGATACTCCGGACCAGTTCTCCGCCCTCAAAATTGGCCGATACGGCCACGGTGGACAGCACCACCATGAGCACCACAGCCAGGATATCCTCCAGGATGAGGATGCTCATAACCAGGCCGGCGAATTTCTTCTGCGAAAGCCCCAGGTCCTGGAAAGCCTTGTAGATGATGGTGGTGGAACTCATGCAGATCATGCCGCCCAGGAACAGGGCATCCATCTTGCTCCATCCAA
This sequence comes from uncultured Bacteroidales bacterium, assembly GCA_947302825.1. Taxonomy (GTDB): domain Bacteria; phylum Bacteroidota; class Bacteroidia; order Bacteroidales; family UBA932; genus Cryptobacteroides. The sequence continues at coordinate 3,975 of CAMYWP010000165.1, forward strand.
AGGCCGATCCCACCATGAATCCCAGGAAGATCATCCCGAAAATGATGGTGAGGGCGGCGATGATGGCCGGACCGCCCACCTTCACGATTTTCTTGAAGCTGAATTCCAGTCCCAAGGCAAAGAGCAGGAAGATGACGCCGATATCCGACCAGACGTGGATGCTGGCGGCATCTATCACCGAAGGAGTGAGGGTAAAGTGCGGACTGGCCAGAAAACCCGCCACGATATAGCCCAGCACCAGGGGCTGTTTCAATTTCTTGAAAACCAGCGTCATGATGCCGGCGCAGATGAGGATCAGCGCCAGGTCGGCTATGAGCGGGGCCAGTTCGTTCATT
>CAMYWP010000166.1 GCA_947302825.1 uncultured Bacteroidales bacterium
CACTTTGCCGGGCATGATGGAGGAGCCGGGAGCCATGGCCGGGAGGTTGATCTCGTGCAGGCCGCAACGGGGACCGGAAGCCATCAGGCGAAGGTCGTTGCAGGTCTTGGAGAGCTTGACGGCCAGACGTTTGAGGGCGGCGGAATAACTTACGTATGCGCCGGTGTCGGGCGTGGCTTCCACCAGGTCGGGGGCCTTTTCAAAGGTGTCGCCGGTGAATTCGCTCATCTTCTTGGTGCAGAGTTCGGCGAAACCGGGAACGGCATTCAGGCCGGTGCCGATGGCCGTACCGCCCATGTTGATTTCCTTGAGCAGGACCACGCTGCGTTCCAGGTTGGCAATCTCTTCTTCGAGGTTGTTGGCGAAGGCGTTGAATTCCTGGCCGGAGGTCATGGGAACGGCATCCTGCAGTTGCGTGCGGCCCATCTTGATAACGTCCTTGAATTCCTCACCCTTGGCGCGCAGGGAGGCGATGAGGTCTTTCAGCGCCTTCTCCACGTGCTTGTTCATACGCACGAAAGTATAACGGAAGGCCGAAGGATAGGCGTCGTTGGTGGACTGGGCGCAGTTCACGTGGTCGTTGGGCGAGCAGTACTGATATTCACCCTTCTTGTGACCCAGGAGCTCGATGGCGCGGTTGGCGATAACCTCGTTGGCGTTCATGTTCACGGAGGTGCCGGCGCCGCCCTGCATCATATCTACCGGGAACTGGTCCCAGAACTTGCCGTCCACAATTTCCTGGCAAGCCTTGATGATGGCCTCGCCGATCTCCTTCGGGAGCACGCCCAGCTCTGTGTTGGCAGCCGCGGCGGCCATCTTCACATAAGCCATAGCAATGATGTACTCCGGATAGTCGCACATGCGCGTATTGGAGATTTTGTAGTTATTGATGGCCCGCTGGGTTTGTACACCGTAGTAGGCGTCGATGGGAACCTGGAGTTCGCCGATGAGGTCGCTTTCGACCCGGAATTTTGTTTCTGCCATATTCAATTAGCTTAGGTTTGACTGGTTGTGTTTCAGTGTTGGTTGAGCAAACAAAGATAGGCAATAAAAACGGAGATATGAAAAAAAGTTTGTACCTTTACCTTTCGTGGAAAAGTACACCAACATACCCGCTTTAAGCCGCAATCAGTTTCGGGATACCATGCTGGTGCTCATCAATGCAGAACTGGCCGACAGTATCTGCGGGGTCATCGACGGTGTGATGGTGGGGCGGTTCCTGGGGGAGAATGCCATGGCGGCCCACGGTATCGCCACCCCTATTTTCCTGATACTGATTATTTTCAGTTACATCGTTACGGTGGGCTTCCAGCAGCCCTGTACGGTGGCTATCGGCCGGGGTAAGACACGCAGGGCCAACGGCATGTACAGTTTTTCCATGCTTTTTACCCTGACATGTTCCCTATTGTTTGCCCTGGTGGGCGTGCTGTTTCCGCACGAACTCGCCCGCCTGATGGGCGCTCCCGCCAGCGGTGAAATCCATCAGATGACGGCCGATTACCTGTCGGCCATCTCCCTGGGCACGCCCTCCCTGCTCATGTTTCTGGCGCTCATCCCCGCCCTGCAGATAGATGGGCGGCGGAAGCTGGTGATTATCGGCAGCCTGGTAATGGGCGTTTCGGACATCGTGATCGACCTCCTGAACGTGCTGGTTTTCCATGGCGGCATGTGGGGGATTGGCATGGCCACCACCATCAGCTATACGCTGGGCCTGCTGGTACTGCTTTCTTATCTTTTCAGCAAGAACCGTTTCTTCCGCTTCCGCTACAAGGATATGGCGCTTGTGAACGTGCGGCGCATGCTGGGGATGGGTCTTCCTTCCGGCATCCGGGTGGGTACGTCGGCCGTGGCCACCGTGCTCATCAGCACGCTGGTAATGGGCACGCTGGGCGCCTCCGCCATGAGCAGCCTGGCCGTCCAGCGCAATCTGCAGTCGCTGCTCCTTTCCCTGGCCACCGGTATTTCGGGCGCCACCCTGCTTCTGACAGGCATCAGCTATGGTGAACAAGACCGCCGCGGACTCATGGATGTGGGCCGGATGAGTGCCTATGCCACTATGTTAGTGTCGGGAGGAGTGGGGGTGTTGGTTTTCCTGCTGGCCAATCCTCTGGTGTCCCTGTATATTTCCCGAATGGACGCATCGTTCCTCTATGCCGTTCACGCGGTGCGCTGGCTGGCTGTTTCTTTGCCGTTGATTACCTGGAACCATTGCTTGGGCAGTTACTTGCAGGGGGTGGAGCACTCAGGGCGGGCCATGATGGTCTATATCTCCTCCGAATTGGTTTTCCTGGTACTCTGCGCCTTTGTGATGCGCTGGATTTGGGGCTTGGAAGGCGTGTTTGCCTCTTTTGCCGTTAGTCAGTTACTGGTAATTCTGGTCTTCAACCTGGAGGCTTACCTGCGTCGGGACAAGCGCTACAAAGGCATGGAAGCCTATGTTTTTGTGCCAAAAGAATTTGGTGTCTCTCCCGAAAACCGGTTGGAACGTACCATGTGCCGGCAGGAGGAAGTATGGACGCTGGCCGAACAGGCACAGGCATTTTGTCTGGACAGGGGTGTTTCCGCGGACAAGGCCTACAAAGTGTCCCTGTATATTGAGGAAATGGGGAATATCATTTTCACCTATGGCTTCAACGATGGCAAACCTCACCATCTGGAAGTGCGGCTTTCCTTGAGTAAGCAGGAGATCATCATCCGTTTCCGGGACGACTGCCGCCGTTTCGATATCAAGGAAAGGGCCAGTCACTGGAAGGAGGAGGACCCGGCGCATCCGGAGTTCACGCTGGGCGTTAGGATGGTGATGAGGGCCTGCAAGAAGCTTTCGTACAATAATTCACTTAGCTTCAATAATTTAATGGTTATTTTATAAATGGGCCGAAGGGTAGTGATAACAGGCATGGGCATCTGGTCCACCCTGGGACAGACGCTGGACCAGGTGCGGGATGCGTTGTATGAAGGTAAATGTGGGATAGTGGTGGATGCCCAGCGCAAGGAACTGGGGTTCCGGAGCGCCCTTACATCTTTTGTACCCCGTCCGGAACTGAAGGGCGAATTGTCCCGCCAGGCGCGCAGCACCATGGGGGAACCCTCGCTCTATGCCTATTGCGCCACCCGGGATGCCTTGCGGCAGGCCGGCGTGGACCCGGATTATCTGGATGCCCATCCCGCGGGACTCATCTACGGCAACGACTCCACGGCCGATGCCATCTGCCGCACCCACGACACCATCCGGGACATGAAGTCCACCTCCCTGTGCGGAAGCGGCGCCGTTTTCCAGTGCATGAACTCCAGCGTAACCATGAACCTGAGCGTCCTCTTTCACCTCCGGGGTCTTTCACTCACCGTATCGGCAGCCTGCGCCAGCGGTTCCCATGCCGTGGGCCTGGCCTCCACCCTCATCCGGGACGGCCTGCTGGACATGGTGGTATGTGGCGGTACGCAGGAGGTAAATCCCAATGCCACAGGCTCTTTCGACGGTATCGAAGCCTTCTCCATCCGGGAAGATGCGCCGGAAAAAGCCAGCCGACCCTTCGACCGGGACCGCGACGGCCTGGTGCCCGGCGGCGGTGCGGCTTCGCTGGTGCTGGAAAGCCTGGAGAGCGCCCAAAAGCGGGGTGCGAAGCCGCTGGCCGAGGTGCTGGGCTATGGCTTTTCGGCCGATGGACAGCACATTTCCACCCCGGGTGTGGACGGTCCTTTCATGGCCATGTCGCTGGCCCTGCAGCGCGCCGGCTTAAGTCCGGCCGATATCGGCTACATCAATGCTCACGCCACCTCTACGGTGCTGGGCGATGCCAACGAGGCCCGGGCCATCGCCCGCCTCTTTGGCGAAAAGACGGTTCCGGTTACCTCCACCAAGGGCCAGACCGGCCACGAGATGTGGATGGCAGGGGCTTCGGAACTCATTTATTCCTATCTGATGATGCGGGACGGTTTTCTGGCCGCCAGCCTGAATTTCGAGCACCCGGACGAAGAATCGGCCCGGCTGCAGATTGTTCAGCAAACCCGGGAAGGCCGCTTTGATACTTTCCTGTCCAATTCCTTCGGTTTTGGCGGAACCAATGCCGCCCTGGTGGTTCAGAAGCTGTAGTAGACGCCCACGCCAAAGCTGTCCATTTCGGCGGAGAATTGGAACGTCTTGAATTGGGTATCGTATTCCAAACGCCCTAAATAGCCTATCACCGACCAATGATCCGTAATGGAAATTTCCAGGCCGGGCGATACATAGGGCGCAAAACGATGGGAAGAATTATCCGGATTGATAGTGCGATAGTAGGGGATGCCTCCT
>CAMYWP010000167.1 GCA_947302825.1 uncultured Bacteroidales bacterium
GGACGGCACGCTGTCGGAAGAGGAAACCGGTCCGTACTGCATTCAATTTGATGCCATGGCCCGCGACCTGGACCTGCTGGTGATCGGCGTGGGCGAAGAGGGGCAGGTGGGCTTCAACGAAGCCGGCTCCAACGAGAAAACGCGCACCCGGGTGGTACGTCTCTCGTATGCCTCCCGCAAGCGGCAGTCGGGGAATTTCAACAACGATATTTCCGCCACGCCGGACAAAGCCATCACCCTGGGTGTGGGCACCATGCTCAGCGCCAAACGCATTATCCTGATGGCCTGGGGCGAAGACAAAGCCAAAGCCGTCAAGGCCATTTCCGAAGGAATTGCCACGGCCGATTGCCCCGCCTCGCTGCTCCAGCGCCACGACCATATCTCCTTCTACGTGGACGAGGCTGCCGCCAGCCTGCTCACCAGCAGCGTGGCACCCTGGCTGGTGGGTCCCTGCGACTGGACGCCCAAGTTCATCCGCAAGGCCGTGGTCTGGCTGTGCGAAGTAACGGGAAAACCCATCCTGAAGCTCACGGAAAACGATTACCTGAACAACAATCTGGGAGAACTACTGGAGAAAGTGGGCTCGTTTGACAAGGTGAACATCGACGTGTTCAACGACCTTCAGCACACCATCACGGGCTGGCCCGGCGGCAAACCCAACGCCGACGACAGCACCCGTCCCGTATCGGCCCAACCTTTCCCCAAGACCGTACTCATCTTCTCCCCGCACCCGGACGACGACGTGATTTCCATGGGCGGTACTTTCATCCGCCTGGTCTCCCAGGGGCACGACGTACATGTGGCGTATGAGACTTCCGGCAACGTGGCCGTGCACGACGACGTAGTGCTTCAGCACATGGACGCCGCCTTCCAGCTGGGTTTCGCCGACCAGTTCGACCACGTGAAGAAACTGGTGGAAAGCAAGGTGCCCGGCGAACCCGAACCCCGCGAACTGCTGGAGATGAAGGGCGCCATCCGCCGCAGCGAAGCCCGTGGCGCCGTGCGCAGCTTCGGCCTGAACGACAATACCAACGCACACTTCCTGAACCTGCCGTTCTATGAAAGCGGCGGCATCAAGAAGAACCCCCGCTCCCAGGCCGACGTGGACATCATCAAGAAGCTGATGAACGACCTCAAGCCCGACATGATCTTCATGGCCGGCGACCTGGCCGATCCCCACGGCACCCACCGCGTGTGCACCGAAGCCGCCCTGGAGGCCCTGGACCAACTGAAGGAAGAGAAGGCAGAATGGACGGCCAAGACCCACGTGTGGCTGTACCGCGGCGCCTGGATGGAGTGGGAGCTGGGCCGCGTGGACATGGCCGTTCCGCTAAGCCCGGACGAGGTAGTGAAAAAGCGTCACGCCATCTTCCGCCACCTGTCGCAGAAAGACATCGTCCCGTTCCCCGGCGAAGACCCCCGCGAGTTCTGGCAGCGCGCCGAAGAGCGCACCCAGAACACCGCCCATCTGTATGACAGTCTGGGCATGGCTGAATACCAGGCCATCGAGGTCTTCCTGAAACTTTACTGATCGTCAACTATCTCACCCTCAGCCACTTACGAAAAGTAATCGTTCAGTTTTTGAACGATTACTTTTTATAAATGGTTGATTGTCAGGCGAATGCTTGCCAGGATTAGAGGCGGGTGACGATGGTGGCGATTTGATCGCCCAGGCCGATGGTGTAGCCTTCGGAGCAGAAGAAGAGGCGGTTGAAGGTGTCGGCAATCACCACCAGGGGCAGGCGGCCGTTTCCGGCACGCTTCTGATCCTTGGCGATGGCGGCACGGATACCTTCCGTATCCACACCCAGCACCACGGTGACATTATTGGGAATGGAGCCATATCGGCCTTCCATAGCCTCTTTCTTCAGTTGTTCCAGAGCTTCGGTCGATTCACACAGGAGCACGATCGGGCGACCCCAGGCAGCCAGGCGCTCACGCGCGGCGATCAGGTCGCGCAGGGCGTGGTTCGTGGGTTCCTTGCCCGGATCCAGGATGCCCAGCACGTAGAAGCCGCGACCCACGGCCGACAGGACCGACTGCGGCACGGCGGAACCGTCCGGAGTAAACAGGCTTTCGGCATCCAGCGAGCCGATGACCGGCACGGCACCCTTTCCTTCATCGATGCGCAGCGGTACTTCCGTCACGCCGCCTTCGGCCACGGTGAAAAAGAGCATGGACACCGGGACGGAGCCATCGGACAGGCGGTTCCCGGAGACCAGCAGATAGTCGCCGGCATCCATCGGATGGCCCTTCTTGAACACATGGGCCCAGTCTACGCCGCCGCCCATATCCACTTCGCCCTCATCAAAGGCCATCAGATGCGGCCGTCCGTTCTCGATCTTGGACAGGGAGAAATGCGTGTAGTACTGCGGATTGGCAATGGTGGGCGTGGGGGTGTAGGACAGCTTCAGGAGGCCCTTGGGCGAAACGGCAGCCTCGGCGTGGCCATCGAATGAGACGTCCAGCCACTGACCGTCCTTCTTATACTGCACCTTTCCGGTGACAGGGTCCTTCTGGGCATCAAAGCCGGCAAAGCGGCACAAGTCCACGAAGAAGATGTCGCGGGAGCGGGGATCGGCCAGGCGATGGCGATAAACGCCTGCAGGCGACATGGGGATGTTCCAGGCCTTGGGATCGTTCAGGATCGTGATGTTGTCCACCACCCACTGGCGGATACTTTCGGGCGACTGATAGGCCTCGTAATCCTCAAAGAATTCCCCGAAGAAATGGTTGTAGGGGCTCAGGAACTCGTTTTCCACACGGAAGCCCGTGTAAGGCATGCCGGGCCGATAAGCGTCCTTCAGGAGCTCCAGCGTGATGTCGTGGAGGTCTTTCTCGGAGAGGGATTGGAAGATGCTTTCGACGTAGGGAATGTCTTCGGTGGATTCCATAAAGGCCTGCAGGGTTTGCCAATTGGCGCGGGAGCGGACGAGGATGGATGCCACTTCGTCTTTGTAGGCCATTTCCCGCACGTAGGCCTTGGCCTGTTCCGGAGCAAAGCAGGCAGACTCCTCATAGTTATGGCGGATGGCGTCCTCCTGGGCAAAGCGCTTATTGTTGGCGGCGCGCTGCTCAGGCGTCACTTCCGGCAGTTTCACGTCTTCCGGCGGCGGAACCAGGGTGAAAGCCTCGCTGGCGAAGGGGCTGTCCAGCGTGATGATTACCTCCTTATCCTTGCCGAAGGAAGCCCGGGCATAGCCATAGGCGCCGTCCTTGGAGGCCCAGATGAGCATGTCGCCCAGGCCGGCGCTGGAGAAGGTGTGGCCTTCGGCATCGGTGTACTTGGTAACGGCGGGGTAGAATTCGGCATAGTTGTAGATGCAGAAGTCCACGCGGGCGCCTTCCACCGACGCGCCGTCGTTGTTACGGACGGTGAAGTCGATGCGGGCCGTCTTGGCGTAATTGTCAATGAGGTTCACCTCTGTGAAGTTGGGGCTTTCCAAGACCACTTCCTCTGGGCCGTCGTACTTGCCGAACACCTTGGTGTGCATGAGCAGGGCACGGGAGGCCGGGGCGTTGAACCAGCCCAGGTTCAGCACCGGCTCGGGCTCGCAGGCACCCAGGAACCACCATTGGCCATCGGCCCAGGCTTCCACCCAGGCGTGGTTGTCGTCGGTGTGGGCCCAGCGCGGGGTATATACCTGACGGGCGGGAATGCCCACGCTGCGGAGCGCCGTCACGCAGAAGGTGGACTGCTCGCCGCAGCGGCCAAGGGCGTTCTTCACCAGGTTCAGCGGCGAAGACGTACGGGCGTCGGAGGGCTGGTAGGTCACCTTTTCGTGGCACCAATGGTTCACTTCCAGGATGGCGTCCTGCATGGACATACCCTCAATACGGGGCAGAAGCTCCCGGGCAAACACCACGCGGGCGCTGTCCAGGTTCTCGTTGTTCACCCGCAGCGGCAGCACGAAGTGGCGGAATTCCCGCTCCGGCACATTCCACAGGGAACGGGTGGCAAAAGCCGCCTTCACGTTCTCCAGGTAGAAGGCCGGGGTGTAGTCGGTGATATCGGCCAGCGGCATGTAGGCGTAGAGGAATTTCAGGGCCTCTTCCTCTTCCAGGCTGGGTTTCTGGTCCACGGCAGGATCTTCCTGAAGGTCGGCGAAAACGCTCTCAAGGGCCTGGTCGGCAGCGAGACCTTCCGGAAGACCAGGACGCTGGTCGCCGAGACTGCGAAAAATGCCGCGGACAGCGCAAAGAAGGCCGCCGCGGAGAGCGCACAGAAGCTGGGAGGAACTGCG
>CAMYWP010000168.1 GCA_947302825.1 uncultured Bacteroidales bacterium
CGAAAAAATAGATATCTTTGATGGCTATGAAACAAATAATAACCATTTGTTCAGGAATCCTGTTTTCCTGCATCGTGCTCAGTGCGCAGCAGTATGATGTACTGGACATAGTCAAGGCCGATGTCCGCAAGTCCTACGGGATGGAGGGTCCGCACCGGCTGGATGAATTCGGCACCATGAGCAAGGCGCCGGCGGGCTACAAGCCCTTCTATATCAGCCACTATGGCCGTCACGGCTCCCGTTACGCCTGGAATGCGGACACTTATACGTTCATCCGGGATGTCTTCAAGGAAGCCGAAGAGAAGGACCTCCTTACTCCCTACGGCAAGGCTTTCGCCGCCAAATACGAAGCCTTTTACCTGGAACCCTACATCAACACCGGAGACCTGGTTCCGTTGGGCTATGACCAGCATCTGGCCATCGGCACCTTCGTGTACGAGCAGTTCCCGCAGGTATTTAAGGGCCGCAAAAAAGTGGATGCCCTTTCTTCCGTCGGCCAGCGCTGCATTGTGAGTATGGGCGCTTTCAACACCGGTCTCATGAGCGGGAATCCCAAACTGCAAGTCAGGATGCAGTCGGACCACATGGGCATGGGCATCATCGCCCCGCCCAGTGCTCCCCGTGCCATCCGCCGTACCTTCAAGGGACAGCAGGATACACCCCAAATGGAAACGCCGGGAGACTTCTTCAAACGCACCTGCAACCCCCAGGAAGTCCTGGACAAACTGTTCACAGACAGCACTTTTCTCCAAGACAGAAACGCAGCTTTCTTAGACGAACTGTTCGAACTCCTGTGCGGTTATCATAACTATGTGAAGGAACCCCTCTTCGACGATCTTCTCACCCAGGAGCAGCGCCTGAAGTTCTGGGAAGCAGCCAGTTATTACTCCTTCTACAGCGACATCACCGCCCGTTACGGTGTCATTCCCCTGCTGGAAGATATCATTGGAAAAGCCGAGGCTTCCTTCGGCGATCCCAACCGGGCCGCCCACCTGCGTTTCGGTCACGATTATATCCTGGAAGGGCTGGTAACCCTGCTTAACGTGAACAGCATGGGTACCATCCCCGCCAAACCGGAAGAGGCCAAATACTGGTTCCAGAATTACAATATCCCTATGGCGGGAACCCTCCCGTTCGTCTTTTACAAGAACAAGCAGAACGACATCCTGTTCAAGGTGGTGCTCAACGAGAACGAAGCTACGCTGCCGGATCTTACCCCCGTTCAAGGCAAGTATTACCGCTGGAGCGATTTCCGCACCCTCACCGACAAAATCCTGAAGGAACATCCCGAAGTTAAATAAGAAGCATGAAACAACTCATCGAGTGCGTCCCCAATTATAGTGAAGGACGCGATAAAAGCGTGATCGAGGCCATTGTAGCGGCCATCAAAACCGTAGAAGGTGTCAAAGTCCTGGATGTAGATCCCGGCGAGGCCACCAACCGCACCGTGGTTACATTCGTAGGTGAACCTGAACCCGTGTGCGAAGCCGCTTTCCGCGGCGCCGCCAAAGCGCAGGAGCTCATCGACATGCGCCAGCATCACGGAGCCCATCCCCGCAGCGGCGCCACCGACGTTCTGCCCCTGGTACCGGTAGCCGGCATCTCGCTGGAGGAATGCGCCGTTTTAGCGCGCGGGCTGGCCGAAAGGCTCTGGAAAGAGCTGGGCATCCCCTGCTACTGCTACGAAGCCGCCGCCTTCAAACCCGAGCGTAAGAACCTGGCCGTGTGCCGGGAGGGAGAATACGAAGCCCTGCCGGAAAAGATGGTATCGGCCGATAAGAAGCCTGATTTCGGCGGTTCCTGGAATGAGACCGTAGCCAAGGCCGGTGCCACCAATGTGGGCGCCCGGGGCTTCCTGGTGGTCGTGAACTTCAACCTGAACACCACCAGCACCCGCCGTGCCATGGCCGTGGCCTTCGACGTGCGGGAGAAGGGTCGGAAGAATCCCAACGGAGAAGGCTGGATTCCCGGCACGCTCAAGGGAACCAAGGCCATCGGATGGTATATCGATGAGTATGGCATCGCCCAGGTGTCCATGAACATCACGGACATTGACAAAACGCCCCTGCACGTGGCCTTCGAGGAAGTTTCCCGCGCCGCAGCCGCCCGCGGACTCCGCGTAACCGGGGCCGAAATAGTGGGTCTGGTGCCCAAGCGCGTGCTCATCGAGGCCGGCCGGTTCTATCTGGAGAAACAGCAGCGTTCGATGGGTATCAGCGAGCAGGAAATCGTAAAAATCGCCATCAAGAGCATGTCCCTGGATGATTTGAAGCCTTTCAATCCCCAGGAAAAAGTCATTGAGTATCTGATTGCCGATTCCCCCAAGGGCCTGGCCCAACTCACGGTGGAAGGCTTCGTGCGGGAAACTGCCAGCGAATCCCCCGCCCCGGGCGGCGGCTCCATATCGGCCTGCATGGGTGCCCTTGCCGCAGCCCTTGCCACTATGGTGGCCAACTTATCGGCCCATAAACGTGGCTGGGACGCCCGCTGGAAGGAGTTTTCGGAGGTGGCCGAAGAAGGCCAGCAGCTGGTGGACGAACTGCTGCTGCTCATCGACGAAGACACCAACGCTTTCAACCGCATCATGGACTGCTTCTCCATGCCCAAGGGAACTGAGGCCGAAAAAGCGGCCCGTTCAGCCGCCATCGAGCAGGCCACAATCTATGCCGCCCAGGTGCCGCTGCGCACCATGGAGGCCACGCTGAAAGCCCTGCCCCTGGCGCTGCAGATGGCCGAAAAGGGCAATCCGGCATCGGCCTCCGACGCCGGCGTAGCCGCCCTGGCCGCCGTGGCCGCCATCCAAGGCGCCCGCCTGAACGTGCGCATCAACGCCGCCGGCCTCCAGGACAAATCCTCCGCCGCTCCCCTCCTATCCCGCGCCGACGCCATTGTCGCCCAAGCCCAAGCCCTCGAACAACAAGTCCTCGAAGCCGTAAACAAGCATATTGAGTTATGACCTTTCAAGAAGAAATATTAGCGGGGATTCCGGCCGATAGGTTGCCGGAGGCCAAGCCTTATGAGCCGGAGATTAACCATGCGCCCAAGCGGAAGGATATCCTTACGCCGGAGCAGAAGGTGCTGGCACTGAAAAACGCCCTCCGCTACTTCCCGGAGGCGCTTCACGCCCAGCTGGTGCCGGAATTTGCAGCCGAGCTCAAGACCTACGGACGCATCTATATGTACCGTTATCGGCCTTCTTATAAGATTTATGCACGGCCCATTGACGAATATCCTGCTCGCTCCCGCCAGGCGGCGGCCATCATGGCCATGATCCAGAACAACCTGGACGAAAGGGTGGCCCAGCATCCGCACGAACTCATCATCTACGGCGGCAACGGCGCCATCTTCCAGAACTGGGCACAGTACCGGCTGGTGATGCAGTATCTGGCCACCATGACCGATGAGCAGACGCTGGTGATGTACTCCGGCCATCCGCTGGGACTTTTCCCCAGCCACAAGGATGCTCCGCGCGTGATTGTGACCAACGGCATGGTCATACCCAATTACTCCAAACCCGACGACTGGGAGCGCCTGAACGCCCTGGGCGTGAGCCAATACGGACAGATGACCGCCGGTTCCTATATGTACATCGGTCCGCAGGGCATCGTGCACGGCACCACCATCACGGTGATGAACGCCGCCAGGAAACAAGGCGGCAGCCCGGCCGGCAAACTCTTCGTGACGGCGGGTCTGGGCGGCATGTCGGGGGCACAGCCCAAGGCAGGCAATATCGCTGGCGTAGTGAGCGTGACGGCCGAGATCAACCCCAAGGCGGCCGAAAAACGCCACCAGCAGGGCTGGGTGGATGAATTACACCCCAATCTGGATGAACTTATCCCCCGCATCCGCAAAGCCGTAGATACCAAAGAAGTGGTCTCCCTGGCCTATGTAGGCAACGTGGTGGACTTATGGGAGCGCCTGGCCAACGAAGACATCCGAGTGGACCTGGGCTCCGACCAAACCTCCCTGCACAACCCCTGGGCCGGCGGCTACTACCCCGTGGGCTATTCCCTGGAGGAATCCAAACGTATGATGGCCGAAGAACCGGCACGCTTCAAAGAAGCAGTGCAGGCTTCCCTGCGCCGCCAGGTGGCCGCCATTAACCAACTGGCATCCAAGGGGATGTACTTCTTCGACTATGGCAACGCCTTCCTGCTGGAAAGCTCCCGCGCCGGCGCCGATGTCCTGCTTCCGGACGGCCGCTTCCGCTATCCTTCCTACGTGCAGGACATCATGGGACCG
>CAMYWP010000169.1 GCA_947302825.1 uncultured Bacteroidales bacterium
CGCCGGAAAGCGTATTCATGGTACGGCTCAGCGTAAGGTAACCCAGTCCCACGTCCTGGATGCACTGTAGCCGATACTGAATTTCTTCAATGGCCTTCCCCGCAATCTCCCCTTCATAAGCCGTTAATGCACAATGCTGGAACCACACCAGCAGTTCATCCACTGTCATGGATAGAAGGTCATGGATGGTCTTGCCGCAGATTTTCACATACAGGGCCTCCGGACGCAGACGGCTGCCGCCGCAGGCATGGCAGGTGGTGCGGCCGGAGTATCGGCTTAGCATGTATTTATACTGCACCTTGTAGCGATTGCTTTCCACCCAGTCGAAGAACTCGTTGATGCCCACGATGGTGGATTCATCGCCCTGAACGGAGCGGGCCTCCCAGAGGATGCGTTTCTGCTCCGACGTAAGTTTGCAATAGGGTTCGAAGATGGGGATGCCGTATTTCTCCGAGTTTCTCACTACCTGGTCCTTGAACCATCCCATCTTATCACCGCGCCAGCAGGCAATGGCGCCATCGTAGATGCTCTTGGTCTTGTCCGGTACCACCAGGTCTTCGCTCACGCCCACAATCTTTCCCAGGCCACCGCAAACGGGGCAAGCCCCCAACGGGCTGTTAAAAGAGAACAAATATTCATCCGGCTGCCGGAACACCATCCCGTCACGCTCGAATCTGGAGCAGAAGTGCACTAGCCCGGAGGGGCGGTATAGCGCCATGTCGCCGCCGCCTTTGTCGAAGGCGGCTTGGATGGAGCTGTGCAGACGGGTGCGCAGGTCTTCATCCAGCGGACCGGAAGTTTTCACGCGGTCCACCAGCAGCATCAGCCCGGCAGGATAGCGGCCGTCCAGCTGCATGATTTCCTCAATGGTGTAAATCTTGCTTTCGGCCGGAGAAAACAGGCGGCCGTAACCCTCTTCCTTGAGGGCCAGCATCAGCTCCACCTTGTCTTCGCGCGTGTCCCAGTGTAAATCGGCCAGGATATAATAGGCGCCCGGGGCCGATAAGGCTTCCAGTACATCCTGCACCGTGTGGGACTTCACCTCTTCCCCGCTCACAGGCGAATAAGTGCGGCCGATACGGGCGAAGAGAATGCGCAGATAGTCGTAGATTTCCGTGGTGGTGGCCACCGTGGAACGGGGATTCCGGATGTTTACGCGCTGCTCGATGGCGATGGCAGGAGGAATACCCTCGATGTTTTCCACGTCCGGTTTCACCATACGGCCCAGGAACTGGCGGGCATAGGAAGAGAGGCTTTCCGCAAAGCGGCGCTGCCCTTCGGCAAAGAGCGTATCGAACGCCAGAGAGCTCTTTCCACTGCCGGAAACGCCGGTGATCACAACCAGCCGATTACGGGGAATCTCCACCGTAATGTCTTTCAAGTTGTTCACACGAGCCTTCTTGACCAGGATATTTCCTTCTGCGGGCATAGAGCGTTATGAAATGATTTCCAATTGTTCCGGCGGGATATAAGACGTAGCCACGGCGATGATGCCTTCGATGCAAACCAGTAGCCGACGGTCGCGGCGGATGCGCTTGATGTAGCCCTCGGCGCCTTTCATCGGCCCTGAAGTGACCCGTACGCGCGATCCTTCCTGATAACGCGTGAAATCGTCATCGGCAAAGAATTCCAAGCCGCCGGCACCGGACTCCACCACCAGGCGGAACTGCTCCATCTGCTTGGCGGGGATGACGGAAAAAGTGGAAAAATCGGCCGTCTTGTACACAAAACCGCCCTTGATTCCGTACTTTTCCAGGGCGCCCGGTTCCCGGAACTGGGTGTTGATTTCCTTAATCTGGTCATCGGTGGCTTTGACAAAGAGGAGCGAAGCCACCAGCGGCTTCCGCGCATAAATGACGGCGCCTTCCACAATATAGCGATGGTCTTTGGGGGCCGATACATTGGCCAGTCGCTTACGCGCGGCCAGGTGGGCAGCACCCTTCAGACGGACCGTCTGCACGGCCAGATAGGTTTCCATGCCCCGCTGCTGCAACAGGCTTTCCATTTCGAAAACCTTGTTGTAGAACACTTTCAGCGCATACCAGTGCTGGAGCGGAGCTTCTTCCATGGACAAGTAGATTAGTGAATAACAAAAGTACGATTATTTTCTGAATTTTGGCATTCTTTCGGCCAATTTGGCAAGCGAACCTGCCAGCTTGTCCGGTTTTTTCGCGTTTTCGGCCCATGGTCCCGGTTTTGTGTTACCCAACAGCGGAAAGTTAAACGTAAAAAAGTATAGGAGGTTTTAGTTATGTTACCTGTAAGACACAATCAGAATTGGATGCCCGACATCTTCAACGATTTCTTTGACAATACCTGGATGGAACGCCCGAAAGCCACGGCACCGGCCATCAACGTCCTGGAAACCCCTGACGCCTATCAGCTGGAGCTGGCCGCTCCCGGCATGACCAAGGCCGATTTCGATATCCATCTGGACGAGGAAGGCGACCTGGTGATCAAGATGGAAAAGAAAGGCTGCGAGAACGAGCAGAAGAAAGGCCACTATGTGCGCCGCGAGTTCTCCTACACCAAGTTCCAACAGACCATGCTCCTTCCCGACGATACCGATTGTGAAGCCATCAGCGCCAAGGTAGAGGACGGCGTCCTCACCGTGAACCTGCCCAAGGTGAAGAAGGTGGAAGTGGAAAAAGCCAAAAAACAGATTACTATTGAGTAATTTTTTGAAAAAGTTTCAGGAACCCCTTGCAGATTCAAAAATAGTTTGTACCTTTGTAATCCCGAAAGGGAAGTTCACTGAAAACTTGGTGCGGTAGTTCAGTCGGTTTAGAATACCGGCCTGTCACGCCGGGGGTCGCGAGTTCGAGCCTCGTCCGCACCGCTTAAAGGGTAAGATGCTGATACAAAGCACCTTACCCTTTTTGTTTTAGTGAATTTTGAAGTATTTTGGATGCTAAAACGCCAGTTTTGACACTGTCAAAAGGTTGAAATAGTGTCTGAAAATGTCGGAAAATGTATGATTTTTCGTGCAAATCCGTGCAAGTCCGTGCAAGTAAATTGACCGGTTTGTCGGACATCCGTGTAAAACTGTACTCACTTTTGAAGGCATTTCAGCTCATTTCACGCACCGCCGTTTGACTGTTTTCACAGGAGTTCTCTCGCACAAACCTAATAATTTAAAACTTGTGCGTATGGCAACAGTAAAATTCTTCTTGGACCGGCGATTCGCCAAAGACTTGAGCAAACCGGCTCCACTCCGGATCATTATCCGACACAAAAACACTTCATCGTGCATGTCCACGGACATCATGCTCTTTGATGAGCAGTGGAATGGTTCGCACGTGCAGAGGCATCCTCAGGCAAAACGCCTGAACATTATCATCGACAAACGACTTGCAGACATCCAGTCGGCTATCATCTCACTGAGCCAGACGGACATCATCGCATGCAAGAACGCCGCAGAACTTAAAGGACGCATCGAAGACTTCCTCTGCCCCACCCGGCAAAGTAAGGAAACAGAACAGACGTCTCCCGGACATCCGTTTGTTCCTTATTACGTGGAATATGCCGAATCAAAGAAAACTAAAGGTACAAGGAGCGTCTATGAACGCGCCCTCAAGTGGATTCGCAAGTATGATCTGGAAATTGACGGCAAATGCATTGAGCAGCTGGACAAACAATGGCTGACAGGGCTCGATGAAGCCATGTCTACAACTTGCAAGAAGAATACGAGAAGTATACTTCTTCGCTCCGTGCGTGCCGTCTTCACCAAGGCGAAGAATGACGGATTGATTACGGAGGATCCTTTCATCGGTTTCGACCTCAGGGAAGAGCCCACCGCCAAGAGGTCGATGGATGTAGAGACACTTCGAAAAATCCGTGACTGTAAAGTTGCGCCATGGCAGGAGGAATACCGTGACATGTTCATGCTGATGTTTTACCTTATTGGCATCAATGCCGCGGACTTGTTTCTGGCAAAGAAAGACCAGCTTGTTGGAGACCGCCTTATTTACAAAAGGAAGAAGACCGGGAAACAATACTCAATTAAAGTTCATCCGGAAGCAATGGCCATACTCAAGAAGTATGAAGGGAAGGATTGGCTGCTATGCCCTATGGACCGCTACGACAATTACAAAAACTATCTGCAGCACATGAATCGCGCGCTTTCTACTCTGGGAACTGTTTATACTACAAGTTCGGAAAAGAAAGGAGAGGTTATTTTCAAGGATTTGTCAACTTACTGGGCAAGGCACACC
>CAMYWP010000170.1 GCA_947302825.1 uncultured Bacteroidales bacterium
CCTTCGACTACCACGTGACGGACTTCCGGCCCGCCCGCCTGGTGAAGCTGGACATTTTGTTGAACGGAGACCCGGCCGATGCTCTGTCCACTCTGATTCACGAGGACCACGCCTACGACTTCGGCCGCAAGATCTGCCTGAAGCTGAAGGATCTGATCCCCCGTCAGCAGTTCGACATCGCCGTACAGGCGGCCATCGGCGCCAAGATCATCGCCCGCGAAACCGTGCGCCAGGTGCGCAAGGACGTGACCGCCAAGTGCTACGGCGGCGACGTCACCCGTAAACGCAAACTCCTGGAAAAGCAGAAGGAGGGCAAGAAACGGATGCGCCAGATCGGCACCGTCCAAGTCCCCCAAAGCGCCTTCATGGCCGTCCTCAAGCTGGATTAAGATGACCTTCAAAGCTGCCCTTCAATCCATGCGCCTGCGCACCCTGCCGCTTTCTACGGCCGGAGTGCTGCTGGGTATCCTGCTGTCCGTGGCCGACTGGCACGTTGACCTATGGACCGCCATCCTGATTGTACTCACTACCGTATGCCTGCAAATCCTGTCCAACCTGTCCAACGAGCTGGGCGATGTGCTGCGGGGAACCGATACGGAGGCCCGGCAGGGACCGGAATATGGCCTGAACAGCGGCGCCATGACGGTTTTGGGCATGAAACGGCTGATCGGCCTCTTTGTGGGGCTTTGCGTGGGGTTTGGAACGGTGATGACCTGGCGGGCTTTCGGCACGCTTTGGGAACTCACCCCCATCCTGGTTCTGATGCTGGGCGCCGGCGCCATTGCCGCGGCCATGAAATATACGCTGGGTCCCAATCCCTATGGCTATCGGGCCAAAGGCGACTTCTACGTGTTTATCTTTTTCGGCCTGGTTTCCGTACTGGGTGCCTGCTTCGTGTGCACCCGCGGTCAGGGACTGCACTGGAAGCTGCTGCTGCCGGCATCGGCCGTGGGCTTCTTCTCCGTAGGCGTCCTCAATGTGAACAATATCCGGGATATGAAAACCGATGCCGCCACCCGCGTAACGGTTGCTATGAAATTGGGCGTGCAGCGAGCCCGGATTTACCAGACGGCGCTCATTGGCCTGGGATGGGCCTGCATGACGGCCTATTGCCTCCTGTGCTGGCCCTCCGTTTGGCACTGGCTGTGGGTTCTCACTTTGCCGCTCTATATCAAGCATTTACACATGGTCTGGACCCGGACCGACCGGGCCCTGGACCCTGCCCTTCCCCTGCTGGTGATATCCACCTTCCTCCTCTGCCTCTTAATGGGCGTCGGCTTCTGCCTCTACCTGATCTAAGCGACTGGAGCCCCCATTTTGCTGAATGAGGGCCAGGATTTCTTCGCCGTAACGGGCGTAGAGCCCCGGGCCGAAACCCGGCACGGCCAGTAGTTCCTCCCGGTTGGCCGGCGCCAGATCGGCTATGTTCAGGAGAGTCCGTTGGTGCAGGATGTAGAAAGGCGGTACGCGCAGCTCGCCGGACTTTTCCCGGCGCCAGAGAATCAGGGCCGATTCCAGTTCCGGATGCAATCCCGGGGAGAGTTTGCGGGCATCGCGCCGGGCACTTTCCAGCAAACGGATGGCCTGCAGGCAGGCAGAATCGGAACGGGACAAAGTTTCTACCAGATTGCGGTAAAAGGGGCTGTCTTTTTCCGTGCGGTTTTTACTGCTGAAATCAAAATCCGAAGTAACGGAAATGTCCCCGTCACCCGCCAAAATAACACAAAGTAATTCTTCCATAGTCTTAACTGTTTTGGACAAAGAAAAGGAGAATTATCCGAACGCCTGGCAGCCATCCCGCTATGTATCAATAACTTACGAAAAGTAATCGTTCGAAAATTGAACGATTACTTTCTATAAAATGTTGGCTATCAGGCGTTTGGTTGCCAGGAAGACCGCCGAAAGTTAGCGTTCCAGCCAGTTGAGGAAGTCTTCTACGCGGGCGCGGGAGACGGTGAAGTCGGTGGCGGCGGGGATGCCGGGCCGAAGGGTGACGCGCAGGCGTCCGCCCATGAGTTTGGAGATGCTGTCGATGACCTGCTCGGAGATGATGCAGCTGCGGGAGATGCGGAAGAATTCCGAAGGATTCAGGCCGCCGGCCAGGGCGTCCAGGGATTCGTCCAGCACGTAGGAGGAACCGCCCAGCGTGACGATGTAGGAGTTCTTGTCTTCGGAGTAGAAGTAGGCGATATCGGCCGTGCGCACAGGAACGATGCGGTCGTTCAGGCGGATGAGGAATTTCTCCTTGCGGGCCTCGCGGATGAGGTCGCGCACCAGTTCGCTGGAGGGCTTGACGGCCTCGCCGGAAGCCACGCGGGCGATGGCGCGCTGCAACTCTTGCAAGTCAATGGGCTTGAGCAGATAGTCCACGGCTTTTACCTTGAAAGCCTGGACGGCATACTGGTCATAGGCGGTGGTCATGATCACGGGGGAGGGGACATCCACTTGGGTGAAGATGTCGAAGCAGTTGCCGTCGCTGAGCTCCACGTCCATGAAGATGACATCGGGGGCCGGTTGGGTCTCAATCCAGCGGAGGGTGTCTTTGACGGAACCCAAAGCTCCCGCCACTTCCACTTCCGGGAAGTTTTCGGCCAGGAGTTTGATCATATGACTGCGGGCGCGGGGTTCGTCCTCTACTATCAGGGCTTTCATATCAGATTATTTTCCAAAATAGGGATGGTAACTTCGAAATATTCAGGCGTTTGCGTAACGATAATCTCTTCGTTGGCAAGGTCCCGGTACTGGTTGCGGATATACTGCAGGCCGATTCCGGTGGAGCCGCTTACAGACTGTTTGGGGATGCGGTTGTTCTTCACGCGCAGGTTCTTTCCGTCGGTGGACAGGGTGATGGTGAGCGGACGCTCCGGGCCGATAGCATTGTGCTTGATGGCGTTCTCCAGCAGCAGTTGCAACGTACACGGAACGATATATCCGTCCGGCATGTGGGAACGGAGCTGGCTCTCGATAATGAGGCCCTCCGGAAAACGGATCTGGATGAGATCCCGGTAATTGCAGGAAAAGTCGAAATCTTCCTGGATGGTAACCAGGCGCTGCCCGTCGTGCTGCATCATGTAGCGGTAAATGCCCGCCATTTTGTGGATATAGGCGCTGGCTTCCTCCCGGGTGCCTTCCTGCACGATGGAATCCAGCACGTTGAGACTGTTGAACAGGAAGTGGGGATTCACCTGGTTCTTGAGGTTCATGTAGCTGAATTCGGCCTGATGGCGCCGGGTGCGCTGGCTGGTTGCTTCCCGTTGCATGGAAACGGCGAAATACACCATATAGCCCAGGAAAATTACCGAAAGGATGGTCATGATGCCCAAGGCGGCCGAATCCTGGAAAAGGTTTCCCTTATAATTGATGCCGATATAGATGCGCAGGCCGAAAATGGCCGCCACGATAGCTACCAACCACCATTTTCCATGGATCCAGGACTGGCGGCGCTCATAGTGCGTGGCCCCTACGGGCTTGAAGCGATGGGCAAACAGGAAAAGCGACCAGCCCAGCAATTCCGTTACGATGAATGTGGAAAATACGTGCTGCCAAACGGGCGGGTAGTCTTCAAATACCACCTGCGCGCCCAGATTGCCCAGCACGAAGCCCAGCACGTTTACCAGCACCAGAGAAACGATGGTAACCTGCACCGTGAGCTGCTCCCGGTAGCAGATGACAATGGCCATGGCCATGGTGAGCACCGTGAGAAAAAGGGTATCCGGAAGGCCCGCCCGGGCACAGAGCGCCACGGTAACTGCATGAGATAGAGCGAAGCCGTGGATCAGGAGCTGGGTTCCCCATTTCTTCATGCTGCGAAGTTACGGAATAATTCCGTTCGTCGCAAAAAAATGTCCATTCAACCTTAATTTGCGCACGCGTGTATAGAAGAATTAGGCCGATTGATTAATTTTGCCGATGCCACATGGCTAAAACTAAGAATAAAATGTCTCAAAAACGTGACTTGACCTTCCGCCAGCTGGTGGATCTGAGCTTCGGCTTTTTCGGCGTGCAGATTGCCTATGCCCTGCAAAGCGCCAATATCAGCCGTATTTTCGCCACCCTGGGCGCAGACCCACATCAACTGAGTTTCTTCTGGATCCTGCCCCCGCTCATGGGCATGATCGTGCAGCCGCTCATCGGCAAGTGGTCCGACAGGACCTGGTGCCGTATGGGCCGCC
>CAMYWP010000171.1 GCA_947302825.1 uncultured Bacteroidales bacterium
GATGAAAGACTATCACTTCTTTTCCTATTTCGCCGTCGAGACTTTGAAAATGGAGTCTTCGGAATGGAGCCGTATCACACAACTGCTCGTACAGCTCAGGCACGAACTGCAGGAGAACGAGGACACACCTGCACTACGGAACGTTATCCTCGGATACATACGCCTTATCCTGGAATACTGCCAGCGAATCTATCTGCGCCAGCTCTCAAAGGAAGACAAGACCTCATCGGATATTCTCAAACGCTTCCATAGCCTTCTCCGGCAATACTATCTGGACGGTCGGCAGATGGACCTCGGCGTCCCCTCCGTCCAGTATTGCGCGGAGCAGTTGGCCTATTCGCCCCGCTATCTGGGCGATGTGATCCACAAATCCACAGGCGGCACGGCCATCGGCTACATCCACGTTTTTGTGATTGAACAGGGGAAGATTCTCCTGATGAACGGTCATAACATAGGCGAAACCGCACACCTCCTGGGCTTCGAGTTCCCGCACCACTTCACCCGTCTCTTCAAGAAAGTAACGGGGATTACGCCGACCGATTTCCTGGGGAGAGCTTCTTCGAATTAAGACTTCCCTGCTTTCTGCAATGCATCGCAGGTTTCTGAAAGCCATGCTTCGTAGTGGTCGTAGGGTGTCCGGGTCCACCTGTCCAGAAGCTTGTTCAACGAAGCGATATCCTCTTTGATACGGGTGCACCTGTACTGTTCCGGGTCGCGGTTGACCATCACGACATGATTGCTATCTTCCTTGAAGTCAACCCGGTAAATACAATGGCCCGTCCAACTGCGGTGCGCCCAAAGCGTGGATCCCTCCATATACCAGAACCATTTGTCTTCCATAGCCTGTGGAATATGCCCGCAATGGAGCGCATCCATTTCCGCATCGCTGAAAGTCCTCTTCAGCACGAAAGACTCATGCTGTTCCGGCATGGGCTCCGTTTTCCAGTCATCGCGACGGGCAACGCGTGTCTTGTCATTCCGATCTTCCGCCATATTCAAAAGATTATGCAACGCTAAGTTACAAAAGTTCGAAAAAAATTCCGACCTTTACCCGAGATTAAAATTGGAGATGGCATCCTTTTCGGCCTAAAATAAACCAATTCTTTACGTCTGATTATTCAAAGGCATTTAGATGAATCTTAGCGGAATTATCGTGGGAGCGGCTGTATTTCTGAGCATTGGCATTTGCCATCCCGCTGTTATCAAACTGGAGTATCATTTGGGAAAGAGCAGTTGGTGGATTTGGCTTGTCGCCGGTCTGGCCTTTTGTGGCCTATCCATATTTCTCCAAAACGACATCCTCTCCACCATTGCGGGCGGTTTCGCTTTTTCTTGTCTCTGGGCTATCCACGAAATGTTCCTTCAGGAAAAACGGGTCCTTCGCGGCTGGTTCCCGGAGAACCCCAGACGGCATGCTTATTACGAGGTTCGTCGCAAAGAAATGCAAGGCAAGTTATGAATCTGACCAAGGCTTGGAAGATGAAAAAAGGCTTTCTCATAGGCGGGGGTATTCTTCTGGCAGGGATCCTGCTCCAGATAACGGTCGGCCCCGTCCGGTGGGAACGATTGGCCTTCCCGGTCAACCTGATCCTGCTTATCGGCTTTCTGGCTGTGATGGCGTTCATGTATGCTTTCAGACAGAAGGTGCGTTTTTTCGAATGGGCCATGCAGCTGGAGGCGGCCGTTCCCGCTCTCTGCTACTCACTTGTCCTGACGATCCTGCTGGGGCTTGTAGCGCAGCAGGAAGACGGCGGCGGGGTACCCTGGCTGTCCCGGATGCTGGATTTCTGGCCCTTCGTCCTGTCTTATGCCTGGATGATGGTGATCCTGGGACTGGCTGCGCTTCATCGTCTCGTGCATTTCAGGATGAAGGAGATCCCCTTCCTGCTCAACCATCTGGGCTTGTTCCTGGCGCTGGTTTGCGGGGCGCTGGGCGCTCCTGACACGCAGCGTCTCCACATGACCACACGAGAAGGAGAAACCCAGCAGCAAGCTGAGGATGAGGCAGGTATGCTTCACGAACCCGGTCTGGCCATCGAACTCCACGACTTCATCATGGAGGAATATCCCATGCAGCCCGGACAGCGGAGGGCTATGCCCAAGCGTTTTGCCTCGGAAGTCACGGTCTATTCCAGGCACGGACATCAACAGGATGCCGTTATCGAGGTCAACAAGCCGCTCAAGGTGGACGGCTGGAAAATCTATCAGTACGATTACGACGAACAGTCGGGCACGGAAAGTACGGTCAGTATCTTCGAACTGGTCCGCGATCCATGGCAGCCTTTCATTTTCACGGGAATCCTCATGATGCTGGCCGGAGCCCTCTCGCTGTTCTTCTTTATGGCCCCGCGCCCCGGGAAAAAGGAGGAAAGGTTATGAGTTGGGATCTGTTTATCTGGTTTGCCCTTTCAGCCGCCGTATGCTGGATCATCGGCGCCGTCTTCGCCTGGAAAGGCAGGCACTGGCTGGTAACCGGCTTCACCGTACTGGGTCTTCTGGTGTATGCAGCTTTCATCGTCGGAATGTGGTTGTCGCTGGAACGTCCGCCGCTGCGTACACAGGGCGAAACCCGGCTTTGGTATTCTTTCTTCCTGCCGCTGGTAGGTATCGTGGTCTACGGCCGCTGGCGCTACAAATGGATCCTGAGTTTCACCACGGTCCTCGCCCTCGTTTTCATCTGTGTCAATCTCTTCAAGCCGGAGATCCACAACAAGACGCTGATGCCCGCCCTGATGAGTCCCTGGTTCGCGCCGCACGTGATCGTGTATATGCTCTCGTATGCCATTCTGGGCGCCGCCACCGTGATGGCCATTTACCTGCTCTTCTTCCACCGTAACAAGACGACCGACGCTGAGATGGCGATGACAGACAACCTGGTGTATGTCGGTCTGAGTTTCCTGACCTTCGGTATGTTGTTCGGTTCGCTCTGGGCCAAGGAAGTATGGGGAACTTATTGGGGATGGGATCCGAAAGAGACCTGGGCTGCCATCACCTGGCTGTCGTACGTGCTATACATCCTTTTCAGAAAGGCCCGTCCCAAGGAAATCCGTACAGCGCTCTGGCTGCTGATCTTCGGCTACCTCTGTCTCCAGATGTGCTGGTGGGGCATCAACTATCTCCAGTCTGCCCGCGCGACAAGCGTACACGTATATTGATCCGTTTTTCAGCCCAGAACGACGTCGAGCACCATCATCAGGACAAAGCCAAGTGCAAAGCCGATGGTGCCGATGTTGGAGTGTTTTCCCTGGGAGTATTCGGGGACCAATTCTTCGACGACCACGTAGAGCATGGCACCTGCTGCAAAAGCCAGCATGTACGGCATGATTCCGAGGATGGAAGTGGCCAGCAACAGCACAAGCGCACCGCCGATCGGTTCCACGATGCCGCTGAGCGCGCCGATGCCGAAAGCCTTCAGGCGTGAATTGCCCTCCGCCTGCAGCGGCATGGAGATGATGGCTCCTTCCGGCACGTTCTGGATAGCGATACCCAGTGACAGGGCCAAGGCACCCGCCATATTGAAATCGGCCGTCAGAGCCCCGGCGAGCGCCACGCCCACGGCCAGTCCTTCCGGAAAATTGTGGATGGTAACCGCCAAAGCCAGTTTGGTCGTGCGGGACAAACGGCTTTTGGGGCCCTCAGGACCACCGGCAGGATGGATATGCGGTGTAATGTAATCGATCAGCAGAAGGAAGGCAAATCCTGCAAGCAAGCCGATGGCCGGCGGAACAATGGCCGAAGTCCCGTTTCCCATCTCGATGGACGGGATGATCAGTGACCACACGGATGCCGCTACCATGACACCGGATGCGAATCCCAGCAGGACTTTCTGCACCACCGACGGCATGTCGCGTTTCATAAAAAAAACGAAAGCCGATCCCAGGGCCGTCCCCAGGAAAGGAATCAACAAGGTTGCAATAACAGGGCTCATTCTCTTGAATTCATTCAGCGCAAAGTTCGGAAAAACCCGGCAAAATGGAAATCCTAATTTATAACGATAAGCGAATGGGATTTGGTACTCCTGCGAATTCTCCGTAACTTCACTCGACAGAAAAAAGAACCTCCATCCCATGAAAAAGCTCGTTTTCGCACTTGCAGTCCTGACCGTGATTGCTTCCTGTGGGCACAAACCCTCGACTCCGACGGTTACTGTCGGCAATCCCT
>CAMYWP010000172.1 GCA_947302825.1 uncultured Bacteroidales bacterium
GTTACGGCGGTCTGGACCACGTGCTGGCCAGCGGCGAGAACGTGAACATCCTGGTGCTGGACACCGAGGTGTACTCCAACACCGGCGGCCAGAGCTCCAAGGCCACGCCTGTGGGTGCTATCGCCAAGTTCGCTGCTTCCGGTAAGAAGATCCGCAAGAAGGATCTGGGCATGATGGCCATCTCCTACGGCTACGTCTATGTGGCTCAGGTGGCCATGGGTGCCAGCCCCGTGCAGTTCTTCAACGCCATCAAGGAAGCCGAAGCCTACAACGGTCCTTCCCTCATCATCGCCTACAGCCCTTGTATCAACCACGGTCTCAAGGCCGGCATGGGTCTGAGCCAGAAGGAAGAGAAACTGGCCGTAGATTGCGGTTACTGGCATCTGTACCGTTACAACCCTGCCCTGGAAGGCACCGACAAGAACCCGTTCAGCCTGGATTCCAAGGAACCCGACTGGAGCAAGTTCCAGGACTTCCTCAAGGGTGAGGTCCGCTTCGCTTCGCTGTACAAGATGTTCCCGGAGAGCGCCGAGGAACTCCTCCAGAAGACAGAGGAATTCGCCAAAGTGCGCCTGAACACCTACAAGCGTCTCGCCGGCAAATAGCCGCGTGGGCACAACTGACTACCAGTCAGTACTTTAACGAATTATCCCCTGGTTGTTTTCACCAGGGGATAATTGCATATAGTGGTATGAATCAGTGACTTATGCCCACGCCTATTGGCCAAAAGCGTTGTTGGCCAGATCATAGGCCTGTTGGATGCGGCGGGCGTATTGGAGGAAAAGTTCGCCGCTGGGCGTGAGGGAAAGCGTGGTGCCCCTTTCAAAGAGGGATTGGCCGATAGCCGTTTCCAGCGAAGCAATCTGCGCACTCACGGCGGGCTGGGTGACACCCAGCCGCCTGGCGGCGCGGGTGAAACTTCCCTCCTCCACTACGGTTAGAAAAGCACGGATTTTGTAGTCCTCTAACATATAGAAATTTTCGTTCTCACTTTGTGCAAAAATAAGTATTTTTGTTTGGAAAATAAAAAATAGTTCCTACATTTGTGGTGTACTATTAAACTAATACACACTGAAAACGAATATTTAAATTCCTTAATACCTTAAATCAATGAAAAGAGTCTTTCTTACATTGGCTGCCCTGGTCATGACCGGCGTTATGGCCCTTGCGCAGCAACCCACCCGTGAGCAGATGGAAGCCTACCTCTCCCAGATGCCGCAAATCCCCAACTCCGACCAGGTCCGTATCGGCCACCTGGACAACGGCCTCACCTATTACATCCGTCACAATGAGCTCCCGAAGGGTCGTGCCGAATTCTATCTGGCCACCAATGTGGGCGCCATTCAGGAAATCCAGCCCGATCAAGATGGTCTGGCCCACTTCCTGGAGCACATGTGCTTCAACGGCACCAAGAACTTCCCCGAAAAAACCATCCTCAATTACCTCCGTTCCATCGGCGCGGAATTCGGCCGCAACATCAACGCCTCCACCGGTTTTGAGGAAACCCAGTACATGCTCAACAACATTCCTGTAGAGCGTGAGAGCGTAGTGGACAGCTGCCTCATGATCCTGAGGGACTACTCCCACTACGTGCTCAACGAGCCCAAGGAGATTGACGCTGAGCGCGGTGTTATCATCGAGGAGCGCCGTACCCGCCGCAACGCTTCCTGGCGCACCATGGAGCGCAGCCTCCCCTACTACTTCGGTCCCGACAGCCCCCAGGCCCAGTGCACTCTCATCGGCACGCAGGAGCACCTGGAGACCTTCAAATATGAAAGCCTGAACAACTTTTACCAGACTTGGTATCACCCCGGCAACCAGGCCGTCGTGGTGGTGGGTGATGTGGATGTAAACCGCACCGAAGCCCAGATCAAAGCCTTCTTCGGCGAGATTCCTCTTAAGGAAAACGCCCTGAAAAAGCCCGTCCAGACCATCGCCAACCATGCCGAACCCCGCGTGGGCATCATCACGGACCCGGAAACCACTTCCCCGTCCATCGAGATCATGTGGCACAGCGAGGCCATGCCGGAAATCGCCAATGCTACGGCTATCGGCCAGGCCAACTCTCTGGTGAAGAACATCATCTCCCAGGTAATGTACGAGCGTTTCAACGACATCACCTCCAAACCCACTTCTCCTTACCTGAACGGCAGCTTCGGCATCTCCAGCCTCATCTACGAGGATATCGACGCTGTAATGGGCGACGTTTCCTTACGCGAAGACAACATCATCGGCGGTTTCAAGGACTTCTACACCGAACTGCTGCGTCTGAAGAAGTATGGCATCACCGATGCTGAATACAATCGCGCCAAGGCCGACTATCTGAATATGATGGAAACCGCCGTCAACCGCGCCGAAACCCGTCAGAATCCGGAATTTGTCCGCGGCTTGCTCAGCAACTTCTTCGACAAATGGCCTATCCTGGAACCCAAGGACAACCTGGAAATCACCAAGGCCCTCTTCGGCCAGCTGAATGCTGCTGTGATCAGCCAGGCCGCCGCCCAGCTCTGGGACAAGGAGAACCTGATTGTGCTTTATTCCGGTCCTGAAAAGGAAGGCATCGCCACCCCCACCGCCGAGCAACTGCTCCAGGCCATGGCCGAGGTTGAAGCCTCCGACATCGCCGCCCCCGCCGGCGAGGATATCCCGGAAGCTTTCCTGGATCCCGCCAAGCTGAAAGGTGCCAAGATCGCCAAGGAAAGCACCACCATCTACGGTGCCCAGGAATGGATCCTGAAGAACGGCGTCAAGGTTGTGGTCTATCCCACCGACCTGCAGAAGGACCAGATCATCTTCACCCTCACCAAGCAGGGTGGTAAGAGCCTTATCCCTACCGAGGATATGGCCAGCTTCGACGACAACCTCATCTCCCTCTTCCAGAACAACTCCGGTGTTTCCTCCTTCTCCGGCACTGTCGTGAGCAAGATGCTCACCGGCAAGAACGTCTCCGTGAACCCGTTCATCGACGGCGTGGAGCACGGCATCTCCGCCCGCAGCACCGTCAAGGATCTGGAAACCGCCCTCCAGCTCCTGTATCTTGAGTTTGTGGATCCCCGCTTCGATCCCGAAGAGTGGCAGAATGGTGTGGACCAGATTCAGGCCGTGCTGCCCAACCTGGTGAACCAGCCCAACTACAAGCTCCAGGACCAGCTGTACAAGACCCTTTACGGCAACAATCCCCGCCGCCAGATGTTAAGCGCCGATGTAGTGGCCAAGGCCAACCTGGCCACCGTGGAGAAGAACTACCGCAAGCTCTTCGCCGATGCAGCCGGTGCCACCGTGGTCTTCGTGGGCGACCTGAATCCCGAGACCCTGAAACCGCTGGTAGAGAAATACATCGGCTCCCTGCCCAAGGGCAAGAAGGCCACCAACTGGATCGACACCAACGAGGACATTGTTGCCGGTCGCATTGAGAACATCTTCGAGGTAGACATGCAGACTCCCAAGAGCACCGTGCTCCAGGTCTGGAGTGCCAACCTGCCCTTCTCCTATGACCGTCAGACTGCCATGGAAGCCATCTCCTACATCCTGGATATGCGCTATGTGGAGTCCCTGCGTGAGGAAGAAGGCGGCACCTATGGCGCCAGCACCAACGCCGTGCTGAACCGTCGTCCTAAGGAGAAAGCCCTTGTGCAGGTATACTTCGACTGCAAGCCCGCCCTGTGCGACAAACTGCGTGACCTGTCCATCAAGGGTCTGCAGGATCTGGCTCAGAACGGTCCCACCGACGAAGAAGTGAACATGGCCAAGCTGAACCTCCAGAAAAACATTCCGGAAAGCCGTCAGCGAAACAACTGGTGGAAGAACAGCATCGAAATCTACCTCCTCCGTGGAGAAGACCGCGATGCCCAGTACGAAGCTTCCGTGAACAACCTCACCAAGGAGCTCATCCAGAACACCCTGAAGGAAATCCTGGCCCAGGACAACTTCGTGGAACTGGTCATGAAACCCGCCGTCACCGCCGAGGCCGAATAATCCGGCTCTCCCCTCTCTAAACGATCTTAGTCACGATCTGATTCCTGACTAAGATCGTTTTTTATATCCCGGCCGTCCCGGGGGCAGAGAGTACCCCTCAGCGCACCGGGGACTTAAACAAAACAGCCTGTGCCGGGGTCACAGGCTGTTTTGTTGTAATGCTTC
>CAMYWP010000173.1 GCA_947302825.1 uncultured Bacteroidales bacterium
GCGTTGATGACTCTTTCGTCTCCGGTGAGTCCGGTGTATGCGTTGGAACCGAACATCATAATCTTGTGACCGTCCATGGTCACTTCGGTTCCCTGCTTGCTGGTTATCTGGCGGAAATAGGGATAGATTCCCTTTTCCATCATCTTCTGGGGAAGGTCATATTTTGCCAGTCTGGCATGTAAAAGTCCCATATATAGGAGAGGTTTTAGTCACAAATAATCATGCAAAAATACGAAAAAATATTAAATCGCCGATATCTGCCGTTTTTTTCGTATCTTTGACACCTATTTTTGAAACACTATGGAAGAGCGCAAACTGAATTTCCTGGAGGAAATCATTGAAAAGGATTTGGCCGATGGCAAGGTGGACAGCATCATGACCCGCTTCCCGCCGGAACCCAACGGCTACCTGCACCTGGGACACGCCAAGAGCATCTGCCTGAACTTCGGCCTGGCGCAGAAGTATGGCGGCAAGACCAACCTGCGGTACGACGACACCAACCCCACCAAGGAGGATACGGAATACGTAGACTCCATCAAGGAAGACATCCAGTGGCTGGGTTTCCAGTGGGATAAGGAGCTGTACGCCAGCGATTACTTCGACCAGCTGTACCAGTGGGCAGAGGAGTTGATTCAGCGCGGCCTGGCCTATGTAGACGATCAGACCCAGGAGGAAATCCGCGTGAACCGCGGCACCGTGGACAAGCCCGGTACGCCCAGTCCCTGGCGGGACCGCACGCCGGAAGAGAACCTGAAGCTGTTCCGGGAGATGAAGGCCGGCAAGTATGCGGAAGGGGAGAAGGTGCTCCGTGCCAAGATCGATATGGCCCATCCCAACATGATGTTCCGGGATCCGCTGCTGTACCGCATCAAGTTTGCCCATCACCACCGTACCGGCGACAAATGGTGCATCTACCCCATGTACGATTACACCCACGGCCAGTGCGATTCCATCGAGCATATCACCCACTCCATCTGCACGCTGGAGTTCGATGTTCACCGTCCGCTGTACGACTGGTTTATTGAAACGCTGGGCATCTATCCCTCTCATCAGTACGAATTTGCGCGCCTGAACCTCACGTACACCTTGATGTCCAAGCGTAAGTTGCTGGAACTGGTGCAGAAAGGCCTGGTGAGCGGCTGGGACGACCCCCGCATGCCCACGCTCTGCGGCGTCCGCCGCCGTGGTTATACCGCCAATGCCCTCCGCATGTTCTGCGACAAGATCGGCGTTTCCAAACGCGACCAGCTCATGGATATCCAGCTGCTGGAATGGTGCGTGCGCCAGGATCTGAACGAGCGCTCCAACCGCTACATGGTGGTGCAGGATCCCGTCAAGCTCACCATCACCAACTGGCCGGAAGGCAAGGTGGAATGGTTCGACTGTCCGCTGAATCCCGCAGATCCCGAGGGCGCCAAGCGCAAGGTTCCGTTCACCGGTGAACTCCTGATTGATAAGGCCGATTTCATGGAGGATGCCCCCAAGAAGTTCTTCCGCCTGAAACCGGACGGTGAAGTCCGCCTCAAGTACACCTACATTGTCAAGTGCAACGAGGTAATCAAGGACGAAAACGGCGAAGTAGTGGAGCTCAAGTGCACCTACGACCCTTCCCCCGAATACCGTCCCGTGAAGGGCACCATCCACTGGGTAAGCGCTGCACACGCCCAGGAACTGGAACTGCGCAACTACGACCGCCTCTTCACCCTGGCCGATATGAGCCAGGTGCCCGAGGACAAGGACTACAAGGATTTCCTGAATCCGGAGAGCCTGGTCATCGGCAAGGGCTGGGCCGAACCAGCCCTGTTGGAAGACGCATCCGGCATCGCCGTACAGTTCGAGCGCACCGGCTATTATGTGAAGGATAAAGATTCAACGCCGCAGCATGTTGTATTCAACAAGACCACGGCGTTGAAGGATTCTTACAAACCGGAATAGCGTGGGCGTAAATTCCTGAAATAGAGTGTTTTACACAAATGACTCCCCTCTAAAAAAGAGGGGAGTCATTTGCATAAGTAATTGTTAATCTGGCTGTTATGTCCACGGGGCGGCCAATTTCCGGGCCCGATAGCCGTAAACCGCTACAATTGCGAAGCAGACAAGCGGCAGGACGAAGGATGCGTTCACGGCCGGATGGCCCATGACCGTACCCAGATCTATGATAGCGCCTTGCAGCGGCGGCATCAGCGCGCCGCCCACGATGGCCATCACCAGGAATGAGGCACCCAGGGTGGTGTCCCGGCTGTCCACCTTCTCCAGCGCAATACCGTAGATGGTGGGGAACATCAGCGACATAAAGAAACTCACTCCTACCAGGCAGTATAGGCCCGCCTTGCCTACGATGCAGATGGTCCCCAGGGTACAGAGGGCGGCCCCGATTCCAAAGATGGTGAGCATCTTGCGGGAATCCAGATATTTCATCAGCATGGTGGAAAGGAAACGGCTTACCAGGAACAGGCACATAGCCACGATGTTGTAGATCTGCGCGGTGGCCTTGTTGATGCCCAGGTAGTCGGCATACTGGATGATAAAGGTCCAGGTCATAATCTGGGCGGCCACGTAGAAGAGCTGGGTGAATACGCCTTCGCGGTATATCTTGTTGTGCCAGAGGTTCCCCAGCGTTTCCCGCGTAGTGTGCCCCTTGCCTGCGGCCTTCTGTTCCTCTCCCTCCGTCTTGGGCATCCGGGTAACGGCAATCACGATGAATACCAGTACCACCACCAGGCCGATAACCACATAGGGATTCCGGATCACGGCCAGGTCGTGAACGCGGATTTCGGCTTTCTCGGCCTCCGAAAGGGTGGGGAAGATGATGGCCCCGGCCGCGTCGCGCCGGTCCGACCAAAGTTGAGGCAGCACCACGAATGAGGCCACGGACATACCGCAGAGGGAACCTAGCGGATTGAAAGTCTGGGCCAGATTAAGCCTGCGGGTGGAGGTCTCCTTGCTGCCCAGTGACAGGATGAACGGATTGGCCGTTGTTTCCAGGAAAGCCAGGCCGAAGGTGAGGATATAGAGCGAAATGCAGAAGAAGGAGAACTGTTGATAGGCAGCCGCGGGGATGAACAGGAACGCGCCTGCGGCATACAGTCCCAGTCCCAGCAGGATGGAGCTCTTGTAGGAGAACTTCCGGATAAACAGCGCAGCCGGGATGGCCATGGTGGCATAGCCTCCGTAGAAGGCGAATTGCACCAGGGAGGCTTTGGCCGCCGACAGTTCCATCACCGTCTGGAAGGCTGCGACCATAGGGTTGGTGATGTCGTTGGCAAACCCCCACAGGGCAAACAGCGCCGTAATCAGGATAAAAGTGAGAAGGTACTTCTTCTCTACGAGTTTTGCCATAGACCCTTATTTTTTAAACAGCGGGCCGTAGGCGGCGCAGGCGCGGTAATCGGCGCCTTCCGGATCCATGCCGAAGGCACGCCAGGTGGAAGGACGGAAGATGTCGTCATCGGCCACATTGTGCATGCACACGGGGATGCGGAGCATGGAGCAGAGGGTGATGAGGTCGGCGCCCACATGGCCGTAGACGATGGCACCGTGGTTGGCACCCCAACAGTTCATCACGCTGTACACGTCTTTGAACGGAGCCTTGTTGGGATCCAGGCGCGGGGCGAACCAGGTGGTGGGCCAGCCTTTGTCAGTGCGGTCGTCCAGGATCTTGAACTGTTTCTCGCTCACGTCCACGGTCCAGCCTTCGGCCAGTTGCAGCACCGGTCCCAGGTTCTTGACCATGTTCACACGGATCATGGTGCAGGGCATGTTACCTTTGGACAGGAACTTGGAAGAGTAGCCGCCGCCGCGGAAATATTCGCGGTTGGCCGGCACCCAAACGGTGTTGTCCAGGCAGTCCTGGGCCTCTTTTTCGCTGATTTCCCAGAAGGGCTTCATGGCCGGTTTGCCGTCCTTGGTGCAGCGGCCGCAGCCGTCCAGCGAGGCGGCGCCGGAGTTGATGAGGTGGATGATACCGCCGGCAGCCTTGCCCTGCAGTTTCTCACCCGTAACGCGCTCCACGGCTTCGGGGCTCCAGTAGGTGCGGACATCGGCGAAGATGGCGGCGGTTTGGGAAACCAGGTGACCCAGCAGCATGGCCACGCCGTTCAGGGAGTCGTTTTCCGTGGCCA
>CAMYWP010000174.1 GCA_947302825.1 uncultured Bacteroidales bacterium
CGATGGCGTAACGGCGGCCGAGCGCTGGGAAAACTGGAGCCTGATCAACGGATATGAGTACCATCCCTGTCACTATCTGGAGATCCCGGACAAGACCCTGCTCCCTTACGGCTATCCCATAGACGGTGACTACAAAAACGAGTTCCATTCGCTCTGGGTTTTCCCCTCGAACTCAGACTGGAATGTAAGTTACGATGTGAAAGACTATGACCTGAAGGCCTGGGACGGGAGCCAGCCCTTTTCCCTGCATGGTATCAAATATGCCAATGGGGAGGCCAGCTTTACCATGACCCGCGGCAGCCGGACGGTTACCGGCGTGGTGACTGACTCGCAGACGGGCGCTCCCGTTCAAGGTGCCGTGGTTCTTCTGGAGGCAAAAACCTCTTCCGCTCCCGCACGCGTTTTGCCCATGCGTCTGTCGGCGGCCCGTTCATCGGCCAGCTACGAAGCGGAAACGGATTACGACGGTCAGTTCCTGATTGAACTGCCGGACGATTTCTCCCAGCAATTGCTGCTGTCGGTCTTTGCGACGGACTATCAGCCTGCGCATGCAGATCTGAGCGGATGGTCGGTGCGCAAGGACATCCAGTTGGATCCCGTTATTGCCGGTGGTACCGAAATAGGGCTTACCAAAGCCATTTTCCCTCTCTCTACTTACCTCAAATGGGGATATAATACCTCTACCGATTATACGGTAGCGGTGCATTACACGGCAGAGGAACTGAAGGAGTATGTGGGCGGAACCGTCTCCGCCA
The DNA here is from genome assembly GCA_947302825.1 of uncultured Bacteroidales bacterium. Classification (GTDB taxonomy): domain Bacteria; phylum Bacteroidota; class Bacteroidia; order Bacteroidales; family UBA932; genus Cryptobacteroides. The sequence continues at coordinate 756 of CAMYWP010000174.1, forward strand.
TCTCTTTCTCCACCCTGGCCAGCGGTCAAGAGGTTTGGGTGTTTGTGGATTACGGAACCAAAGAAAGGGCCTTTGCAAGACGTATTACTGGATCCATCAATACCAAAGTGCAGGCCAACCAGCCTTCCAACCAGGTGGATATCTCAGATGCCAATGTAAAGATTCCGGCGGGGACGGACCTGTACGTGGGCTATCTCATCAAACAGTCCGATGCCAACATACCCGTGGTCACCGACAATAATAAGGCGGCCCCCCGGGAAGGCGGTACGATGTTTTATCACGGTTTCTCCACTACGGCAACACCCGGCGAGAGTGGCTGGCAAGACGTGAATTTCTCAGGGAGTGTGATCGGTGATGCCCTGATTGCCTTCACCGTGAAATCCCCGATCAAATTGGCCCCGGGAACTACCCTTACGGATTTGGGTATCAGTTATATGGATCTTCCTTCCGGAACGCTTTCCAGCGGGCAGCACTTGCCGCTGAAGCTGGTAAGCAGCCCTGCTGCCAAACCGTCCGGCGTCCAATGGTTCTACGACGGCATGCCGGTGGAAGGGGAGAGCCTTGTCCTTACGGCCGGGAACCATATCCTTATGGTCCGTATGCAGTTTGCCGACGGCCGGGAAGAAAAGGTAGAGAGCCAAATCGTTGTCCAATAATGAGAAGCGCCATGAGAAAGATTAACTATATGGGATGGGCCGTTGCGGCTCTGCTGATAGTCTCCTGCCAAGGAGGCACGAATATTCCGGGTACGGATATTACTCCCGGTATCGTGGACACACCCACCGTTAAATGGGATGCCGGCGTAAATACGAATCCCGTGTTGGACGCTACTGGCGGCTCGCTTTCCGTCTCGTTCACTTCCAGCGATGCCTGGAAGGCTTCCATTATCAACGGACGGGCCGATTGGCTGCGCCTGAGCCCGGAAAGCGGGAACAAGGGAAAGGGGACCCTGACCATCCAGGTGAGTCCGAACGAAGAGTACGACGAACGCCGTGCCACCGTCCAGGTGAAGTGCGGCACGGCCCAGGTGACCCTGCTGGTGACCCAGAAGCAGAAGGACGCCTTTACGGCATCGGCCTCCAAGCAGGAGTTTGGCTTTGAGGGGGGTGATCTCACCATCCAGGTGAGCACCAACATTGCTTTCTCCAGCTCTGTGACGGCGGGGGCCGAGTGGCTGGTTCCGGTACAGACGAAAGGCCTTACCAATCATACGCTTATCTATAAAGTCCTGGCCAATGAGGACAACCAGAAGCGTGAAGGCGCCGTGGTGGTTTCCTCGTCGTTGGGACAGGAAACCTTCAAGGTTTTCCAGCAAGGTTCGGAGCCCACGTTGGTGCTCAGTTCCAACCAGGAGACGGTTTCCGCAGACGGCGGAACCTTTACGGTGGAAGTACGTCACAATGTGGAGGTTTACATGGAATTGCCCCAGGGAGTGGAATGGCTTTCGGAGGTTACTACCCGGGCCATGTCCACGGACAGCTATACCTTCGAGGTATCGGCCAATGACACTTATGAAGCCCGGGAGGCTTCCATCCGTTTCTTCAACGAGGAACTGGGCCTTTCGGAAAGTGTAAAGGTGACGCAGGTGCAGAACAATGCCATCCTGCTCTCGCCGGATAAGGTGGAGATTTCCCACGAAGCCACCGTGCTGGATATCCTGCTCCGCACCAATGTGGAACCGGAGATAGAAATCGGCGTTTCGTGGATTCAGCAGGTGGATACCAAGGCGCTTACGGAGCAGCACCTTTTCTTCCAGGTGGAGGAGAATACCGGCAGCGAGCCCCGTGCAGGGACCATTACCTTCCGTTATGAAGATCTGGTCCAGACGCTTGTCGTGACGCAGGGCATGCAGACGGACTACAGCAAGGAGCCGGGATTCTACGGCATGGCCGGCCTGACTTGGTCTTATGTGCCCCAGAAGATGCAACTGCGCATGGGACGTGACGCGGAGGGTACCACCGGCATCTTTACCCTCATGGAACCGTCTACTAATCGGCTCATCCAGCTTCGCTATGCTCCCGTGGCTTCTTTGAAAGCGGGCAGCAAGATTTCTGTGGATCTGATCCAGAACGTGGATGATTCGCGTCCTTCCGTGCAGGAGAACCTTTCGTTCCAGGTGAAGAGTATAGACGGCCCCTTTGTCACTTTGGTGGACGGAGAGGGCCATGAGGCTATCATGAAACAATAAGACGGCCGATGAAGTATCCGATTGTCTGTGTGCCCCTGCTTCTCCTGGCGCTCTCCTGTGCGAGTATGCGCCAGGGGAGCGGCACGTCGGCATCGGACGCTTTGCGTACGCGGGAGGTGGGCGTAGTAGATACGCATCAGGACAAATCGGAGGAGCAGAAGCCGGCGAAACCGGCTGCGGAAGCGGCGAAGCCGGCCTCATCGGCCCCTCAGAGTGAGCCGGAAACACTTGGCGATCAGGTGGTTGCCTATGCCCGTACCTTCCTGGGCACGCCCTATAAACTGGGCGCTTCCGGCCCCCGGCTTTTCGACTGTTCCGGCTTCACCCGCTATGTGTACAAGCACTTCGGCTACGAAATGACGCAGTATACGGTGGCGCAGTTCCACGAAGGACGGGAGGTGGCTTCCTTCTCCGATCTGCAAAAGGGCGACCTTGTTTTTTTTGGCCAGCGGGGAAGCGTGCGGAATATCGGCCATGTGGGCATTGTGGTGTCGGTGGACGAAGAACGGGGGAGTTTCCGCTTTATCCATGCCTCTTCTTCGGGCGGGGTAATCGAGAGCGATTCCACGCAGAGCTATTATCTGATGCGCTATATCGGGGCACGGCGCTTCCTGCCGGACGAACCCCGCAATCCTTGATAATTCGTTTTTTTTGCGTATTTTTGCGCTCACGTTCAGTTTAGGGGGTGTTTTGGTTTTGACAGCGCCGATGCTGGACGGTAAGCATGTCGGGCGTGGAGGCCTTGCCCGTAAATCTCAGACCTCGAACAATCAGTTGCCAACAACAACTATGCACTCGCTGCTTAATTTGCCAAGCAAATTAGCTTAATCCGTCCCGCCAAGGCTGCGGGGCCGACGAGTATCCCTCGGACCTTCCGCCTCATAAGGGCCGATCAAGGGGTATCATCCATTTGAGACTGCTCCGGTGGACGCCTTTAAAGCCGGCTAAGACCTAAAGGCTAAGGGACGCTTCGCCCGCCTTCCGGCAGGGCTTCCCCTACAACCAAAGGAAGGATAAGCATGTAGAAAGCCGCCTGGTGCGACGTTTGGACAGCGGTTCGAGTCCGCTCACCTCCACAAAAATCCCTTCTAGAGTGC
>CAMYWP010000175.1 GCA_947302825.1 uncultured Bacteroidales bacterium
GCAAGCTCTCAAGCTGGCGGCCGATACTTACGTGGATATGGACATCCATAAAAAAGAGAACGCAGCCCGTCTTGCCACCCTGGCACAGTTGCCCACGTGCTGCACGGAATCTGCTAATTGTTTGGAAAACGACCGCGCCATATACGAGGAGGCCGATGTCTTCCGTCCCCGGATGATAGACGGCATTCTGAAAGCCCTGAGGGCACACAACGACGCCGACCTTCGCTACGAAGCCCGCAACGACACCAAGCTCATGCGTCGTCTGGTGGCTCAGTATTTCTACTGCGGTTAGGACTATTTATCCCTATTCCTACGGCTTAAAAATTCACCGGCCTCTCACATCACTGCGGGAGGCCGGTTACTTAACCTAAACTTAAACTATGAAAAACTTCGGTACAAATATAAGCCAAAGAATTCTATAATACAACTATTTGTGACGAATTTTAGCAAATTTTAGCAGCAATAATTTCTCGCCGTATTTTTCGAATAGGATTTTCGCCTTCAAATCTGGAACTTTTCCGCTGATTTCAAGGACTTTTCCTGCCCCAAAACGGTTGTGTTCAATGGCGTCTCCCACCCGGAAGCTGGACATGGGATCCGGCACGAAATTCGGGTCGATGATCGGAGGTCTGTCTTCCACTACAGGTCGTGAGACCGTTGCCGGAGTATCGGCCTTCTTTTTTGCGTAGGCAGGTATGTCCCGTCCTACCTGAGACCGTCCTGCCTGAGGCCTGCCCCAGCGGAAGCCGCCAAAGTCCAAGTCATCATCGGCAGCCCTTTCCAGATCGGCCTTCAGGATGGGCTTGTCCAGATATTGCGGCGCCAGTTCCCGCAGGAAGCGGCTGGGCGAATTGGATTCGTGCTTACCGTTGCGCATGCGGGTTTCGGCATAGGAGAGCGATACCGCCCGCTTGGCCCGGGTCAGGGCCACATAGAACAGCCGGCGCTCTTCTTCCAGTTCCTGCGGAGTCTCCATCCAGCCGCCAGTGGGGAACAGGTTCTCCTCCATGCCGGCCACGAACACATACGGGAACTCCAGGCCCTTGGCGGTATGGACCGTCATCAGAGCCACTTTATTGGAGGTTTCGTCTTCCGCCACATCTACATTGGCCAGCAAGGAAACGTTTTCCAGATAATCGGCCAGCGTAACCTGCGGTTTTTCATCGATGGCATCGGCCTCCACTTCTTCCATATAGGCTTTCACGCTGTTCAGCAGTTCTTCCACGTTGGCAAAGCGGGACTGTCCCTCCACTGAGGTATCGGCCTTGTAGTACTGGTAGATGCCGCTTTCGCGGGCCAGGGACATGGCCACGTCGTAGGCGTCGCCGTGGGCGGCCTCCCCCGCCGCGTTTTCCATCAGCGTGCAGAAAGTGCGGATTTTCTGTACGGCGGCGTTCCTTAAGCCGAAGCGTTCCAGGTCCGGCAGGGCCGCCGCCTCATAGAGCGAGACGCGGGATGCGAGCGCCGCCTGCGAGAGCGCCTGGATGGAAGTGTCGCCAATGCCGCGGGCCGGCTTGTTCACTACCCGCTTGAAGGATTCGTCGTCCTTGAGGTTCACGGCCAGTTTGAAATAGGCCATCACATCCTTTACTTCGGCCCGCTCAAAGAAGGAGTTGCCGGAGTAAATCATATAAGGGATGTTCCGACGGCGCAACTGCTCTTCCAGGGCACGGGACTGGGCGTTGGTGCGGTACAGGATGGCGAAATCCTCGTATTCGGCCTGTTCCAGCCGCATGCGCGTGAGGATGGCCGATGCGATTTGCAAGGCTTCTTCCTGTTCCGTGTAGGAGCGGACCAGATGGATGATCTCCCCTTTTTCACCCATGGAGACACACTGCTTGGGAATGCGGCCTTCGTTGTGGGCGATAAGCGAATTGGCCGCATTCACGATGGTCTGGGTGCTGCGGTAGTTCCTTTCCAGCCGGAAGAGCCTGGCGCCCGGGAAGTCCTTCTGGAAGTTGAAGATATTCTGGATCTGGGCGCCCCGGAAGCCGTAGATGGACTGGGAATCGTCCCCCACTACGCAAATGTTCTGATGACCGCCAGCCAGCTTTTTCAGGATCACATACTGCGCCAGGTTGGTATCCTGGTACTCGTCCACCAGGATGTAGCTGAAGCGGCCGGAAATATCGGCCAGTGCCTCCGGACTTTGTCGCAGTAAAATATTCAGGTACAGGAGGATATCGTCGAAATCCATTACCCCCGACTGCCGGCAAAGCTCGCAATAACGGGCATAAATCCGGTAAATCTCCGGCTTCTTCTTGCGGGCGTCGTCTTCGCGGAAACCGCCGGCCCCGTTCATATAGGGCGTGGGGGTTACCAAGTCGTTCTTGGCTTTGGAAATGCGGGAGAGCACTTCCTTGGGCTTGTACATTTTGTCGTCCAGTTCCAGCTGCTTGATAACCGTCTTGACGGCGCTCACGGAATCGGCCGTATCATAGATGGTAAAATTGGCCGGAAAGCCGATGAGGGATGCGTAATCCCGGAGGAAACGGATGAAGATGGAGTGGAACGTGCCCATCCAGATCCGACGTGCCTGCCGCTCCCCTACCATCAGGGCAATCCTTTCCTTCATTTCCCCAGCCGCCTTTTTGGTAAAAGTAAGGGCCAGGATCCGCTCCGGAGGGACCCCTTTTTCTATCAGATATGCTATTCTGGAGGTTAAAACGCGGGTCTTTCCCGACCCTGCTCCCGCCACGATGAGTACCGGGCCTTCCGTACAGGTTACAGCCCTTTGCTGCTCTTCATTCAGCTCGCTCAAAATCTCACTCATGTCCACCCATATTTATAACGCGAAATTAGTAAAAATTTCGTAACTTCGCGAAGTATTTTTGCAAATACACAAAACCATATCAATAATGTCAAACAATCTCGATTTGAAAAAGGGCCTCAACATCCCCGTGAAGGGTGCTGCCGCCCCGGAAGTCATCCAAACCGTGAGTCCTGACATCGTTGCCGTCAAACCCACCGACTTCAAGGGCCTGGTGCCCCGTTTGCTGGTGAAGGAAGGCGACACCGTTAAGGCAGGTTCCCCCGTGATGGCCGACAAACAACGCCCGGAGATTCTTCTCACCTCGCCCGTCAGTGGCACGGTACAGCAGGTCGTCCGCGGCGAAAAGAGAAAATTGCTGGCAGTTGTCGTGAAGGCCGATGCCAAGCAGGAGTACGTGGACTTCGGTGCCAAGGCTCCCGCAACGGTGGCCGAAACCAAGGACCTCCTCCTCAAGAGCGGCCTCTGGGGTGCGCTCATCCAGCGCCCCTACGGCGTAATGGCAGGTCCCGAAGACACGCCCAAGGCAATTTTCATCTCCTCCTTCTGCACGGCGCCTCTGGCCGCAGACTTCGAATTCACCCTGGGAGATGCCCTCAAGGACATCCAGGCTGGTATCGATGCCCTGGCCAAGATCGCTCCGGTCCATGTTTCCCTGAAAAAGGGTGCCAACACCTTTGCCCAGCTGAAAAACGCCACGCTGCACACGGTGAGCGGTCCTCATCCGGCCGGCAACGTGGGCGTGCAGATCAGCCACATCGCCCCCATCATGAAAGGCGATTTGGTGTGGACCCTCTCCCTGCTGCACCTGGCTGCCATCGGCCATGTGATCAACACCGGCAAGCTGGATCTCACGCGTAAGGTGGCCGTCACCGGCCCCGCCGCTCCCAAGACCGGCTATGTACAGTGCCTCCCCGGCACCCCCGTGAAAGCCATCACGGCTGTCCCCGAATGCGTCCGCGTAATCGGCGGCAACGTCCTCACCGGTGAAACCCTGGGCGCCGAAGGCTATCTGGGCTTCTTCCAGAGCCAGCTCACCCTCCTGCGGGAAGGTTATGAGCGCGAATGGTTCGGTTGGGCCAAGCCCCTCCGCCCCAAGGTGTTCAGCAGCTCATGGTGCTACTTCTCCTGGCTCACCCCCAAGAAGCAGTACGACATGGACACCAACCTGCACGGCGGTCCCCGCGCCTTCGTGGAGACCAAATGCTTCGAGGATGTCACCCCCATGGACATCTTCCCCATCTACCTCATCAAGGCCTGCCTGGCCGG
>CAMYWP010000176.1 GCA_947302825.1 uncultured Bacteroidales bacterium
AACCTCCGGCTGGTGAACTGTCAGATAGGCGGTTCGCAGCCCCTCTGCTATTGCGAAAACCTGGTGCTGGAGAACTGCCGCTTCGACCCCGACGCCAACCTGGCCTTCGAGTACAGCAGCGTCCAGGCCACCATCCAAGGCGCCATCCCTTCCGTGAAGAACCCCACCTCCGGTTTCATCAAGGCCGATTCCATCGGCCAGGTTATTTTGGACGAAAACATTAAAAAACCTGCCAACTGTGCCCTACAATTTTGATCAGTGCCCCGACCGTCGCGGGTCGGAGAGCGTAAAATGGGACCTGTATCCCGGCACGCTGCCCCTCTGGGTGGCCGATATGGACTTCCGCATCGCCCCTGAAATCCAAAAAGCCCTGCAAAAGCGCCTGGATCACGGCGTTTTCGGCTATGAACTGGTACCGGACGACTATTTCACCGCCATCAGCCGCTGGTTCGCCACGCGGCACGGATGGGAGGGAATCGGCCGGGAAAACATCGTGCCCACCACGGGGGTGATCGCCGCCTACAGCGCCGCCATCAAGGCCATGACCGTGCCCGGCGACAAAGTGATGGTGATGACGCCCTGCTACAACGCCTTCTTCCCGGCCATCCGTAACAACAAGTGCGTCCAGCTGGACTGTCCGCTCCACTACGACGGCAAGAGTTACATCATTGACTGGGACCTCCTGGAGGAGAAGGCCCGGGAGGCCAAGGTGCTGCTGCTGTGCAACCCCCACAACCCGGCGGGCCGCGTGTGGACGCGCGAAGAGCTCCTGCTGGTGGCCGGCATTTGCCAGCGGAACAACGTGTTCGTGATTTCCGACGAGATTCACTGCGAACTCACCTTCCCGGGCCACGACTACACGCCATGGGCCACCCTCCCCGACGAATTCGTGCAGAATTCCGTATCCTGCATCTCCCCCACCAAGGCTTTCAACATTGCAGGTATCCAGATTGCCAATATCTTTGCCAAGGATCCTGCCATCCTGGCCAAAATGGACCGCGCCCTCAACGACAACGAGTGCTGCGACGTGAACGTATTCGGCGTCACGGCCCTGAAGGCCGCCTACAACCAGGGCGGTCCCTGGCTGGATGAGCTTCGCAACTATCTTTTTCATAATGCCCGCACCGTGGCCTGTTTCCTGGAGGACGAACTACCGGAGGTGAATGTACTTCCCCTGGAGGGCACCTACCTCATGTGGATCGATTGCCGCGGAGCCCTGCGCAAAGGGGAACCCCTGGAAGGGTTCAGTGAGCGTTTCGGGAAATTCCTGCAGGAGAAAGTACAGCTAACTTTAAGTGTAGGATCCATTTACGGCGCAGCCGGAGAAGGCTTCATGCGGGTGAACATCGCCTGTCCCCGAAGCCGCTTGTTAGATGGAATGCAAAGATTTATCGTAGGTTTTGAACAGTATAAAAATGCGTAAAATCCTGTTTTTAGTGGCTGCTGCGGCAGCCATTATTGCCTGCGGGCCCAAGAAGACCGCGCAGACCCCTTCGGCCGAGGCTTTCGCCCCCTACATCAAGGCCTATACAGGCGGTATCGTGGCCCCGGATGCCCAGATCCGCATCGAACTCATGGAGGCGGCGGCTTCGCAGCCCACGGAAGGGCTGTTTGCCCTCACCCCCTCCGTGCAGGGCCATGTCAAATGGAGCTCCCCTACCTCGGTGACCTTTGTTCCCGACACCCTGCTTCCGGGCAAGCAGTATGCCGTGCGCTTTTTCCTGGGCAAGGTGCTGGAAGGCGCGCCGGAGAGCTTCGACTTCGGCCTGGCCGTACGGGCGCCGGAAGTGCAGGAGGCCGAAAGTGTGGCCCAGGCCCAGACCGGTGAAGGCTTCCGCGTGCTGCGGGCCACCCTGGCCGATGACCACATTGACGTAGTGATGAGCGATGCCCCCGTGAACGCCCTCCAGAAGGGTCTGGTGGAACTTCAGGGTGCAGCACGCAGCTACGTGCAGGTACAGGATAAACGGCTGTGTGTATACTTCGAGGGCCGAAACGACGACCTCACCCTCACGCTGGACAAGGGCATCAAAAACGCCGCCGGAGAGGCCCTGGGGCAGGATGCCGTATTTACCTTTGCCCTGAACGAGGAAAAGCCCGCCGTGGAGATTCCGCTGCAGGGCTGTATCCTGCCCGACAAAGACAGACTTATCCTGCCGTTCCGGGCGGTGAACCTGAGCGCCGTGGAAGTGCGCGTTGTGAAAATCTATGAGAAGAACGTCCTGATGTTCTTGCAGGACAACGACTTAGACGGAAACAGCTCCCTGCGCCGCAGCGGCCGCCTGGTGTACCACGGCGACATTCCCCTGGACGCCTCCAAGAACCTGCATCAATGGAATAGCCACAGCATAGACCTTAGCGGCCTGCTCAAGCAGGAGCCCGGTGCCATCTACCGTATCCGCCTGAGCTTCCGCCTGGACCAGAGCCTGTACGGCGGCAAGGAGCCCCTGCTGAACCCGGCAGCGCCTTCCGGCAAGCCCACCGAGGCCGATGAAGCCCTGTGGGACCAGCCCAGCCCTTATTATTGGGACAACGACTACGACTGGGACAACTACAATTGGGATGAGGCCGAGGACCCCACCAAGCCTTCCTACTATATGGACAGCGACCGTTTCCCGTCCGTACAGCTGCTCGCCAGCGACCTGGGCCTGGTGGCCGAATATGCCGGCGGCGACAAGATCTGGGTGGCCGCCACGGACATCCTGGGCGCCCAGCCGGTATCCGGTGTGAGCGTGGAAGTGTACGACTTCCAGCTGCAGAATATCGGCTCCGGAAAGACGGATGGCAAGGGCCTGGTCACCATCCCGGTCCAGCGTCAGCCTTTTGCCGTAGTGGCCAAGGCCGGCGGCAGCGTGGCCTACCTGAAGGTAAACGCCGGTAACGAACGTTCCCTGAGCCGTTTCGACGTGGGCGGCCAAGTGCTCCAAAAGGGTCTGAAAGGCTTCGTCTACGGCGAGCGCGGCGTCTGGCGTCCCGGCGATACCCTGCACCTGACCCTCCTGCTGGACGACAAAGGCAAGGCCCTGCCCGAAGGCCACCCCGCCACCCTCGAGGTGTACACGCCGGAAGGCCAGTTCTACACCCGGCTGGTGCGGCAGGGCACGGATGGCTTCTACAACTTCGATGTGACCACCAAGGCCGATGATCCCACCGGCTACTGGAACGCCTACTTCAAGGTGGGTGGCAGCACCTTCCATAAGATCCTGCACATTGAGACCGTGAAGCCCAACCGCCTGAAAATCACCACCTCCTACCCTTCCGTCCTGGAAGCCGGCAAGACCATCACGGTGAAAACGCAGGCCGATTGGCTCAGCGGCGGCGCGGCCCAGTTCGCGCCCGTAGAGGCCCGGATGACGCTCCGCCGGATGAAGGACGCGCCTTTCAAGGGCTTCGAAAAATACAGCTTCAACGATCCTTCCAGCAATTTCTCATCGGCCGAACATGCGCTGTTCAAAGGCAAACTGGACGGCAACGGACAAGGCTCCGTATCCGTTCAGCTTCCGGAAGCCGCCTACGCCCCCGGCATGCTGCAGGCTTTCGTGGTCACTTCCGTGAGCGAGCCCGGCGGCGACGAGAGCTTCACCACCGAAACCCTCCCTTACTCGCCTTACAGCGCCTATGTGGGCATCCGCGTGCCCGACGGCGACTATCTGGAAACCGACAAGGACCAGCTCATCGGCCTGGCGGTGGTGGATGCCAATGGGAAGCGCGTGAAAGGCCATCGCGTGGAGTATGCCGTGTTCAAGACCGGCTGGAACTGGTGGTGGGACAATCCGGGAGGAGACCTGGATGCCTATGTGAACGGCAGTTCCGTCCAGCGCATCAAGGGCGGCAGCCTCACGGTGGGAACCCAGGACGCCAGCTTCTCCTTCCAGGTCAATTATCCCGAATGGGGCCGTTACATCGTGCTGGCCCGGGATACGCAGAGCGGCCATGTGAGCGGCGCCTCCTTCATCGTGGACTGGCCCGACTACCGCGGCCGCGCCGACCGCCGCGACCCCGCAGCCCTTACCATGATCACCCTCTCCACCGACAA
>CAMYWP010000177.1 GCA_947302825.1 uncultured Bacteroidales bacterium
GGTGAGCGGCGGCGAGATTCCGGCCGCCCTCCTGGCGGACAGCATCATCCGCCTCCTGCCGGGAGTGCTCACCGACGAAACATCGGCCCTGAGCGACTCCTTCCAGGACGGTCTGGTTTCCCCGCCCGTGTACACGCGCCCGGCCTCTTTCAATGGTTGGGACGTCCCGGAAGTGCTGCTTTCCGGCAACCCCAAACTCATCCGCGCCTGGCAGGACGAACAAGCCATCCAGCGCACCCGGCAACGCCGGCCCGAACTCCTGAAATAACTATCACTCATGCGTTCCCTCCAAGAACTTTACAAGATTGGGAAAGGCCCGTCCTCTTCCCACACCATGGGTCCCAGCAAGGCTGCAACCATTTTTGCCGGCCGCCACGGCACGGACAGCGCCCGTTTCGAAGTTACCCTCTACGGTTCCCTGGCCGCCACCGGCAAGGGCCATATGACCGACGTCGCCATCCTGGAAGTGCTGGAGCCGCTGGCCCCCACCACCATATTATGGGAGCCCACCGTTTTCCCCGACTACCATCCCAACGGCATGCTGTTCAAGGCCTTCCGGGCCGATGGATCCCTGGCCGAATCCTGGACCGTCTACTCTATCGGCGGCGGCGCCCTCTCCGAAGGGCCCGGCAAGGAAATGAGCCAGTCCGGCGAGGTGTACGACATGAATACGCTCACCGAGATTATCCAGTGGTGTGAAAGGAACGGCCGCAGTTTCTGGGAATACGTGGAAATCTGCGAAGGCCCCTCCATCTGGGATTATCTTATGGAAGTCTGGGAAGCCATGAAAGCTTCCGTAGAGCGCGGCCTGGAAACCGAAGGCCGCCTGCCCGGTCCCCTGAACCTGTCCCGCAAAGCCGGCGTGTATCACGTGAAAGCGCAGGGCTACCAGCCCAACCTCCGTTCCCGCGGCCTGGTGTTTGCCTATGCCCTGGCGGTAAGTGAGGAGAACGCCTCCGGCGGCACCATCGTCACGGCCCCCACCTGCGGCTCCAGCGGTGTGATCCCCGGCGTGCTGTATCACCTGTCCAACGGCCATGCCTTCAGCGACCGCAAAATACTGCATGCCCTGGCCACGGCCGGTATCGTGGGCAACGTGGTGAAGCAGAATGCCTCCATCTCCGGGGCCGATGTAGGCTGCCAGGGCGAAGTGGGCGTAGCCTGCGCCATGGCATCGGCCGCCGCCTGCCAGCTGTTCGGCGGCAGTCCTTTCCAAATTGAATATGCGGCCGAAATGGGCCTTGAACACCACCTGGGCATGACCTGCGATCCCATCTGCGGCCTGGTCCAGATTCCCTGCATCGAGCGCAACGCCTTTGCCGCCACCCGCGCCCTGGACGCCAATATCTATTCCACCTTCTCCGACGGACGCCACCGCATCTCCTTCGACCACGTGGTGGAAGTGATGAAGCAAACCGGGAAAGACCTTCCTTCGCTGTACAAAGAGACATCGGCCGGTGGTCTGGCCCTCCACTACGAACTCAAACAGGAGTAACAGTAAAGAGCTCGCATCACTGCGAGCTCTTTACTTGGTTAGTTAGTAGTGTATTCTTACCTTAAAAGAAGAAGGTTAATTAGTTGGTTAGAAGATACGTTTTTCTGACACAAAGATAAACAAAGTTTTTTAACCTGCAAAATTTTTTAAACTTTTCCTTATTAAATAAATTTTTTTATAAACTAAGGGAGAGCTTAACCATAAAATTACATGGCGCCTGGGGGTACACCCCAATTCCTGTATCAATTCGCCCGGAAGACGCATCATAGCTTTCCCAACGCCAGCCGGAAGCATAATAGAGCCGGTTGAACAAGTTGTTCACATAGGCAGTTATCCCCACCTGCTTTCCACCGACCCACGTAAACGTATGTCCCACAGACAGATTAGCTACCCAGTAGGCTGGAATAGCCATTTCGGGGCGCATGGAGTTGTCCAGGAACTGCTTCCCCACGTACTTCGCATCCAACGCCACCTGCCCGCCCTTCCAGGGACGCAGCGTAAGGCGAGCCATGCCGATGAGCGATGGAGACATGAGCATGGTGGTCTTCCCGTAGTGGACGGCATGCGTGCCGGAGTAATCGGAATAAGGGATGTAGGAGGTATAATCGGCAATCTGGTTCATGGAAAGGGTGGCGTTGCCGTCCAGTCGCAGCCAGCGCAAGGGCTCCCAGCCGGCACATAACTCCACACCGCGCCGCCAGGCCCGGGGCACGTTCTCCTTGATGGCATAGCCGCTGGAAGACAAGCGGCCGGTCTCCAGCAACATGTCCCAGTATTCCATAAAATAGAGGTTGGCCGATGCTGAAAAACGCCCGGAGGCAAAAGCATAACCCGCCTCCACGTCCAGCATCCGTTCCGGGGAAATGGGTGATGCCTCCCCTTTCACGTTATCTTTAATGTCTCCGCGGCCCGGTTCGCGGTGCCCCAGGGCCACGGACGCGTATAGCTTGTGCCATCCCCACGCGGCCGTAACGCCGGCCCGGGGATTGAAGAAATTCCAGTCCCGTTTGTAGGAGAGCTTATCGGCCTCGGCCCCGCCGTACTCCAGCCAGTCATCGTCCGTCCCTTCCAGACGGTAGTCAAGGCCGCGATACTGGAGGTCGGCATAGGCAGTGAGCCAGTCCAACGGCTTGTATTCGGCCCGGGCAAAGACCGAAAAATCCAGTTTCAAGGCCGAATTGTCGTACCAGTTCAGCTGGGCGTAGGGATAATCGGCCCCCAACTGCTTGGCCCAAAGCACCTTCCCGTTATGGAAGCCCAGATAGCCGCTTTCACTCACGCCGGCCGATGCATTCCACTTCCCGCGCGTATATTTCACCTGCGCCTGGCCCACCAGCAGGCTGTTTTCCATGCGCTTCTGGTAAATGAGATCGCTTCTACCCAGTTCCTTGGGAAAGCCGTAATTCACCAGCTTCTTGTTCACCTTATAGTATTCGTCGTAGCCGTTCCCGTAGGTATAGTTGGCCGTGACCGTCAGATACAGGCCATGCGTAAATGAATGAGTATAATTGGCTTGCAGGTGATGCTGGAGGTAATTGTCCGTCTGGTTGTCGTAATAATAGACATTGCCTTTTTCGTCGTAATATTCCCCCGCTCCGTTGTACCGGCGGTCCTTGTAATACTGCTCCAGTTCAATACCGTCCCATGTGATGCCGCTGCGCTGCTTGCCCATGAGCCAGGTAAGCCGAACGGAATTACGCCGGCCCAGCCAACCCAGCGTCACGAAGGCCGAATGCGAGCGCACGAAGGCGTTGCGGATATAGCCGTCGGTGCTGCCGTGGGAATAGGCGGCCGTCCCGTACCAGCCCTTCCGGCTGCGGCCGGTGGAGCCGCTCACAGTGGTAACGAAGGTATTGTAAGATCCTCCGCTGATATCGGCCGATACCCAGGGTTCCGGACTCACGAACGCTGTATTCATATTGATACTGGCCCCGAAAGCACCTGCCCCGTTGGCACTGGTGCCCAGTCCGCGCTGCACCTGCACGCTGGAAATGAGGCTGCTGAGGGAAGGAATGTTCACCCAGAACACCTCCTGGCTTTCGGCATCGTTGAGCGCGATGCCATTCAGGGTCACGTTGATCTGGGAGCCTTTGCTACCCCGGATGGTCATGGCAGAATTCCCCAGTCCGGTGCCGCCTTCGTTGTAAGTGACCACGGAAGGCAGCAGGTTCAAAGCCATGGGCAGCGAATGCATGGGATTCGCCTGCCGGAGGGCCTCCTTGCCCACATTTTCGTAACTGACGGGGGTGTTACTGCCGGCCCGGGAGGCCGATACTACCACGGAGTCCAGACGCTCCGTTTTCTCCTGTGCTGCGGCACAGAGTGAAAGCGCACACAGCACTGCCGATAAGACATTCTTTTTCATTTCCTTACGACGGTATCAACCGTATCAAGTTATGAGGGTATAATCTCAGAAATCTTCAAAACAGAAGAATTCACCCCTAATATTTATAATGGTTTTTATCTGAGGGTATATGTTTGAAAATCTGTGGCCACCCTCGGCCTCATAAGAGG
>CAMYWP010000178.1 GCA_947302825.1 uncultured Bacteroidales bacterium
GTCCTCATCCTTTTCGTTCATGAGGATGTCCTTGGCCTGCGCAAGCTCGTCCACCAGCCTCTTGTATTCCAGGCCGGCGGCGATGATGGGCTGCAGTTCTTTGTAGTCCTTGTTCAGCTGGACGAATTTCTTCATGTCCCCGATCACTTCGGGATCGGCCAGCTGCTGCTCCAGTTTCTTGTATTTGTCCTGGAGGCTCAGCACTTTCTCCAGGAGGGTATTCTCTGCCATAGCAATTGTGTTTTAGCCTGCAAAGATACGAAAAATCTTAGCGTCTGCCAAAACGCTCGAATGCAGCCTGTTCCAGGGCTTCCCTATCGTCGGGATGCGCAATGGAGGTGAGCAGGCGAGCACGCTCTTGCAGTGATTTTCCGTACAGGTTCACGGCGCCGAATTCGGTGACCACCCACTGGATATCGGCCCTGGGCGTAACCACGCCGGCGCCGGGTTTGAGGGTGGGCACAATCTTGGACAGGCCTTTGCTGGTACGGGAAGCCATGGCGATGATGGCCTTGCCGCCTTTGGACAGTTTGGCGCCGCGCACGAAGTCCAGCTGACCGCCGGTGCCGGAATAGATGCGCAGGCCGATGGAATCGGCGCACACCTGGCCGGTAAGGTCGATTTCAATGGCCGAATTGATGGACACCATGCCCGGATTCTGCGCAATGATGCGGGGGTCGTTGGTGTGGGCGATGTCCTTCATGAGCACGGCCGGATTCTTGTCCACGAAATCGTACACCTCCTGCGAGCCCAGCAGGAAGGAGGCCACCACCTTGCCCCGGTCGATGCCCTTGCAGGAGCCGTCGATGACGCCGCTGCGGATGAGCGCCAGGGCTCCGTCGGAGAACATTTCCGTATGCAGGCCCAGGTGCTGATGGCCGCTGAGGCAGCTGCAGATGGCATTGGGCATGGAGCCGATGCCCATTTGCAGGCAGGCGCCATCCGGCACCAGTTCGGCGCAATGCCGGCCGATGGCCTGGTCTGTCTCCGAAGGCTGGGCATACTCCTTGGTGATAAGAGGACGGCTGTCCTGCACCAGGGCCGTGAAACGCTCCAGCGGAATGGCTTCCCCGTAAGAGAAAGGCACGCAGGGATTCACCACGGCAATCCGTTCCCGGGCCACTTCCAGGGCGGCCGGAGAGCAGTCCACGGAAGTACCCAGCGACACCATTCCGTCTACCGGCTCCGACACCTGGACCATGGCCACATCGCAGGGCAGCGCCCCGTTCCGGTACATGGCCTGGGTTTCGTACAGGTTCACCGGCAGATAATCGGCCGCACCCGCCTGCACGGAGGCACGCAGGTTGGGACCCACGAAAAAGCCCTGGTCGAAGAAAATACCCGCGAACTCCTGACTGCCATAAGGCGCCGGACCTTCCGTATGGAAATGGTGGAAATGAACGTCCGTGAGCTCCCCGGCGCGCTCACACAAAGCCTCGATGAGGATATGCGGCACGCTGGCAATGCTGGAAAGATGGATATGGTCTCCGCTCCGGACAGAACGGACCGCATCTTGGGCCGATAGGAAGGACAGCTGTTTCATAAACAGGGGCAAAGATAGCATAAAATGTTGTATATTTGCGTTTCAAATCTGAATACTATGCACACGCGCGAGGAAAAACTGGCCGCTTTCGGCCGCCTTTTGGATATTATGGACGCCCTGCGGGAGCAATGCCCCTGGAATGCGGCCCAGACCATGGACAGCATCCGTCCCATGACGGAAGAAGAGGTGTACGAACTGTCCGACACCATCCTGGAAGGCGACCGTCAGGGCACCGCCAAGGAAATCGGCGACCTGCTGTACCACATGGTGTTTTACGCCCGTATCGGCCAGGAGGAAGGCGCTTTCGATATCGCCGACAGCATGAACAAGGTCTGTGACAAGATGGTGTTCCGGCACCCGCACGTGTTCGGTCCCGAGGCCGGCAAACAGACATCGGCCAAAGAGATTGCCGATACCTGGGAACTGGTGAAGGCCAAGGAGAAAGGCGGCAACAAAACGGTGATGGGCGGCATCCCCAAGGCCATGCCCGCCATCCTCAAAGCCCTCTCCATGCAGGAAAAAGCCCGCGGCTGCGGCTTCGACTGGGAAAAGAAAGAGGACGTATGGGCCAAGGTGGCCGAAGAGTACCGGGAAGTATCCCAGGCATCGGCCGATCAACTGGAGGGCGAATTCGGCGACTTGCTGTTCACCGTCATTAACGCCGCGCGCCTCTATGGCGTAGACCCCGAAGCCGCCCTGAGCCGCAGCTGCGAAAAATTCCGCCGCCGCTTCAATTACGTAGAGGCTGAGACCCTCCGCAGCGGTCGCCAGCTCAAAGACATGACCCTCCAGGACATGGACGTCCTCTGGGAACAGGCCAAAAAACTAGAGCGTGGAGATAAGTAACTGACCATCTGTAACTTACAAAAAATCGATTAGGTTGACTTGCCTAATCGATTTTTTATTAAACATTCACTATCAAATACTTATCTCCACGTATGGAAATTAGTACAGGTGCTGGCTGTCAGTGATTTCCTCCTGGGTGATTTTCTTTTTATCCATCTGGCGCCAGGCGTACACTATGTAGGCCAGCACAAACGGAATCAGGAGTGATACCCATGACATTACTGTGAGGGTGAAGTAGCTGGAGGAACTGTTCCGGATGGTGAGTGAGCTCTGGAGATCCGTGCAGGACGGGTAGTAGGCCGTTCCGTTGAAACCGGCCAGGAAGAATACGCTCATCACCACCAGTACGGTGCCCGGCATGCCATACCAGATGCCCTTGCGGGAAGGCATATAGGCACCCAGCCAGATGGCATATAGCACCAGACCCACACCGCAGATGAACATCGCCAGCACGGCCGGCATGGCCAGCAGGTTGTGCAAATACTTATAAGGTTCCAGGTAAACCGTTCCGTCCGGAGTCACGGCATAGCCTTTCCCCAGAAGCAGAAGGACAGTCCAGGCCAGGAAGAAAAGCAGGAAGGGTACAATGCTGAGCCGGATGGTGCGACGCATCTGGAAGTGAATCTGCTTGTCTTCCACATTGTTAAGGATATACAGGCAACCCAGGATGCCGGTGAGGAATACCAGCGTACCGCCCAGCAGCACGGCGTGGTACTGGCTCAGGGCCTCCAGGCCGTGCCAGTTGTTCCCCCAAGTGCTGATGACCGGAGCCGAAGGATCCGTAATGGCCACCTTGTTCACCGTGAAGTCGGAGCCCGTAAAGAAGGTTCCCACAGCCGTTCCCACCAGGAACGGAGCCAGGATACCGTTCACCATCAGGGCAATGCGGAAACCTTTCACGCCCAGCAGATTGCCCTTCTTGTTCTGGAATTCATAGGACACAGCCTGGAACACAAAGGTGATCAGGAGCAGGACCCATACCCAGTAGGCGCCGCCGAAACTGGTGCTGTAAAAGAGCGGGAAGGAAGCGAAGAACGCGCCGCCAAAGGTAACCAGCGTAGTGAAGGTGAGTTCCCATTTCCGGCCCGTTGAGTTCAGAATCATGCGTTTCTGGTTGTCGGACAGGGCCCGGTTCCCCAGATGCAGGTTGGCACCCTGCACAAACATCAGGGCCACCAGCAGACCGCCCAGCAGGGCAATCAGACACCACCAATAGTTCTGTAAGAATTCGTAGCTCATGGTTTAGGCATCTTTAGGTTCAACAAGTTCGGGTCCTTTCGCGATGGCGCGGATGAGGATGCGGATCTCAATGATGAGGAACAGGGCGAAGACTCCCAGGAACACGAAGAAGGTGGTCTTGACGGCGGCAGCACTCAGACTGGAGATGGCCACGTTCACCGGCAGGAGGCCCTGGATGGTCCAGGGCTGACGGCCCACTTCGGCCACCACCCAACCGCTTTGGCCGCAGATATACACCAGCGGGATGCATACGATGGCGGCCCAAAGGAGCCACTTCCAGGCTCCCAGTTTATCTTTCCAAACGGCGATGAGCGAGAGCAGCAGCACCAGGGCGATGAGCATGCCCAGG
>CAMYWP010000179.1 GCA_947302825.1 uncultured Bacteroidales bacterium
GACACTACCTCCTGAGAGTAGCGCGTCTACCAATTCCGCCATCCGCGCATCGTTTTGGGACTACAAATATACGCACTTTTTTTGAATCTCCAAACTTTTCATCCCTAAATTTCAACGTTCAGGGGAACGACCGTGCTCCAGTATCGGGTGCGAAAACTGAGGGTGGTAACGGAGAGGCGGATTTGCAGGGGCAGGTCCTCCAAATCGGCCGCCTCCCAGTTGTAACCGGCCTCCAGCAGATAGTTTCCCAGCGCGAAGGAACGGACCACCCGGTCCGGCATGGCAATGTCCAGCCACAGTTCGTCTTCGGCCCCCTGGCGGGGCAGCCGGAGACTGCTCCCGGTATCCAATCGGCAGGAAAAAGGGCCTTCCTGCGGCGTTCCGTCCAGGGAAAGGGCGTCCACGCTGCCGCGGACCTCGGCCCAATAGGGCTCTCCCCAGCCGGGCGGGCCGTCGAAGGAGAGGGAAAGCGTACAGAAATGCTTGTGCAGCTGCACTTTTACCCGGGCCGAATCGCCGGGCGTTTCCAGCCATTCGGTGTGCAGGTAAAGCGGCGGACTGTCATAGCCGCGCGGGATGCGGAAAGCGTCTTCCTGCGGGAGCGACGCTCCGGCAACGGCCAGCATCTGGACGCCGCCTTTGGGCACCTGGAGCAGCAAGGTGGTATCCCCCTTCACCGTCATTTCCTCCCGGAAACCGCTGGCGGTGAAGGAAAGGTTCACGGGCCACGACGGCAGTTTGTACAGTTCCACACGAAGGGCGCAGGGGCAGTCGGTCCGGTCTTCTTTTACCACGGTGCAGGATGTCCATATTAAGGAGGCCAAGAGAACTCCGCCGACCACCCCCATACGCTTGTTCCTTCTATTTCCCATAGCTGCGGAAGGTTTCCAGGATAGTCTTTTCCCGTTCCGGATACAGGGATACCAGTTGTGTCTTCAGGCTGTCGACACAGTTGACATCGGCCCCCAGTGCCCGGAAAATCTCACCGCGGGACATGCCCCGTTCATACAGATAGGTCAGGATATCGGGTTTGAACCAGAACGTGTTCCCGTAACTGGCCAGGTTGCCGCCGTACCGGTCCTTGGACAGGGTGGCCTGCATGAAATATCCCCACATTTCGCCCAACTCACACCAGCCGGAGCCTTCTCCGCCTGTTCCGTACGAGTTCCTGTTCTGAATGAAAGACTTGATCACGTATTCAATGTACGAGTTCCAATAGCCGTTCCCCACTTGGGCATAATGGCTGGCATGAGCCATTTCGTGCACCACGGCTTCATAGATGCCCCGATATCCATCCTCCTTGGTGCCGATGGTGACATCCGGCGAAAAGAGTTTCACAAGGAAGATGACCAGTTCCGAATAAGGCTCCAGACAGGCCCTCAGATAGGTGCCCAGCAGTTCGTTGCCCAGGAAAGCCTCATGGTGCAGCATGCAGCTACTGGAGCAGGTAAGGCTGGGAAAATCCAAATCCGGAGGTCGTCGGGCGGGGTGAGGATGTCCAGGTCCGTATCCACGCATCGGCTGTAATAATCGTAGGCGGCATTGTTCACCACACAGCGGCGGAAAAGGGCGGGATCGCTTTCCTCGTTCACGTTCAGGTCAATCCCCTCCGGCCCGCCCGTTCCCAGGGTACTCACCGAAGCAGGCACCACAATGAAGTTAAAGCCGATATTAAAGCCTTTCTCGTTTTGGAACACCAGCCGATAGCGGGGCGTTCCGGAAAAGGTTTTCCCCATCTTGTAATAACCGTCCCTGTCGGTGTAGCAGGTAGCAATCTTCACAAAGACATTGCAGACTACCTTCACGCCGGCCACGCCGAAGGGTTTACCGCCGCTGAATTCCGGGTCCTCGATGGTGATGCGGCCCGAAGGCGCCAGCGCTTCCGCCTTGGTTTCGGGAACCCACAGGTCTTCGTTTCCGGTGAGCCGGAAGGCTTCCTGCTCCACCCGTTTCCAGTCAATGCCCAGGTCGCCGCGCGTAGAGGGGTCGTGTTCGGCCAGATAACATTCGTCCAGCAGTTCGTAGCGGATGCCCTCCGGAAAAACGAAATCCTTAGGAACCACCGCATACTGCCAAGTGATCGCTTCCTCCCCCACTTCCGGGTCCTGATAATAGTCCCCCTCACGTAAAATTTGGTAATCATAGGGGTGATCCATGAGATAGATATCCATCGCTTTCAGCTGCCGGAACTGGGCGTCGTCTTTCGGCAAAAAGCGGACATAGAGGTCGGTAGCGGTGATGTCGTATCGGCCCGCCTTGGTGGGATATACCTTGGTAAGGGCCTCCTGCATGTTCTCCACCGTATAGGGATCTTCCAGTTTATCGCCCAACTGAATCATCCCGTGATACACTTCACTCGGGTTCCGGGAAAGCTCTCCTTCCGGCCCCGCATCGCGTTCGCATGCTCCCAGCACGAGAAGCGGAATCAAACACAAAACAACTAATCGCTTCATGGCATTACAGTTTTTATCTGCCGCAAAGCTGGGAAATCTTATCGGTGTACCGAAAAATGAAACGTTTAAGTGAAAAATCGGCCCTGCAAGCCCCTGCGGGCCCGTTTTTCCGGCCCAACCAAACGGATTATTTCAAAAATCGGCCTTGAAAAAGGGTCGAAATCGGCTTTTAACGCCCTTGTATTCAGGAAAAAACGTTTATTGCGAGGGTGGAAAAATTTCCGTATATTTGCCGGATTTTTTGAAGACATATTATGCAGGACATCAGAAATATCGCCATTATTGCCCATGTGGACCATGGCAAAACCACCCTCGTGGACCGGATGATCTATCAGGCCAACCTGGTTCGCAGGCCGGAAGACCTGGGCAACCTTATCCTGGACAACAACGACTTGGAACGCGAACGCGGCATCACCATCCTGGCCAAGAACGTTTCCGTGATCTATAAAGGAGTGAAGATCAACATCATCGACACTCCCGGCCACAGCGATTTCGGCGGCGAGGTGGAACGCGTCCTGAATATGGCCGATGGCGTCCTGCTGCTGGTCGATGCCTTCGAGGGCTGCATGCCGCAGACCCGCTTCGTGCTGAACAAGGCCATCGACATGGGCAAGAAGCCCATCGTGGTCATCAACAAGGTGGACAAGCCCAACTGCCGGCCCGACGAGGTGCAGGAAGAGGTGTTCGAACTGATGTTCAACCTCGGCGCCACCGAGGACCAGCTGGATTTCAAGACCGTCTACGGTTCCGCGAAGCAGGGCTGGATGTCCCAGGACTGGCGCAAGCCCACCAATGACATCACCGCCCTCCTGGACACCATCCTGGAGGAAATCCCCGCTCCGGCCGTCGTGGAAGGCACGCCGCAAATGCTCGTGTCCTCCCTGGAATACTCCCCGTACGTGGGCCGGATCGCCGTGGGACGCGTCACCCGCGGAACCCTGAAGACCGGCATGCCGGTGTCCCTGTGCAAGCGCTACGACATCATCGAGAAGTCCAAGATCAAGCAGGTCATGGTGTTCGAGGGCCTGGGCAAGGCCAATGTGGACGAGGTCCAGTGCGGCGACATCTGCGCCCTGGTGGGCATCGACGGGTTCGAGATCGGCGACACCATCGCCGACATCGAGAACCCGGAGCCGCTCCCGCCGATCGCCGTGGACGAGCCCACGATGTCGATGCTCTTCATGATCAACAACTCCCCGTTCTTCGGCAAGGACGGCAAGTTCGTGACCTCCCGCCACATCAAGGAACGCCTGGAGAAGGAGCTCGAGAAGAATCTCGCCCTCCGCGTCAAGCCCGGCCTGAATGCCGATTCCTTCGTGGTTTACGGCCGCGGCGTCCTGCATCTGTCCGTGCTCATCGAGACGATGCGCCGCGAGGGCTTCGAACTGCAGGTGGGCCAGCCCAAGGTGCTGGACAAGACCATCGGCGGCCAGCGCTGCGAACCGATCGAGGAACTCTCCATCGAGGTTCCGGAGCAGTTCGTGGGCGC
>CAMYWP010000180.1 GCA_947302825.1 uncultured Bacteroidales bacterium
GATCTGGAACGGGAGGAGAAGGAAGAGAACACCAAGGAGGAAGAGAAAACCGAGGAGGAGGAAGAGGAACCTGGCATTGTGGTCGTAAAGGACGATACCCTGGAGCAGGAAGTCAAGGAGCCGCTGAAGCCCATCGACAACCGGCTGGACCCGCCGGACGGCCTTCCCAAGTACAAGACGCCTTCGCTGGACCTCCTGGGCGACTATGCCCATGCCCGCCACGAGGTTTCCCAGGACGAGCTAAGCCGCAATAACAACAAGATCCGCGCAACGCTGGCCAGTTACAAGATCCAGGTGCGCGACGTTACCGCCATCGTAGGCCCCACCGTTACGCTGTATAAGGTGTATCCGGCGCCGGGCGTAAAGATATCGGCCATCAAACAACTCCAGGAAGACATCGGTATTTCGCTCAATGCCAAGGGCGTACGCATTACCACCCTGTCGGATTCCGTGGGCATCGAGGTGGCCAACGACAAAGCGTCCATGGTGCCGCTCAAGGCCCTTTTGAACGATACAGCCTTCCGCGACAGCAAGGCCGAACTGCCGGTAGCCATCGGCTACACCATTTCCCAACAGGTGAAGGTGTTCGACCTGGCCGATGCCCCGCACCTCCTGGTCGCCGGTGCTACTAAACAGGGTAAATCCGTGGGCCTGAACGTGATTGTAGCTTCGCTGCTGTACTCCAAGCACCCGTCGGAGCTCAAGTTCGTGTTCGTGGACCCCAAGATGGTGGAATTCTCCTCCTACGACAATCTGCTGCACCATTACCTGGCGGTTCTGCCCAACGCTGTGAGCGAACAGGAAGAGGCGGAAAAGGCCATCGTGAAGAACTCCAAGGATGCCGCTGCGGTGCTCAACTCCCTCTGCGTGGAAATGGATGCCCGCTACGAGCTCCTGTCCAAGGCCTATGTAAACAACATCAAACTCTATAATGCCAAGTGGAAGGAACACCACCTGCGCGCCGATGAAGGCCACCACTTCCTGCCTTATATCGTGGTAATCATCGATGAATACGCCGACCTTACCATGTCGGTGGGCTCCGGCCCCGAATCCAAGGCCCTGGCCCGTTCCATCACCACTTCCGTCATCCGTCTGGCCCAAAAGGGACGTGCCGCCGGCCTGCACTGCATCCTGGCTACGCAGCGTCCTACGGTGGATGTAATCACCGGTCTTATCAAGGCCAACTTCCCCATGCGCATCGCCTTCCGCGTCACCTCGCGCATCGACTCCTCCACCATCCTGGACCAGCCCGGCGCCGACAAACTGATCGGCCGCGGCGATATGCTCCTGTACACCGGTGTAGAGATGGAGCGCGTCCAGTGCGCCTTTATCGGCAACGACGAAATTGTGAACCTGACCAAGGCGGTGGGAGACCAGCAGGGATATCAGAAGAGTTACAATACACCTTATTATCTTCCGGAACCTCCGGCCCCCGAAGGCGAGGAAAGCGGTGGCGGTCTGGTGGACATGAACCGCCTGGACGAACGCTTCGAGGAAGCCGCCCGCACCATCGTGCTCAACCAGCGGGGCTCCACCTCGGATCTCCAGCGCAAGCTTGGCATGGGTTATGCAAAGGCAGGAAGGGTAATGGACCAGTTGGAAGCAGCCGGTATCGTAGGACCCCAGAACGGCTCCAAGCCGCGCGAAGTCCTGGTGAAAGACCTGGCCGAGCTTGACGAAGTCCTGCAACACTTCCTGAACCCGGAATGAAAAAAGTCCTCTTAATAGCGGCCCTGGCCTTTTTCTGCTGTTGCGCCTTCGCGCAGGAGCGCATCCCGTTGCTGGACAAGGTCCAGGGACAGCGGGTCCGTTTCCACTATACTTATTCCTTATCTCAAAACGGCGAACCTTTCCGTGACATCACGGACGGGGAGGTGTTCCTGGAGGACAATGCGTATGTGATGGAAGGCTTGGGCTTAAAGGTCATCAGCAACGGAAGCACCCGCTGGTCCCTGGATGAAACTGCGAAGGAGCTGGTGATTGAACAGGTGGAGAAAGAGGACCTGTTCACCAATCCGGCGCTGTTTATCGCTTCCTATCAGGACCACATGGACAGCATCAAGGTCAATCACGCCGATGAAGACAGCCTGGATGTGACACTGACCCTGGACGAAAATACCCAGGCCCGTTTCAAACTCACGGGCATTGTCTACGGTCCGCCGCAAGGAAAAAGCGACTTCTCGCTGGACGAGAAATCGCTTCCTTCAGACTATGTGATTACGGATTTGCGTTAGTCCGCGTTCTTGATGCAACGCACGTTCATGCGTAAGGATTCCTTGCTTCCTTTTCCCTTCATCACCAGCGGCTCTTCCTGTTGGATGTAACGGAATTCACCTAATTCATCGTCTTCCGCATAGGTGTCGGCTGTCCACCAGCAGGCGAATTCTTTGTAACCAAAGACTTCCTGAGCGGTGGTGGTATCCATATAGCCGGTGGGCATGGCGTTGAATTTCAGTTTGTTGGTAATGGGAACCTGCGGCCAGTAGGTCCACATGTCCACGCTAAGGAACTGGATGTCCACCATAAGGTCTCCGGCCTGGCTGCCCAGGGATTCGTCGAACTCTTTACCGGTGGGGAGGTGCCATCCGTCGGGGCAGGCGGTCTGGGCTTCATGCCAAGTAAAATAGCGGCCGAAGAGGGCGGAGACCACTTCGCAGTCACGGTAATCCTGGCCGGATTCCGTACCGTACAGGTTCATGCCCATCCAAGTTTTGCCGCCGATTTCCGTTACCAGATAGGGTTTTCCATCGATTTCGGTTTTGGTGCCTTCCCGGCTTTCGCTCAGGGCGGTATCCGGGTCGATGGCCTGGAAAGCGAGGCTCACGGCACCGGCATAATATTTCCCGTTGATGGCGTAGACGCTGGCGATGACAGAATAGTTGCCGGTTTTTTCGGTGGTGACTACATAACTGGGGTTAGACTTGGAAATGTCCCGGGTGGTAGTGTCGCGGTCGCCTCCGTTCACCTGCCAGTACATACCCATGGTACCCGGATCTGTATAGTCCGAGGTATATAAACTGGTTAAGTCTACCTTGAAAGTCTGGGATGCGCCCACGCGCACGAAGGGGATGGGGTCGTTGAGACTGAGACCGGCGATGCTGGGGAGGGAGGTGTCTTCGTCCTTCTTCTTGCAGGCCAAAGCCAGCAGGAAAGTGACGATGATCAGTATATAACGGAAGGTGTTTTTCATTCAATTGCTCTTCTGAACCTACAAATATCGCTATTTTTTTCTTAATTTTACGCAAAATTCTTGCCATGATAAGAAAACTGCTCCCGTTTTGCCTGTTTTTGCTGCTGTTTTCCTGCGATCGGCCGCAGGGGCAGTATGTCCAGATCAGTGGTTTTGCCCAAGGCGGCACCTATACGGTCAAACTGAATCTGAAAGGAGTCCAGGTGGGAGTGGAAAGCATTCGTGACAGCGTGGATGCCTTGCTGCTGCAGATTGACACCACCTTGTCGGGCTATAATAAGCATTCGCTGCTGTCCCGCTACAACGCCGGGGAGAGGGTCCCTGCCACGCCGCTGTTCCTGGAAATGTACAGGGAAGCCTACAATTATTGGGAGCGTTCGGAGGGGCTGGTGGACTGTGCCGCCGGTCCGCTCTTCAACGCCTGGGGTTTCGGCTTCAAGAACAGCCAGATGCCCACGGATGAGGAGGTGGCCGATTTACTGGCGCACTGCGGCATGGACCGCCTGCCGGCGGAATTGCCGGTGAAGGACGGCTACACTGACCCGGCCGATATAGGTTTTCCCCAACTCAATTATAACGCAATAGCCCAGGGTTACAGCTGCGACATCATCGCCCGCTACTTGTATAGTTCAGGGGTGAAAGATATGCTGGTGGATATCGGCGAAATCTGGTGCGATGGCCAGAATCCTTCCGGCAAAGCCTGGTCGGTGGGCGTAGACCGTCCCGTGGACCAGCCGGACGGTCCCTCG
>CAMYWP010000181.1 GCA_947302825.1 uncultured Bacteroidales bacterium
GGACCAGAAGCTCTGGTGGGTGCACATCGAGAGTGCCATCTGCATGATCAAAGGTTACCAGCTCACGGGCAACGAGAAAGCCCTGGAGTGGTTCCTGAAACTGGACAACTACCTCTGGACCCGTTTCAAGGATCCCGAGTATCCGGAATGGTTCGGCTACCTGAACCGCAGGGGAGAAGTGCTGCTGCCGCTGAAGGGCGGCAAATGGAAGGGCTGCTTCCACGTGCCTCGCGGCCTCTACCAGATAGGAACCATCCTTCAGGAAATAGCCGATACTAAATCTTCAATTTGATACCGGCTTTGGTGAGTCCCCAGGCGCAGGAAATGTAAATGGCGGCCATCAGGGCGCATTTAGCAATGCCAACCCAGCCGGTGAGCCAGGGTGCGATAGTAGGATTCACGAAGATCCAGAGCACCAAAAACAGATAGGGAATCATATACACCGTGAGGGTGGCGGTTCCCGCAACAGAGAGGGGTTTGAACCAGCCGGTCCAGCCCCTTCTTTCTAAATAGCGCAGCACGGCATACAGGGCCACGGAAATGGCCAGCACAAAGAGGCACCAGGGCAGCGTTCCCAGGTTTTTAGATATGATCCAACCCGTGTGTGCAGCCATGCCCAGCACCAGTAGCACGGCCGCGGCGGAAAAGGCCAATCCCAGGCGTTTCCCGGCCGTTTCTTTCTGCAGCTGACCATCGGCCAGGGTGAGCATCACGCCGCCCAAGGCCATAATGGCGCAGGAGCCGGTTCCCAGCTGGAGCGCACGGGCCAGATCGGCCAAAATATTCGGGCCGATAAGCAGAGAGCCGTCCCGCATACGCATCACGGAAAGGTTCACCAGACAGATGCCCAGCCAGATTATCGGTAGCACCCACTTGCGTTCCCGGCACAATAGATAGGCCAGGGAGCAGAAGAGGTAGGTCCAGCCGATAAGACCTAAAATGCCCCACCAGAGACTTTGTAAATGGGCTCCGTCCGGGGTGCGGTAATACAGGGCCAATCCCGTTAGCAGCAGAACGCCGGCCAAGCGGCACCAGCGCGCAGGCTTCCACTCCTTCGGATACTGGTTCCAAGTGAGGAAAAAGCCGATGACCATCAGGAGTACCCAGAGCCCCCGGTTGCCGGCCATCTCGCGGGATTCCTGATTGCAGATGAAAACGCCCATCAACAGCAGGGCAAAAGTCCGGCTGATAATGTGTTTGAGGGTGCTTTCGGTGCTGTATCCTTTTTCCCGGCGGCGTTCCAGGGCGTAAGGGATGGACAGGCCCATGGCAAAGAGGAACATGGGGAACACTATGTCGGAAAGGCCCATGCCGTCTTCCAGGGTGGCGGTATGCTCCATCCAGTGGGGAACATTCAGCACTTTCCAGAATTCGTTCACGAATACCATCAGGGTCATGGTAAGACCCCGGAACATGTCAATGGCCAGGTTTCGTTGATTCATAACTAATATCTTGGAGGAAAAGCCCAGGTTTCATTGGCCCAGCCATTCGTGATGCTGTAGCCTTTTATCTCGCCGCGGATGCCTTTTTCCTGCAGTGGCCGGAAAGCCGGCTCCGTGGGTTGGTGGTCCAGGAAAGGGAGTAAGTAGCAGCCGTGGTCCAGCAGGATCTTCTGCACTTCGCCGACAGGTACTTCGGAGGGAAGCCTTCTGCTGCGGGCTGCAAGGGCGGCCAATGCGCCGGCGGCCTGGCCCAGTCCCATCACCACGGGTTGCAGCCGGGTGGCGCCGTTCATTTCCCAGGTGACGGAAATGGCTTTATCGGCCACCAGGAAATCCTCCACTTCCACTGGAATCAGCACGCCCAGAGGCACGCTGAAGGAGGGAATCTTGCCATGCCAGAGATGGCTCAGTTCCTCCCGGCGGGGATTCTGGTGGTGGTGATGGTCCAGCGGGTAATCGCCCACAGCCACGGCGCGGGTATAGAGGTCGAAATCATAGGGCTGCCTGGCCGCTTCCACGGTCATGGTATCCAGGCCGGCAATGCGACGGGCCTCCCGCCAGTAGGGATAGAAGGGGAGGCCGTCTTGGGTGGGATACACGTCATCGGAAATTCCTAAATTCTTGTATCCCAATTCATTCTGCAGGAAATAGAGATAGCCCAGCGTACGCAGTTTGGCTTCCCGGACCACGGAATCCCGCTGGGCGGGTGCCATATCCAGATACTCGGCAAAATAGTCGTTGCCGCAGATGGGCCAGTTGAGCATGACGTGCCCGTCGGGGAGGCGGCCGTAGCTGAGCATCATTTCCGGGCTCCAGAGCTTCTGTCCCAAGGGATTGAGCCCGTCTACATGGGTGGCTAACGGATTATCACAGCAGTTACGGTAATAATCCTTGTCATAGCCTTCCGGCTGTTCCATAGGCACCTCATGGTCGTAAAACTTCGCAATGGCCACGTAGGTGAAGTCCTGGGCCGATATCCGGTCCTGGAGTTCGGCGCAGCCCACAGCTTTTGCTACATCGCCCAGTTCCGTTCCGTCGATAAGCACGCGGGCATGGTAGCGAATACCGCTTTCCAGGGTTATGGTCCAGCCGCTAGCCCAGCGCTTTTTGATATCGGTCACTTTGTTCCGGGTGCGGATATGCACGCCGGCATCGGCCGCCATGTTGTGCAGGATATCGGCCCCCACGGCGGGATTGAAGAGGATGTTGGAAACCCAGCCCGATTTCAGCGCCTCGTACCCGCCATAACGCTGTGCCAGGGAATCGGTGAATTCCCCGAACAGGCCGCCCCGGAGCCGGTAATTGCCGTCGATGGCACTGACGCCGGCCGATGTGAGCATGCCGCCCAGCCAGGGCGTTTCCTCTACCACCAGCGTGAGCGCGCTGTTCCGGGCGGCTTCGACGGCGGCCATGGTGCCTCCGGCCCCGCCGCCCAGCACGATAACATCGTAGGTGCGGGTGCAAGAAAGGGCTGTGGCAAGTGCCAGCAGCCCTATTAGCAAGCGTTTATTCATCCTTTTTCTTGTCCTCTTTGGGATTCTGGGGCTCGTCGCCGTGGGAATCCTTGTACAGGAAGCGGCGGATCTTCTGGGTGGCGGTTTTCTCGAAGGGCTCCTTCATGGCATCTACTTCGCCAATCTTGGAGTTCTTGCCCACCTTCTTGTTCACCCATTCCATGACGGCCTTTTTGCGACTGTCCAGTTCCTCGAACCACTTGTCTTCCGTGGCCTGGTTCCAGTCGATGGCGTTGTCATGGAATTTCACCAGTGCCACCAGCTTGCCGTCGCGCTCCATCACCAGGGATTCTTCCACGCCCTCGATGTTGTTGATCACCTGCTCGATTTCTTCCGGATAGATGTTTTCGCCGGAAGGCCCCAGGATGGTGTTGTTCAATCGGCCTTTAATGTAATAGTAGCCGTCTTCGTCCATGGTGGCGACGTCGTTGGTGTGGAACCAGCCTTCGTCGTCCATCACCTGCAGGGTGCGTTCGGGGTCTTTGTAGTAGCCCAGCATCACGTTGTCGCCGCGCACCACCATTTCGCCTTCGCCGTTTTCGGGATTCACGTTGTCCAGGCGGATTTCCACTTTGTAGGCAGCCGGGCCGATGGAACCGACGCCCTTGCTTTTGTGTACCATGAGGTTGCACACCAGAGGCGCTGTCTCGGTGAGGCCGTAGCCAACGGCATAGGGGAAGTGGCATTCCCGCAGGAACTGCTCCACGGCCGGGTCCAGTTTGGCACCGCCGATGCCAAAGAACTTCAGCTTGCCGCCGAAAGTCTTGACCATGCGCATGCCGATGAACCAGCGCAGGATGCGCGGGATTTTCTTATCGGCCCAGGAGAGCACGCGGCTCTTCTGGATGGTGGGCAGGACGCTGTTCTTGACCACCTTCTCGA
>CAMYWP010000182.1 GCA_947302825.1 uncultured Bacteroidales bacterium
GCAAGCCGCAGGAGTGCCAGAAATGGGTTCGTTACGTCGCCGATCACTTCTACGGCAACACGCCCGATGCCCTGAGTGGCAACGACGACTGCGGTCAGATGAGCGCCTGGTATCTGTTCAACTGCATGGGCTTCTATCCCGTCTGCCCCGGCAGCGATGAATATGAACTGGGCTCGCCCTGCGTACCCGGCGTCCAGGTCCGCCTCTCCGGCGGCGGCGTGCTCACCGTCCGTACCAAGAACTGGAGCAAGGAGCACGTGTATGTGAAGGCTGTCTATCTCAACGGGCAGAAAGTAAAAGGAAGCACCATCCATTATTCGGAAATAAAGGATGGCGCCGACCTTCTTTTCGTGATGAAATAAAAAATTATTTCCAATAATGGGAGGCCTGGATGGCTGCTTTCTGCAGAGTCCGGGCCTCTTTTGGTGTAATCTCGTTCTCCGTGCCCTGGTTGCGGAAGGTGTTGCCCTTTACGCTAACCCCGAATACGGGACGGATGAGGGTTTCGAACCATACGCAGGCAGTGAGATATCGGCCATATTTATAGTCCATGTGGAAACCGTCGCGGGTGAATTCCCTGTCTGTGGGGAAATTTGTCTTGCGAAGGTTCTGAACAGCTACGCCGGAAGCCATGACCACGGGGATGTCGTAGTCTTTCCGCAACTTGGCCACGCAGGATTCGATGCAGGCGTACATCAGTTCCTGGTTATAGGTATAGTTGGCGAAACTGCGATTCTCGTAGTTGTGGGCATAGGCCCAGGTCTGGTGCCAGACAATGGCGGCATTGGGATTGG
Source organism: uncultured Bacteroidales bacterium (assembly GCA_947302825.1). Classification (GTDB taxonomy): domain Bacteria; phylum Bacteroidota; class Bacteroidia; order Bacteroidales; family UBA932; genus Cryptobacteroides. The sequence goes on from CAMYWP010000182.1 coordinate 795, forward strand.
AGCAGTTCAGCCGGACAATCTCGATGAGCCTGGGCAGCCAGGGATCGTAGCTGTCCCATCGGCCACTCTTGGGAGAACCCTGCTGGAGGGTAATGATATCCCAGGGTTCATCGCCCAGACCGTCCATGAAACTCCCCTCCTTGTACTTTTTAATGGTCTCCCACTGGTTGGCGACGGACTTTTTATAGACATACTCGTGACCGTTGGTCTCGAATTCCTGGCAGTGTCTTTCCAGGGTGCAGCCGCCGATGTACAGCCGTCCCAGAATCACATTGTGGATACCGGCGGCCTCCAGCAGGCCCGGCAGGTATTCGGTGGCATCGTCGGAGAAGGAATTTCCGATGGCCAGAATACGGAGGGTGTCGGGACGCTGCGGCAGCGGATGATTGGGATAGAACTCCTGCGCTCCTGCCGTCTGGAGGAACAGGACAAGGGCTAAAAAGCCGGTGAAAATCAGTTTTTTCATTTCTCTTCGTCTCTGTATTCCAGGATGTCGGCCGGTTGGCAGTCCAGAGCCCGGCACAGGGCCTCCAGCGTACTCACGCGGATGGCCTTGGCCTTGCCGCACTTCAGGACAGAAAGGTTGGCAGGGGTAATGCCCACTTTCTCGGCCAGCTCGCCGGAAGACATTTTCCGGCGGGCCAGCATGACATCTATGTTGGTAATGATGGGCATAACGGACTATTTTTCGGCTTCCGGCTGCGGCTGCTCATCGGCCTTGCCCTTCAGATAGGAAGGGAGTTCCATACCCGCCATCTTGAACAGGTCTTCCAGCGGGGGAACGCTCTTCATCATACCGGAAATGAAGTTGGAAGTGGCGGTTTTGCCGTCGGTGCCGTTGCCGGTGTCCCAGACGGTGACCTTGTCGATGTTGATGCCCTTCACGGCCTCGACCTGGGTCTTCACCAGCTCGGGCAGTTTGTCGGCGATCATCATCAGGACGGCCTTCTGGGCGTCTCCTTCGGCGGCGTTTACCATGCTCTTGAAACCATCGGCCTGCTTGGTGAGGATTTCCAGCATACCGCGGGCCTGGGCGTCCATCTTGGCGAAGATGGCGTCGGCCTCACCTTTGGCCTTGCGGCGGATCTGTTCGGCTTCTGCCTCGGCCTCGATGATCTTCTTCTGCTTGTCGATTTCGGCGGCGACCACGATATTGGCCTTCTGGGTGGCCTGTTCGCGTTCGGCGCGGGCCAGTTCGGCATCGCGCTCACTCTGGTAGGCTTCTTCCAGGGCCTTGGCGGCCTGCACCTTTTCAGCGGCTACGGCCAGGCGGGTGGCTTCTGCAGTCTTCTGACGGCGGAGGGCATCGGAGTTGGCGATCTCGATCTTGGCGTTGTTCTCACCCTTTACGGCATCGGCGTCGGCGGCAGCTACGTTCACGCGGGTGTCCTTATCGGCCATGGCCTTACCGGTTTCACCGTAACGGTTCTGTTCGGCCACGCTCTTCTTGGCGTCGTTGATGGCCTTGGCGGCAGCTTCCTTACCCAGGGCCTCGATGTAGCCGGATTCGTCGCGGATATCGGTGACGTTCACGTTGATGAGTTTCAGGCCGATCTTGCGGAGTTCGGCCTCCACGTTGGCGGATACGCTGGCCAGGAATTTATCACGGTCGGCGTTGATTTCCTCAATGTCCATAGTGGCGATCACCAGACGCAGCTGGCCGAAGAGGATATCGGTGGCGATGCTCTGGATGCTGTCGGTGCTGAGGCCCAGGAGGCGTTCGGCGGCGTTGGTCATCACTTCCGGCTCCGTGGAGATACCCACGGTGAAGCGGCAGGGCACGTCCACGCGGATGTTCTGCTTGGAAAGGGCGTTCTGGAGGTTGCACTCGATGCTGATGGGCTTGAGGTCCAGATAGGCGTAATCCTGGAAGACGGGCCAGATGAAGGCGGCACCGCCGTGGATGCACCGGGCCGATGATTTGCGGCCTGTTTTACCGTAGATCACCAGGATCTTATCCGAAGGGCAGCGGCGATAGCGCCTGAGGATGGCGGCCAGGGTTACGAAGATAACGGCCACCAGAATAAGGAGAAGGGTAATGGAAGGCATAATTTAAATGGTATAAGTGTTAATTTGTTCTACGAGTACGGTATTGGCATTCACTACATCCACCACTCTGATGGGGGTGCCGGTCTTGAGAGGCTCTTCGCTGTCCGTGATGGCATTGTATTCGCGCACGGCGCCGGAGATGGTGATCTGGACCTTCCCCTCCCCTTTCTCCTGGGCGGGAATGGTCAGGTACACTTTGCCCTCGCAGCCTTTGGCCGCGGTGGTAATGTCTATGTTGCCGCTCTGCTGCATGCCGGCGAGCCACTTGAACATATACATCACGGCAGCCACCAGCGCCACGCCGATGAGGGTGGACACGAAGATGAGCAGCGGGGCGGAAGTGATGCTGTGCTGCAGCAGGATGGCGCTCCAGCCGAAGCCCAGCAGGAAGTTCACGAAGTTGCGGAACGTGTACAGATTGGAACCGCCGTCGATGTTGGAGAGGTCGCTTCCGTCCATGGAGGTATCCACGTCCACGTCGAAGTTGGAATCGGCATCGGCCCCCACAAAAGTGAGGATGCTCTGGATGACGAAGATAAGGGAAGCGGCGAGGGTGACGCTCCACAGGATTCTCATGACAAGGCTGAGGCCAGCCCACCAAGTTGCAATCATAGCTTTTCAATATTTGTTTGTGCAAATATAATAAGTTTTTATTGAATTGCAATAAATTTTTATAATTTTTTGATTTTTTGTTTTCCGCTTCTTTTTTCGTAAATTTGTCCTTATTAAATATACTTATCTATGGCAAACATTAACGACTACATTCAGCAGCTGGTGGGCGCCGCTGCCGGTAAAGTGGAAATTCCAGCCCAGGTAAAAGACCAGGTCCTCAACGGCCTGTCCAGCTCCATCCTGGGTTCCCTCACCCAGACTGTGACCAAGCCCGGTGGCATGGAGGAGGTAAAGAACCTCCTTACCGGCAAGATCAATGCTGCCAGCAG
>CAMYWP010000183.1 GCA_947302825.1 uncultured Bacteroidales bacterium
AAGAACAAGATCCCACAGAAGATGAAAAAATTGCTCATCATAAGCCTGCTGCTGGCCGGAACGCTCGCCGGAGCCCAAAGCCTTCGCAAAGAGGCCGGCTCCTGTTTTCTGGAGCCTCTGGAGGCGCGGGATTCCGTGCTGGTAGCCGACCAACTACGCTACGGCATCCAGCTGCAAAACGTAACGGAAGGAACGCCCCTGGCCCTGCCGGAGCTCAAATTCGAGAAAGAAGCCCCCATGGAAGTGGTAGGCTCCTGGCAGCTGGACTCCGTACGCGTATCCAAGCGCAAGGAGACGCCGGCCCGCTACGACATCCGGGCCTCGCTCCTGCTTACCGCCTGGATGGGCGGCAGTTATACCCTTCCGGACATTCCCATCTTAATGGATGGTGATACCCTGGTATTCAAAGCCCCGGCCGAACCGTTGGAGGTAACGGAACTGCCCGTGGACATGGAAACCTTCCAGGCCCACGACATCAAGGACCAGGTGAAGTTCCCCTATACTTTGGCAGAACTCTTCCCCTGGATTTACGGCGGCATCCTGGTGCTCCTGTCACTGACCGCCCTTATCCTTTACCTGGTTTACCGGGAAAAGAAGTCGGAGGAAATCCGACAGGCCGAACCCGCCCACATCCGTGCGCTGCGCCAGCTGGACAAATACCGCGGCCAGCAGTACTGGAAACCGGAACAGCAGAAGAACTTCTATTCCGGCGTCACCGACGCCCTGCGCGAATACATCGCGTCCCGCTATGGCGTGGGCGCCCTGGAGATGACCACGGCCGAGATTTTCCAAGATCTCAAGAACAGCGACATTCCCGAAGACCTTTATCAGGAAATGCAGGCGCTCTTTGAACGGGCCGATTTTGTGAAATTCGCCAAGTTCACCGCCACCGACCAGGAGAATGCCACGGTGCTGCCGCAGGCCATCCGTTTCGTGACCACCACTTATCAGACAGAAATAGAGGAGGAGAGCAACGATGTACTTTGAGTATCCGTATCTGCTTTGGCTGCTGGCCCTTCCGGCCTTGCTGGTGCTCCGCTATCTGTGGATAGAATGGAAAGACCGGCGGGTGCATGTGCGGGTATCGGCCCTGGATGCCTGGAAAGCCGGAGGCCGATCCATCCTGGAAATCGTCCGGCACCTGCCCTTCCTGCTGCGCACGGCCGCCGTATGCCTGCTTATTGTGGCCATCGCCCGTCCCCGTTCCTCCACCCAGGTGGAGAAAGTGGACACGGAGGGCATCGACATCCTCTTTGCGATGGACGTTTCCACCTCCATGCTGGCCCGGGACTTCCAGCCTGACCGTCTGAGCGCCGCCAAGGATATTGCCATCGAATTCATCGCCCAGCGGCCCAGCGATCGCATGGGTATAGTGGTATTTGCCGGAGAAAGCTATACGCAGTGCCCCCTTACCACCGACCGGGCCACCCTCATCAACCTGATGAAGGAAGTGCAGACCGACCTTATTGAAGATGGTACGGCTATCGGCAACGGCCTGGCCACCGCCGTGGCCCGCCTGAAGGATTCCGACGCCAAGAGCCGGGTGGTAATCTTGCTCACGGATGGTGTGAACAACCGCGGCGAGATTGACCCCGCCATGGCCACCGAAATTGCAAAAACCTATGGAATAAGGGTTTACACCATTGGCGTGGGTGCCAACGGAACGGCTCCGTATCCGGTGCAGACGCCCTGGGGCATAGAACTGCAGAAAATCCCGGTAGAGATTGATGAAGCCCTGCTGCAGCACATTGCAGAGGGTACCGGCGGGCGCTATTTCCGCGCCACGGACAACACCAAACTGGCGGAGATTTACGGGGAAATCGGCCAGATGGAAAAGACCCGCACCAGTGTGGATTCCTTCCCCGTTTACAAGGATTTGTTCAAGAATTATGCGCTGGCAGCCCTCGTGTGCCTGCTGTTGGAGCTGCTCATCGGCGCTTTGCTCAGGAGGTTACCGTAATGCTGCTGTTCGCCGATTCCCAATATCTGTACCTGCTGCTGCTCATCCCGCTGTTCCTGCTGGGATACGGCGTGCTGCGTTATCTGCGGAGCCGACGGGTGAAAGCCTTCGGGGACCCCGCCCTGGTGGAAGCGCTGATGCCTTCCCGTTCCCGGTCCAAGGGCTGGGTACGCATGGCTATCTTCTGCCTGGCCTTCGCCTTCTTCGTGCTGGGCCTTGCCCGGCCGCGCACCGGCGCCCGCCTGGCCGAACGCAACACCAAAGGGGCCGAAATCATCGTGGCGCTGGACGTATCCAACTCCATGCTGGCCCAGGACTACTCCCCCAACCGCCTGGAGCGCGCCAAACTGGCTATTTCCCGCCTCACGGACAAGTTGCAGGAAGACCGTATCGGCCTGGTAATCTTTGCCGGAACGTCCTTCGTGCAGCTGCCTGTCACCACGGACTACGTGAGTGCCAAGATGTTCCTGGGAAGCATCGACACCAGTTCCATTCCCGTGCAGGGAACGGCGATCGGTGATGCTATCAGGCTATGTATCAAGAGTTTCAGCGCCCAGAGCGAAAAGAGCCGCGTGATTGTGGTGATCTCCGACGGTGAGAACCACGAGGACGACCCTGTGGCGGCAGCCGCCCAGGCGGCCGAACTGGGCATCAAGGTATACACCATCGGCGTAGGATCGGCCGAGGGCCAGCCCATCCCGGTGGAAGGCGGCCTGCTGCGCGACAAGGAGGGCAATATCGTGGTGACCAAGCTGGATGAAGACACGCTGCGCGCAGTGGCTAAGGCCGGCGGCGGCGCCTACATCCACGCCGGCGGCGAAGAGTTCGGTCTGAACCCTATCATCAACGATATCCGCAAGATGGAGGACGAGGAATTCGGCAGCGTGGTGTTCGAAGAGTACGATGAACAATACATGTACTTCTTCGGCATCGCCCTGCTATTGCTGATCGTGGAAATGCTCATCGGCGAGCGCAAGCCCCGCCGCAAACTGTTCGAGGTATGAGGAAGTTACTGTGCATGATCCTGGCGCTGGTTTGTGCCACCACGGCTTTCGGCCAGAAGGCAGAGCTGCGGAAAGGCAACCGGCAGTTCAAAAAGGGCGAGTATGCCCAGGCCGATATCAGCTACCGCAAGGGGCTGATGCTGGACACCGCCTCCGTGGCGGCGCACTACAACCTGGCCAACAACCTGTATCGCCAGGAAAATCTGGACGAAGCCGCCAAGCAGTTGGACGCCGTGCAACTCACCGCCGGCGACGTGCCGTTTGCGGCCGATTATTACTACAACAGGGGCGATGTGGCCATCGGCCAGCAGGACTGGCAAACGGCCGTGAATATGCTTAAGGAGAGCCTGCGGCGCAATCCCGGGGACCTGGAAGCCAAGGAAAATTACATCTATGCCCGGAACAAGCTGATGGAACAGCAGCAAAACCAGGATCAGAACCAGCAGCAAGACCAGAACCAGGACCAGAATCAGGATCAAAACCAGAATCAGAATCAGGACCAGAACCAAGACCAGGACCAGCAGCAGGATCAAAACCAGAACCAGGATCAGAAGGACCAGCAGAAAGATCAGCAGGAGCAACAGGCTCAGCTGAGTCCCCAGCAGGCCCAGCAACTGCTGCAGGCCATCCAGGAGAAGGAAAAACAAACGCAGGAAAAAGTGGACGAGAAAAAGGCCCAGGCCTTGAAATCCCGTCAGAAGGAAAAGAATTGGTAGCGTAGTATGAAAAGACTGTTTGCAAGCATACGCGCTATGTTCGCCACCCTGGTGGCCTGGGCCCAGCCCAGCATCCGGGTGGAAGTGCACAATATCGTA
>CAMYWP010000184.1 GCA_947302825.1 uncultured Bacteroidales bacterium
ATAAATAAACATTGTTAACTCGTGTTTGCGAGTCAACTTATTTCAGGGAAAGACAATTTTGGGACAGTAAGAGCGCCAACCGGGAAATCCCCGTTTTACTTTCCGATGCAGTGGTTTTGGAAGATGTGGTGGAGAATGGTGTCGGGGTCCAGGAGGTCGGTGCCGAGGATGGCGTTGATGGCGGTGAGGGCGCGGCGGAGGTCTTCGGCCACCAGGTCGGAGGGGACGGAGGCCGATAGGGAAGCGCGGGCATCCTGGAGCGCGCGGGAGGCCTGACAAAGGGCCTCAAAGTGGCGGGCGTTGGTGACAAAAGTGGACTGTTCGTTGGGGACAAGGTCCTTGACGGCATGGGAGAGAGCCGTTTTCAACGCATCAAGTCCGCTTTTCTTTTTGGCCGAAATCTCAATTATATCTATTTGATTATCAATAGATAAAACACACTCGTTAAGTGTAGAAACATTTTTGTTACAATCGGTTTCCCCGCATAAATCGGCCTTATTTAACAAGACAATCAGCTGTTGATGGGACAAATCCACGTGTTCCAAAACTTGTTGCCAACTGCGCTGGATTTCTGCCTCCGGAAGGGTGGCATCAAAGAGCGCCAAGACGATTTCGGCCTGGGAAATACTCTGGAAAGTACGCTCAATTCCCAGCCTTTCCACCGTATCCGATGACTCCCGGATACCGGCCGTATCGATGAAACGGAAGAGGACGCCATCCAGTGTCATGGTCTCTTCGATGGTGTCACGCGTGGTGCCGGGAATATCGGTTACGATGGCCCTTTCTTCTCCCAAAAGAGCATTGAGCAGGGTACTTTTACCGGCGTTCGCTGCGCCTACTATGGCCACAGGTACGCCGTTCTTGATCATATTGCCCTGACGGAACGTGCCTGCCAGCCCGTCAACATGTTTTTGGGTGGTTTCCAGCAGCGCCAAAAGCTTGCTTCTATCGGCAAATTCCACGTCTTCCTCACTGAAATCCAGTTCCAGTTCCAGGAGAGAGGCCATTTCCAACAGTTCTGAACGCAAACTGGCCAGTTCCTGCGAGAAACCGCCCTTGAGCTGGTTCATGGCAACGCGGTGGGCGGCGGCGGTGGAAGCCGCAATGACATCGGCCACGGCTTCGGCCTGGGCCAGGTCCATCTTGCCGTTCAGGAAGGCACGGCGGGTGAATTCGCCGGGCTGGGCAAAGCGCGCACCAGCCGCCAAGAGCAGGTTCACCAGCTCCTGAACAATATAGGCCGATGCGTGTGTGGAGATCTCTACACTGTCTTCACCAGTATAACTGTGCGGAGCGCGAAATACCGAAACCAGTACTTCATCCAACAGGGAACCATTGTTATAGATACTTCCATAATGAATAGTGTATGCATCTGAAGTAGAAATGGTTCCAGATTTCAATTGAACTACTGCATCAACTATGGAAAATGCTTCCGGGCCGCTGAGACGCACAATGGAAATTGCTCCGGTACCAGGGGTGGTGGCCGGAGCAACGATGGTGTCTGTATAGAGATTCTTCACTGCGTTTTATTCGTACCTGCTGAACTTGGACATGTTGTCGATGAGATCCTTGTTCGTCTTGAATTCGTCCATGTGCTGCTGCATCCAGGTCATGGCCTCTACGGGATTCATATCGGCCAGGAGCTTGCGCAGGATCCAGATGCGGTTGTTGGTGTAAGGATCGTACAGGAGGTCGTCGCGGCGGGTGCTGGAGAGCACCAGGTTTACGGCCGGGAAGATGCGCTTGTTGGACAGGTTACGGTCCAGCTGCAGTTCCATGTTACCGGTACCCTTGAATTCCTCGAAGATAACGTCGTCCATCTTGGAACCCGTTTCCGTGAGGGCCGTGGCCAGGATGGTGAGGGAACCGCCACCTTCTATATTACGCGCGGCGCCGAAGAAACGCTTGGGCTTCTGCAGGGCATTGGCATCCACACCGCCGGTGAGAACCTTGCCGGAAGCCGGCTGTACGGTGTTATAGGCACGGGCCAGGCGGGTGATGGAATCCAGGAGGATTACAACATCGTGGCCGCACTCTACCAGCCTACGGGCCTTGTCCAGCACCATATTGGCCACTTTTACGTGGCGCTCGGCGGGTTCGTCGAAGGTGGAAGCCACAACTTCGGCCTTTACGCTGCGCTGCATGTCCGTCACTTCTTCCGGACGTTCGTCGATGAGCAGTACAATCTCGTACACCTCCGGGTGATTATCTGCGATGGCATTGGCGATGGCCTTCAGGAGCATGGTCTTACCGGTTTTGGGCTGCGCCACGATGAGGCCGCGCTGGCCTTTGCCGATGGGCGTGAACATATCCACCACGCGGATGCTCTGGTCTTTCTCATGGCCGTGGCCCAGGAGATTGAATTTCTCCGTGGGGAACAGGGGAGTGAGGAAGTCGAAGGGCACGCGGTCGCGCACGAATTCCGGCGTACGGCCGTTGATGAACTTGATCTTTACCAGCGGGAAATACTTGTCTCCTTCGCGCGGAGGACGGATTTCACCGGTAACGGTATCTCCGTTCTTGAGGGCATTCTGCTTGATCTGCTGCTGGGATACGTAAATATCGTCGGGGGAGTTCAGGTAATTGTAATCGCTGGAACGAAGGAAGCCATAGCCGTCCGGCATAATTTCCAGCACGCCGGTGGCAGTTACCGATCCTTCGAATTCAATCCGCTGCGGGCGCTGCTGCTTGGGCTGCTGTTGTTGTTGCCCCTGAGGCTGAGCCTGTTGTTGCTGGGGTTGTGCAACAGGAGCTTCAGTGGTGGCCGGAGCTGTTGCCTGTTTCTGTCCTTTAGAGCCTTTTTTCTTTTTATTCTGCACAACCGGATTGGCGGGTTGGGTTTCCTCTTCTTCCTTCTGAGCTTCGTCTTCTTTTAGATCGGAGAAAAGATCATGGATGAATTGTTTGCCGTCCACCTTCTCCACCTTCTCTTCAACTATCGGCTTGGCTTCTTCGGACTCTTTCTTGGGCTTACGGCCCCGCTTCTTGGGCTGGGGGTTTTCCTCGGCCGGCTTCACCTCCGTGGCAGCCGGTTTTTCTTCCGCAGGCTTTTCAACTACAGGAGCAGCCTTGGCAGCCGATGCCTCCTTCTTGGGACGACCGGGACGTTTTTTCTTGGGTTCTTCCGGCTTTTGCGATTCAATGGCGGCCTGAGTATCCAAGATAGCGAAACCGAGATCCAAAAGGGCCATTTTCTGTGCTCCTTTGATTTTTAGCGATTCACCGAGGGCTCTTAACTGCTCCTCACTCATCGCATTGAGCTCTGATAATTTATAGGGCATAAAAAAGAATATGTTTTCTGCTAAATAGAAGGCATCCCGATTGGTTTGCCAATGCAAAAGTAGCAAAAAGATTTTATTTGAGCAAATTATCCATGTAGCTGTCGCTCTTCTTGAAGCGCAATAAATCGGCAAGGGCCGATGCATTGGCAGCGATGCGGAAGCTATAAGATTTATAAGTACCCATGGGCACCCAGAAGACGGCATACGCGCAGGGCCATGATATCAAAGCCGGAAGTAGCCTGGATGCTCAGACGGGGGGTGAGTTTGATATTGCCGCTCAGGTTGATGGTCTGGGTAAATTTATTATTGACAATGAGTTCCTTGGTGGCCTGTTGATACGTGTAGCTCTTGGAATAATTGAAGGAATAGCTGGCGTTGATGGACCAGGGCGCATTGGGGTTCATGTAATACACATAACCGCCGGGGATGTATTCGCCGGTAATAGGATGATA
>CAMYWP010000185.1 GCA_947302825.1 uncultured Bacteroidales bacterium
CCACCTGTTTCTGGGGCTCCGTGAGGCCTTTGCCAGAATAATCGGCGCGTAGGCCGGGCAGGAAGTTCCAGTTGGTCTGAGCACCGGAACCGCCCAGGGAAACCAGTCCCTGTGCCCCCAGGGCCAGCAGGGCGGCACTTTCCGTATCGCAGGTGTACCAGGCATCTGTATCGGCCTCCACGCGCGGCAGCAATTCCACGCGGGTGACTTCGGCCGATATCCGGTCTTTGTCCTCCACCGACATATTGAGCATGCGCTTGGCATAAGCGGCATAAGGTCCGGCGAAGAAGGATTCCTGCCGCACATCCACCTTTACCGTAACGCAGGTGGCGGGCAAGGCATAGGGAATCTCCTGCGCCTGCAAGGCGGCCGACAACAGGGCCAGCGCCAGTATTAAGCCAGTCTTTTTCATTGTAATTTCCATCTTTTATGGGTCCAGAGGTAGTTCCAGGGTTGTTTTTCCAGATCTGCCTCCAGCAGTTGATAAAATCTTTGCATCAGTTCCAGCGGCTGTTCCCCGGCGGCGTGCTCACTGATGGGCACCACCTCCAGGCGGTATCCCCCGCCCTCCCGGCATTCCATCCGGAGATAGCCCACCGCCATATCCAGCTTCACCGCCAGTTCGGCCGCGCCCGTCATCGTGGGGGTATCGCGGTGCATAAAGTGCACGAAATTCTTGCGGTTGGCATAATACGGGAACTGGTCCGTGATGAAGGAATAGCCGTACTTCTGATCCCGGCGATCCAGCACAAAACGGATGGCGCTCCGGGCTTCCACATAGCCTTTGAAATCCAGATCCACCACGGCGGCCGTGCGGATACGGGCCATCAGGCGGTCTGCCCGGGGACTGGAAAGCTGCCGGTAGGTGACGGCAAAGGTATCCGAGGTGATGGCCAGCGGCACTCCGTAACTGTAATTGAGGATGCCGCCGATGAGTTCCCAGTTGCCCATATGGGACTGCAGCAGCATCAGCTGCCTGGCACCGACAAACAGGCGGTTCAGTTCCTCCGGGTTGGCGAACTCTACAATATGGCTGTCCCGCAGGCGTTTGCGGCACTTCTCTCCCGTGTATCGGCCAAACCAGAAGGCTTCTTTCACGATGGTGGCCAGGTGTTCATAGAACTGCTTGTGGATGGCCTGGATTTCCTCATAGGTCTTCTCCGGAAAACTACGGCTCAGGTTCACCGTCACCACGTCTGAGCGGTAACGGAGCACGCTGCGCAGGAACCAGGCCAGGAAAGACATCTTACTTCTTATAAGGGTATTCTTTTACAACCTCCAAGAGGCGGTCCGGATAGTTGGAGATAATGGCCTCAACGCCCAGGCCGATGAGGCGGCGCATCTCGTCTTTGTCGTCCACGGTCCAGGTAACCACCTTCATCCCGTGGTTGTGGGCATACTCCATCAGTTCCGCATCCACGTTGTCGTGTTCCGGGCTTAACCACTGCGGGGTGAAATCCAGCTTGGACATAGCCTCATCCACGTCTTTCTCATAGCCTTCCAGAAGATAGGCCAGGATATGACCGGGATATTTTTCATTGATGTAGTTGAGGGCACGCTCGTCGAAGCACTGGATAATGAGCCGATCCCCCAGCCCGCGGGCGTCCAGCATGGCCATGCACAGGTCCGTGAACTCTTTATAGTGCGGCCAGTCGCGGCCTTCCACACCTTCTTCGTAGTCGGGGTCGCTCTTGATTTCAATGTTGTACTTCATGGGAGGAAGGCCCTTTTCCTTGCAATAGGCCTCCACGGCATCAATCACCTCTGCGGCACGCTGTTTCACGGCAGGCTGGCAATTCTTTTCCGGCCAGTCGGGGTTGGCTTTTGAACCCACATCCCACTTCAATACCTCTTCATAAGGCGTATTCCAGAGATAAACGCGTTCTTCGCCCGCCATCACGGGAGTGCCGTCCGGACGGGTGGCGTAGCGATGATGGAAGAATTTGTCGTGCGACAGGACCACCTCTTTGTCCTGCGTGATGCACAGGTCCATTTCCAGCGTGTTCACGCCCAGATCCACCGCGTTGAGCATGGCAGCCAGAGATTCTTCCGGATACAAACCCATGCCGCCCCGGTGGGCCTGCACATCCGTAATATATTTTACCTGCTCCTTTTCCCCGCAGGAAACGAGCATCGCCGCCACGGCGGCCAGACAGAGGAAGGACTGTTTCATAGTAGGTTTTATTATTTGCTATCCAATCATACAAAAATAGGGAATTCCCTCCAAATAAACAAGCGACCCCTCCAGAGGCAGTTTAATTTGGCAAAGTCAGAAAAATTTACCAATTTTGTAAGGATAAGGCAACTATAAACTAAAACCCAATACAAACTATGTTCAAAGGACAACCTAAAGGTCTATTCGCCCTGGCACTGGCCAACACCGGTGAGCGCTTCGGCTATTACACCATGATCGCCGTCTTTGCGCTCTTCCTCAGGGCCAACTTCGGCCTCTCGGCAGGTACTGCCGGAACCATTTACAGCTCGTTCCTCATGCTGGTGTACTTCTTCCCGCTTATCGGCGGTATCCTGGCCGATAAATTCGGCTTCGGCAAGATGGTCACCACCGGCATCATCGTCATGTTCCTGGGCTATTTGCTCCTGTCCATTCCGCTGGGCAGCGGCAGCGTGGCTCTGGTAGGCATGTTGGCGGCCCTGGTACTCATCGGCTTCGGAACCGGCCTGTTCAAGGGCAACCTCCAGGTAATGGTGGGTGACCTTTATAATGAACCCCAGTACGCAGCAAAGCGCGACAGCGGCTTCTCCCTGTTCTACATGGCCATCAACATCGGTGCGCTCTTCGCCCCCACCGCCGCCATCCGCATCCGCGAATGGGCGATCGGCCTGGGCTTCGACGGCAATTCGGCCTATCATTTCTCCTTCGCCGTGGCCTGCGTATCCCTGATTGTCTCCATCGCCATTTACTATGCTTTCCGTGCCTGGTTCAAGCACGTGGAAGGCGGTCACAAGAAAGACGGAAAAGCCCAGGTGGTGGATACCCTCACCCCGGAACAGACCAAAAAACGTATGGTGGCCCTGTTCCTGGTGTTCGCCGTGGTGATCTTCTTCTGGATGTCCTTCCACCAGAACGGCCTCACCCTCACCTACTTCGCCGATGAATTCACGGAGCGCAGCGCTTCCGGCATCGCATCCATGCCGTTCAACGTATGGAATCTGGTAGCCGTGATCGCCATCGTGTATGCCCTCTTCTCCGTCTTCGACAAAGAAGCCACGCAGAAAGGCAAGTGGATTGGTGTGGGTGTGGTGGTGCTCGCATGCGCCTATCTGGTTTGGCAGTACACCCGCCTGAGCGGTTCCGTCGCCATCAGCGCCCCCATCTTCCAGCACTTCAACCCCTTCTATGTGGTAGCCCTCACGCCGGTCTCCATGGCCATCTTCGGGGCCCTGGCCAATAAGGGCAAGGAGCCTTCCGCTCCCCGCAAGATCGCCTATGGTATGCTGGTAGCTGCCGTGGCTTTCGGCCGTATGGTCTTCGCGTCCATCGGCCTGAATACGCCGGATGTACAGGCTGCCGCCCGCGAGGCTGGCATGCCGGAAACCCTGGTTTCCCCGTACTGGCTCATCTCCGTGTACCTCATCCTCACCTTCGGCGAACTGCTGCTGAGCCCCATGGGTATCTCCTTCGTGTCCAAGGTGGCTCCGCCCAAGTACAAGGGTATGATGATGGGTATGTGGTTCGTGGCCACCGCCCTCG
>CAMYWP010000186.1 GCA_947302825.1 uncultured Bacteroidales bacterium
CCTTCTGCACGCGGCAGTGCTTCTTGATTTCTTCGTGGGCGAACTTGATGGCCTCCAGCATGTCGTGCTCGGACACCTCGTTCATTTCGCCTTCCACCATCATGATGTTTTCCTCGGTGGCAGCCACCATCAGGTCCAGATCGGCCCGCTTGTTGTCCTCGAAGCCGGGGTTGATCACGAACTTGCCGTCGATGCGGGCTACGCGAACTTCGCTCACAGGACCGCCGAAGGGGAGGTCGCTGCTGGCCAGGGCGGCCGATGCAGCCAGACCGGCCAGGGCATCCGGCTGGATGTCTTTTTCGGCGCTGATAAGCATCACGTTCACAAATACTTCCAGGTGGAAATCACTGGGCCACAGGGGACGGATGGGACGGTCCACCAGGCGGGCGATGAGCACTTCGTAGTCACTGGGACGGCTTTCGCGCTTGAGGAAACCGCCGGGGAAACGGCCGGCAGCATAGTATTTCTCACGATAATCCACGGTGAGGGGCATAAAGTCCGTACCCTCTTTCACCTCCGTGGCGCAGGTGACGGTGGCCAAAAGCATGGTGCCACCCATTTTCACAACGGCAGAACCGGCAGCCTGTTTGGCCAATTTTCCGGTCTCGATCTCGATTACCCGTCCGTCGGGCAGTTCGATGGTCTTTTTGATAATGTTCATTTTTTCTATTATTACGTCTATTTCGTCTGTCCCCCTGTGGGACCGTCTTTTATTGAAAAAGGGGCTGGATTCTACCTTGCAGAAATCCCAACCCCCGTTTTTCCTATCCTTTTGCTTATCGGCGGAGACCCAGCTCCTTCACGATAGCCCTGTATCTCTCGATATCGATCTTCTGAAGGTAGTTCAGAAGCTGACGACGCTTACTCACAAGGCGAAGAAGGCTGCGACGCGTTGCAACGTCTTTCTTGTTCTTCTTCACATGCTCCGTAAGGTGAGCGATACGGTAGGAAAATAAAGCAACCTGACTCTCAGGAGAGCCGGTGTCCTTATTGGACTTCCCGTACTTCGCGAAAATCTCTTGCTTTTTCTCAGGCTGTAAATATTCTGCCATGATGCAATGAGTTTTTAATTGTTAAAATTTTAGCCCGCAAATGTACGCATTTTATTCTTCTTAACCAAATCTTTTGCTTACCTTTGTAGATACAATCTTGTTATTCCTATGAAAATTGGCATTTGCAACGACCACGCCGGCGTAGAATATAAGTTCAAGCTCATCAAAATGCTGAACGGCCGGGGTATTGAAGTGGTGAATTTTGGCACCGACACAACCCAGAGCGTAGATTATCCGGACTATGCCCATAGGCTGGCCGACGCCGTGGAAAGCGGCGAAGTAGACCTGGGCATCGCCCTTTGCGGCACCGGCAACGGCATGGCCATTACCCTGAACAAGCACCAAGGCATCCGCGCCGGTTTGGCATGGGATACGCCCATCGGCGTGCTGGTGGCCCAGCACAACAACGCCAACGTACTGGTGCTCCCGGCCCGCTTCATCAGTTATCCCAAAGCTTCCGCCATCGTCCGCAAATGGCTGGACACCCCCTTCGAGGGCGGCCGTCACCAGAAACGCATCGACAAAATGCCCTGCCGATGAGCTTCCTTGTGCCCCGCTGCGGCGAGGTGCTCTCCCGCGACATCGCCGATTATCCGGAAGGCATCGTCCTTCCGGTGGACAAGCCGTATCGCTGGACATCGGCCGATGTCATCCGTAAACTCAAGTACGCCGCCATCCGGCACTTCGGCAAGAAAAACCTGAAGGTGGGTCATGCGGGAACGCTGGATCCGCTGGCCACGGGGGTGCTGCTGGTGTGCATCGGCAACGCCTGCAAACAGGCCCAGATGCTGCAGGACCACGACAAAGAGTATATCGCGCGCATCCGCTTTGGCGCCACCACCCCGTCCTACGACCTGGAAAAGGAGGTGGACCGTCAGTTCCCCTATAATCATATTACGGCAGAGACCGTCCGCGCCGCCCTTCCCGCCTTCCTGGGCGAACAGGAACAGGTGGCGCCGCTTTTCAGTGCCAAAAGCGTGGACGGCGTCCGCGCCTATGAACTGGCCCGGAAACTGTACCGCAGCGGCCAAACCGAAGCCATTGATGCCGCCGCCCTGGAAACTCTCCAGCGGAATAAAATCCGCATCAGTGAATTGGAACTTCTAGAGTTTGTTTCGGGAGGGGTCGGCTTAACCGACGATTTCCGGGAGAATACCCCCTCTTCTGCGTCGTCCCGTATCCATGTGGCGGACACATCGGCCCTGGGGCTGTCGGAGGCCGTAATTCGGATTGCCTGTTCCAAGGGCACTTACATCCGGGCTTTTGCACGGGATTTGGGCGAGGCCTTGGAATCGGGCGCCCACCTGGCTGGGCTTATCCGCTCCCGCAGCGGGGATTTTACGCTCAATCAGGCGCTTTCTGTGGAGCAGGCGCTTGCATTGCTTTAGTTTTTCCTTAACTTTGGATTATGAAGAAACTATTATTGGCGGCTATCGGGCTTCTGCTGAGCCTCTCTGCCTTTTCCCAGCAGTGGGGCATAGTGAATATTTCCGTTTGTAACATGCGGAGCACCCCGAATTTCACGGCGGAAATGGTGTCGCAGGCCCTTCTGGGCACGCCCGTGCACGTCCTGGGCATCAGCGACAACGGCAATCCCTGGCCGCAGGTCCAGACGCCCGACGGCTACACCGGCTGGGTGCACTATGCGGCCGTCACCCTCCTCTCGCAGGAGGAATACCACGCCTGGAACGCCGCCCCCAAGGTAGTGGTGACGGCATTGAACACCCTTATTTACCAGAAGGCATCGGCCTGCAGCGAAACGCTCTCGGACGCCGTGGCGGGAGACCGGCTGAAGCAGCTGGGCAGCAGCGGACGCTTCTGGAAAGTGGGCTTCCCGGACGGTCGCGTGGGGTTCATCTCCAAGAAAGATGCGCAGGAGGAAAGCGCCTGGCGCAAGAAGCTGGACAATAGCCCCCAAGCCATTCTGAAAACGGCCAAGAGCATGCTGGGCTTCCCTTACATCTGGGCCGGGATGTCGCCCAAGGGCATGGACTGCAGCGGCTTCGTGCGCACGGTGCTTTATATGCACGACATCATCATCCCGCGGGATGCCGGTCCGCAGTCGCTGGAAGGAGAACGCATTACGGATATGGAGAAATTGCAGCCCGGAGACCTGGTGTTTTTCGGCCGATGGAAAGAGGATGGGAAGCCCGCTGTGGGGCATGTGGGTTTCTACCTGGGCGAGGGCCGATTCATCCATTCGCTGGGGCTGGTGAGAATCGGCAGTTTCAACGCCGATGACCCTCAGTACGACGCTTACAACAGCGGACGCTATCTATTTGGCGGACGTGTCCTCCCCTACATCAACCAGGATCCGGACCTCACCACCACCCTTACCAATCCTTTCTATGCAGAATAGGCGCGATTTTCTGAAAACCACCTCGCTGGCTCTGGCGGGATCGGCCCTAATGGGCTGTGCCGGTGGACCGCAGCGTTTCCATGTGGGCAAAGGCGGCAGTGGCCGCATGCAGCTCCGCTTCTTCCCTTACGAACTGGAACTCACGCACACCTTCACCGTGGCTTCCTATAGCCGGAAAACCACGCCGGATGTGCAGGTGGAAATTGAATATGAGGGAATTATCGGCTACGGAGAAGCCTCCATGCCGCCTTATCTGGGGCAGTCGGTGGCATCTGTCACCGCGTTTCTGGAGCGG
>CAMYWP010000187.1 GCA_947302825.1 uncultured Bacteroidales bacterium
ACCTCACCTTCCCCTGGAAATACGGCCTCACGCTGGAGGATGCGGAGAAATACTATGACGAAATGGAGTATGCCGACTACATCCACAAACTGTCCAAGGCTCCCATCCTCAAGGCACAGCACCCCGGCTATGAAACGTCGCTTCAGGGCATACACGGCCAGCGGGGTGTCACTTGCGCCGATTGCCACATGCCTTACGTGGCGGATGGTGGCGTGAAATACTCCGACCACCATATCCAGAGTCCACTGGCAAAGATGGATCGCACCTGCCTTGTTTGCCATCGCGAGAGTGAGGAAACCCTGCGCCAGAACGTCGAAGAGCGGCAGGAGAAATGCCTTGAAGTCCGCGACCGCCTGGAAGATATCCTGGTTAAGGCCCATATTGAGGCCAAGTATGCCTGGGACCAGGGTGCTACGGAAGCCGAGATGAAGGACGCCCTGCAGGATATCCGTAAGAGCCAGTGGCGTTGGGATTATGCCGTAGCTTCCCACGGCGCTTCCTTCCATGCTCCGCAGGAGGTGCTCCGCCTGATGGGTGACGGCATCGATTATGCCGGCCAGGCCCGCTTGAAGATTGCCAAGGTGCTTGCCAAACACGGCTTTACCGGCGAGGTCCCGATGCCCGACCTCTCCACCAAGGCCAAGGCACAGGCCTACATCGGTCTGGATATGCCCGCCCTGGAGAGCAAGAAGAAAGCCTTTATGGAGACCATCGTCCCGCAGTGGCTGTCTATTGCCAAGGAGAATGGTAAACTGCTTGATTATTAAGATATATGTGGGTTAAACCCTGGCAGATGAAGGAGGGCTTCCTCATCGGAGGAGGCCTTCTTTTTACAGGAGTGCTGCTACAGGTGGCCATGGGGCCCATCCGGTGGGAATTCTTCGCCTGGCCGGTCAATTTGATCGTGCTGATCCTGCTACTGGCCGCTATCGGCGTTATGTTCGCGTTGCGCCGGAGAGTATATGCCTTCGAATGGATGATGCATGCGGGAGCTGCGGTTCCCTGCCTTGTCTACGCGGCTGCGCTGACTATCCTGATGGGCCTGCTTCCACAGGTACGCGTGGGTGGGATGCCCTGGCTGAGCCAAATGCTGCGGTTTTGGCCTTTCGTTCTCATCTGGACCTGGATGATGATCATATCGGCCCTGGCGGCGCTGAATCATCTGCGACGCTGGCAAGTGAAAGAGATTCCGTTCATCCTGAACCATTTGGGCGTTGTGGTTGCAATCGTTTCCGCCACGCTGGGAAGTGCCGATACGCAGAGCCTGCAGCTGACTGTCTTCAAGGGAGAACCGGAGTGGCGGGCCGTGGACCATGACGGAACGGTTCATGAACCGGGCCTGGCCATCGAGTTGCACGAGTTCACCCTGGAAGAGTATCCTGACCATACCCCCAAACGTTTCGCTTCGGATATAACCGTCTATACGGAAGATGGAAAGACGGTCCAGGGAACGGTGGAAGTGAACAAGCCCCTGAAGGTGAACGGCTGGAAGATCTATCAGTATGGCTATGATGCGCAATACGGCACCGAGAGCCCCTACAGCGTGTTCCAGTTGGTACGTGACCCCTGGATCCTGTGGGTGTACATCGGCATTTTCATGATGATTGCCGGCGCCTTGTGCCTGATGCTTTTCATGGCCCCTAAACCCGCGAGAGTATGAGTTGGGATTCGTTTATCTGGTTTGCACTGGGAGCCGTGCTCCTGTGGGCCGCAGGTGCCTTCTTCGCGTGGAAGGAAAAGAAAGTCTGGGTTTATGTCTGCACCCTGGCCGGTATCGCCGTGTTCTTCACCTTTATCGTGGGGATGTGGATCACGCTGGAACGTCCACCGCTGCGCACGATGGGAGAAACCCGCTTATGGTACTCCTTCTTCCTGCCCGTCGCAGGCATCATCGTATACAGTCGCTGGCGCTACAAATGGATCCTGAGCTTCAGTACGTTGCTCTCCTTCGTATTCATCTGTGTGAACCTGTTCAAGCCGGGCATCCACTCCAAGAGCCTGATGCCGGCGCTGCAGAGCCCCTGGTTCGCCCCGCACGTCATAGTGTACATGTTCTCTTATGCCCTGTTGGGAGCGGCCACGGTCATGGCGGTTTATATGCTTATCCGGAAAGGAAAGACCACGGAGAAAGAAATCAATCTAACCGATAATCTCGTATATGTCGGTCTGGCATTCTTGACATTCGGGATGCTCTTCGGCGCCCTGTGGGCAAAAGAGGCCTGGGGAACCTATTGGGGCTGGGACCCCAAGGAAACCTGGGCAGCCGCCACCTGGCTCTGCTATCTGGTGTACCTGCACTTGCGCAAAGCCAAACCCGGTGAATGGCAAAGCGCCTGCGTAGTCCTGCTGGTCAGTTTCGTCTGCCTGCAGATCTGTTGGTGGGGCATCAACTACCTGCCTTCTGCCCAGGGACTGTCCATACACACTTACAACGTGAAGTAAGGACATCCGCCCAAGCAAAAGAGCTATTGCAGTTCCAGTCTTCCTTCTTCCCGGGCCTGTTGCAGTTGGCTTTTCCGCCGCATCCGCTCACGAAGGGCTTCCTCCGAATCATAGGTATCTTTCCCTCTTGTGGCCTCAAGGATCTTTTGCTGCTGGATGCTGAATACGTCCAAATCCTTGTCCGTCACCTTCATCATCAGCTTGCATTGCTCCAAGTCCTTTTTCATCGACCGGAGAATGGCTTCGCTGTAAAAAGGGTAGATGTCCGTATCGAAATCCCGCAGTGACGCATAATCCTCAACGGCCATCAGCGCCCTATTGGAAAAGTAGTCCGCCACTTCGGTCTTGTAACGTTTCCGCAAATCGTAGAAGGAGGAAACCGTCTCCACAAAGAGGATATTGCCAATGGTCTGGATGGTCTCGGCGTTGGACCGGAAAATGGTTTCCGTAGTGGTCGTATACTCCATTACGGGGACGTGAACTGCCAATTCCGCATAATTCGTTCCATACGCCTTCGGATGGGCCAGCGCCTCCACCTGGGCATCAAAAAAAGCCTTGATGTCGCTGTCGCACTGCTCGAGCTCTTTCATGGATTCTCTCATGTCATACATGACCATCAGCACCATCTCCCGCTTTGCGACTTTCTGCTTCTTGCGGTCGATGATGGCGGTGGTGCCGAAAGTGAGTATGATGGAGACCGTGGTGGCGGCCAGTGTCATCAGGAATTTACTCAGGGCAGGATTCTTTTTCGTTTCCTTTTTCATAGGCAGTTATCATCGTATCTGCAAAGATAACCAAATTCTTCTTAGGACTGAAATGAATCAACTTGCGTCGGCACGGGAATAAAGCCTCGCAAGGACGGCGCCGCTGATGTTGTGCCAGACGCTGAAAATGGCGCCGGGGATGGTGGCCAGCGGGTAGGCGGCGAAATGGAGAGTGGCCAGGGAGGTGGCCAGGCCGCTGTTCTGCATGCCTACTTCGATGCTGATGGCACGGCGCTTGGCCGAAGGCAGGCCCAGGAGGCTGCCGATCAGGTAGCCGATTCCAAACCCGCAGAGGTTGTGGAGCGCCACGACCAGCAGGATGATCCATCCGCCGTCAAGCAGCTTGTGCGCATTCGCGGCAATGACAATCAACACGATCAGGCAGATGGCCAGTGTCGATACCGCCGGCAGGTAGCCGGTAGCCCGTTCGGTCGTCCGGGGCCAGAACTTCTTGACCAGCAGGCCCAGGGCGATGGGCAGGATGACCACCCACAGGAT
>CAMYWP010000188.1 GCA_947302825.1 uncultured Bacteroidales bacterium
CTTCCATCCACCCGGCCGTGAAGTTCTGGAAGAAGCCCATCACCATCGCCCGTCACGCCTATGGCGACGTGTACCGCGACGTGGAAATCCAGACCACCGAACCCGGTGTGGCCAAGCTGGTCTTTGAAGGTGCTTCCGGCCAGCGCATCGAGGAAGTGATCCACGAATTTGCCGGTCCCGGCGTCATCGAGGGTATGCACAACACGGATGCCTCCATCCGCAGCTTTGCCCACGCCTGCTTCAAATATGCCCTGGACGTGAAGGAGAACCTGTGGTTCGCCACCAAGGACACCATCTCCAAGAAGTACGACGGCCGCTTCAAGGCCATCTTCGACGAGGTGTTCCAGGAGTACAAGGAGAAGTTCGAGGCCGCCGGCATCGAGTACTTCTACACCCTGATCGACGACGCCGTGGCCCGCGTAATGCGTTCCGAAGGCGGTTTCATCTGGGCCTGCAAGAACTACGACGGCGACGTGATGTCCGACATGGTATCCACTGCCTTCGGTTCCCTGGCCATGATGACCTCCGTGCTGGTGAGCCCCGACGGCAAGTACGAGTACGAAGCCGCCCACGGCACCGTGACCCGTCACTACTACAAGTATCTGAAGGGTGAAGAGACTTCCACCAACCCTATGGCCACCATCTTTGCCTGGAGCGGTGCTTTCCGCAAGCGCGGCGAAATGGACAACCTGCCGGAACTGGTGAACTACGCCAACCAGCTGGAACAGGCTTGCTTCGACACCTTGAACGAAGGTCTGGAGACCAAGGACCTGGTGAACCTCTCCGAAGGCATTACGCCTAAGGGCCTCACCTCTCTGCAGTTCCTGCAGGAAATTCGCAAACGTCTGGAAGTTCGTCTGGGTGCCTAACCCAGCGGATAGAACAGACTGTTATATCGGCTTTGCCAGCTCCTGTCGTAGTGCATGCGCACTGTGCGGGCGCTGGCAAACTGGTTAAAGTTGGCCCAGGCTTCCAGGAACAGGACGGCGAAGTCCGTGCGGCCGTGGAGCTGCAAGGCGAAAAGGGTATAGACCGCCGTAATATATACGCAGGCGCGCTCGCGGTCATCGGCCTGCGGTGTGGCGGGCGTGGCCAGGACAAGGCGCTGGGACTGGGCAAAGGCAAGGTCGGCGATTACATCGGCCAGTAAGGCTTCCTCCGAAGGCTTGTACAGTTGCTGGCAATAGCGTTCCTGGGCGTGTTTTAAGGCCGATGCTTCCTGGTCCAGGCGAGGCAGGGGATTGGGGAGGCGGCTTTCGAAATACTGCTGCGGCTGGGCCTGCCCTTTGAGGAACTGCAGCGCCAGTACGCAGTAGTCCCGCACGCTGGCTTCGATCACCATCGCATACGGGGCTTTTTCGTCGATCCGGGCCAATATTTCTGCCGCATTTGCCATAACAGGCGTAAATATACGAATTTTCTTTTTATTTTTGTCCTTATGAAAATTGTATTTCTTGACGCCATTTCCATGGGCGATGTCTCTCTGGAAGAGATGGCAGCCCTGGGCGAACTGGTCTGTTATCCCAGTTCCACCGCAGAAGAAGCCCGCGAACGGGTAAAGGACGCTGATGTAGCGTGCCTCAACAAAGTGATCGTGGACCAGGCTTTCCTGGACGCGGCTCCCAAACTGAAGCTGGTCTGTGAGGCCGGCACCGGCATCAACAACATCGATGTCAAGCTGTGTGAGGCGCGGGGCGTGGCCGTACGCAATGTGGCGGCCTATTCCACGGATTCCGTAGCGCAGATTGCCTGGATGCATATCCTGAACCTTTCCGGACGGGCCTTCCATTACCAGAACTTCGTCCAAAGCGGCGCCTACAGCAAGAATCCGGTACACGTGGACTATGCCCATCCCTTCACCGAGATCGCCGGCAAAACGCTGGGGATCGTGGGAATGGGTGCTATCGGCCAGAAAGTGGCGTCTATCGGCCGCGCTTTCGGCATGGAGGTCATATATTACTCCACTTCGGGCACCGGCCATTGCAAGGACTATCCCTGCGTGTCGCTGGAAGAACTGCTGGAACGGGCCGATGTCATTTCCATTCACGCACCGTACAACGAGCGCACCGCCGGACTTATCGGCTATGAACAGTTGAAGCAGATGAAACGCAGCGCCATCCTGGTGAACACTGGCAGGGGAGGCATCGCAGTAGAGGCCGATCTGGCCCGTGCCATTGACGAAGGCATCATCGCCGGTGCTGCGCTGGATGTGTATGTCAAGGAGCCTCTTCCGCTGGACAGCCCGCTGATGGACGCCGCCCGCCGGAACCCCGAACGCCTGCTGCTTTCTCCGCACATCGCCTGGTATTCCCGCGAAGCCCGCGCCCGTCTGGCCCACGAGATGGCCGAAAACATCCGCCGCAATTACTGATCGTTAACAATCTGATTTTCAGTATTTAACAGAAAGTAATCGTTCAAAAATCGAACGATTACTTTTTGTATTTATCTGTATATGAATAATTTAGTTGCCAGAAAAAATTTTCAATTTTTATTTGGAAATTACAATTTTCTTCATACCTTTGCAGTGTACTAATGAACTAATACACTTAAAGCGATATGATAACCATTCAAAACCTATCCTTCAGCTATGGATCCAAGGGTGTTCTCAAGAACATCTCCATGGAGCTCAAAGGCGGAAACATCTATGGACTGCTGGGGGAGAACGGTGTGGGTAAAACCACCCTGCTCACCCTGCTTTGCGGCCTGAAAAAACCCGCCACCGGTACCATTGACACCGACGGACGCGTACCCTTCGACAGGGAACCGTCCCTGCTGGCCGAACAATTCTATCTGCCGGATGAAGTGGCACCTATGCGTAACAAGGCTAACCAGTTCGGAGTAGAGAACGGCGCCCTTTGGCCGAAGTACGACCACAGTAAGTTCCTCACCCTGCTCAATGAGTTTGAGGTGGATGAGCAGCAGCGCATGGACAGCATGAGCTCCGGTCAGCTCAAGAAAACCTGGATTGCCTTTGCCCTGGCCTGCAATGCACGCCATTATTTCCTGGATGAACCCACCAACGGGTTGGACATCCCGTCCAAGTCCCAGTTCCGCAAGGCTATCACCAAGTACACGGCCGATGACAGCTGCGTGGTCATTTCCACGCACCAGGTACGCGATTTGGAAGAGATTATCGACCCCATCATCATCCTGGACAAGGAAGATGTGCTGATGAACGCCAGCCTGCAGACTATCAGCGAGAAGCTGTTCTTCGACTACGGAACGGAGATTCATCCGGAAGCCCTGTACCTGGAACGTACGCCCAGCGGCGCCATCCAGGTGTATCCCAACACAACCGGCGAGGAATCCAAGGTAAACCTTGAAGCCCTCTTCAATGCCGTTCATGCCCATAAAGATGTTGTCAAAGCCTTATTCATGTAGTCCTATGAAGAACGAAATTTTCAACGGCTCCCGTTTCTGGAACTATTTTAAATATGATGCTACCCAGATGGGTAGGAACCACATGAGGGCTGCTATCGGCATCGGCCTCTCCGGGCTCATCCTTTATGTGATTGCAGTAGGTTTCGGCCTGCTGTTCGATGGCGGTCAATGGAGTGGTCCGGCCATTAAAGGCCGATTTGCCATGTTCTATATGGCCAGCGTAATCCTGCAGCTTTACCAGACCCGGACGTACGGCTACCTCACCGACAAACGGAAGGGGAGTGCCTGGCTCATGCTTCCTGCTTCTACCTTCGAGAAG
>CAMYWP010000189.1 GCA_947302825.1 uncultured Bacteroidales bacterium
TGCCGCCTTCCGGAAGCTGTTTGAATACAGGGGTGAGGAAGGTGAGCATCATGGCGGTGGTGGCCGTGTTGCTGATGAACATGGAGAAAAGGGCCGTCACCAGCATGAATCCGAGCAGGATGTTTTCACTTTTCTTCCCGAACGGGGTGAGGAGCACCCGTGCCAGATGGACATCGAGTCCTATCTTGGTGGTCGCAATGGCCAGGACGAAACCGCCGATGAAGAGCATCACCACCGGATCGGCGAAACTGGCCATCACCTGCTTGTAGCTGAGAAGCTGCCCGACAGCAGACGGGTTGCAGATCCACTTGATGCCGGAGTCGGAGGCAAACAGGAGCAACAGGACCATGATACTGACTGATGTGGCCCAGGCGGGTACAAGTTCGAACACCCACATCAGCGTGGCATAGACGAAGATGGCGATAATCCGCTGCTGCACCTGGGTGAGGCCGTCAATACCGAAGCTCTCCGTCGGCAGGAACCAAAGGACGAGGACGATGACGGCGACAAAAAAGAGGCCGATGCTTTTCTTTTTCAATATGTTGGGGTTGAATCTGTTGCTCTGACGCAACTTGTGCATCTCGGAAACCAGACTAAAACCAGTGAAATTCTTGAACATGGTATTGACTCGATTGCGTTGACAGATTATTCGTAGGTGAAGCGGATGTCCACGGGGATACCGGCATTCTCCAGAACGCGTTTGTCGGACAGGCTCTCCGGACCGGCTACACCGTACTTCGTGAGGGCGGCGTGGGCAGCTTCAATGTCACCGTGGGCCTGGATGTCCAATATCTTGGTGCCCAGGGTTTCAAGGGCCCGCCAGGTTTTGTCGTAGTCGATGCTGTAGCGGCCGGAAGGGTTCCAGACGATGGCCTTGCTCTCCAGCAGGTAGTTATACACGACGATATTGGCGATGCCGGTGGGATCGGCCGCACCGAAACGGGTGGAACGGATGGTGTTGGTGACGAAGGTGGTGAGCACGTCTTCTTTCTGAAAGAGTGCGGAAATGTTGTAGGCTTCGGCCTCCTGTGCACACAGCCAGGCGCCCAGCACATTGGACTTGGCTTTCTCCAGGGCAAGGGCCTCATTTCCCAGGGCTTCGGCTACGGTGCCCTTTCCGTTCACGGTCTCTTTCACGCCCAGGCCTTTCGCTATCTCGCGGAAGACGATGAGCCAGTAGAAGGCGCTGGCGTCTACATGGGGCTGGTGGACTTCCTCAAGGAGGGCGCTGCCCACCGGGTGGACCGTGCGGTTGAACTTCTCGCGGATGATGTTGTCGAAGATGATGGTGCGGGTGCCCAGTTCCTCCTGTGCCTTTGCATCATAAGGGAAGTTGATGCCGATGACTTTATAGCCGGCATTGGTGTAGCCGCTGCAATACAGGACGTTGCAGGAGAAGATGTCGGACTCGGCACCGGGGACGAAATTATGATTGGCGGAATCACCCGGAAGCATCTTCTGATACTCCGGCATCCGTGCCGCCAGGGCGTTGAGTTCTTCGGTGCGCTGGAGGTTTTTCAGGAGGACGTAGGCTCCATAGGATGCCTTAGTGCCGTAGAGACCGTCATCCACCGCTTCGATGGGGCCTAACACGAGGTCCATCTTGCTGTCGTTCATTTCCAGCCAGGCCTTGTTGCTTTCGTAGTAATCGTCGGTCTTGAGACCTTCAATCAGGTGGAGCAGATAATGCCTCACGCTTTCCTTGATAGTGACGTCGGCAGCACGGTGGAGGTAGCCTTCAATCTTGGCGATGAACTGGGCATAGGCGTCGTGATACCAGACGGTTTTCAGTGCATCTCCGTCACGTACGACCAAGGTGTAGGGACTCTGCTTGTCAGGGGCGTTAAAGGCGGTATATTCCGCTTCGGTCATATCGGCAGGATAGAATCCGGCGCCGGCGGGTTTGGGGCCATATCCCTTCAGGAAGGCTTTCCCGTCGATGCGGTCCCAGGGGCCGTAGTTGATGGAGGCGTACTGCCTTTCCGCTTCCGTGGAGAGCGAGGAAAGGAACTCCTCTTTGGGACCGAAATACTGCTGCCAGTAGATTTTGTCCACTTCATCGGCGGCCATCCGGTACAGTTTCAAGACTTCTTTTCCGTTGTCGGTAATGCCGGTCAGGTCCGGTGCGGGGATGGTTACCTGGGCATAATTCTCTACGAGACGGTTTACATTTACGCGCTCCTGGGTGCAGGAAATGGCAACCAGGGCGAGGATTGCCCATACGGTTGTAGCTTTTTTCATAACGTTGTTTTCTTTCTGTCCCGCAAAGGTAGGTATTAGGTGCATCCGATTTTATTGATGAATAAGGTTTGTTTCGATAAAATTAATAGGTAATAACGATAAATATGCCTATATTTGCGGATAAATCGGTATTGGTTATGGAATTACGGCAGTTGAAATATTTTGTGGAAGTGGGTAGGCTGGGCAGCTTTTCCCTGGCCTCCAAATCGCTTTTTATCACTCAGAGCACCATTTCCCAACAGATCCAGAAACTGGAGGAGGAACTGGGCGTGGAACTGCTTACCCGGGATACACGTCACGTTACCCTCAGCGATTACGGCGAGCAGTTTCTCCCTTGCGCCGTTCAGGTTTTGGAGGAGGCCCGGGCCGGTGCGGAACGAATCAAGGATGTGAAAGCCCTGAAAGTAGGGACGCTCAGCGTAGGTGCGACGTATTCTTTCGGCCCGCTGCTCAAACAGACCGTCCTGGACTTTTTCAGAAAGTTCCCGCGTATCAGGCTGGATCTGGTAATCACATCCAAAGAAGATTTATGGCAGAAGTTGCTGGACAGGGAGCTGGATGTGGCCCTTACCTATAAATCGCCGCTCGGAGATGACCGTATCGAGTCCCATCTGCTGTTTCAGAGCCGGCTTTGCCTGGTCGGGCGTGTCGGAGAGTTGAAGGGAGTGGGTAAGGAAGTATCGGTCCAGGACCTCTCCCGCTTCCCGCTTGCCTTGCCGTCCAAGGGTCTTCAGGCGCGTGACACGCTGGAGGATGTCCTGTTTGCACAGAACGTAAATCTGGACATCCGCTTGGAAATCAACAGTGTCCGTTCCCTCCTTGACCTTGTGGGCAGCAGCCCGCTGGTGACCATCCTGTCGGAAGAAGCCATCAACCAGGTGCATGGGTTCGAGGCTGTTCCCATAGGCCACCCCGATGGCCGCATGGACGGCTGCTACCACTACCTGAAAGGTAGCTATCACAAGAATGCAGCGCAGAAGTTCGTGGAGTTCCTGAAGGAGAACAATTCCTTTAATCAGACTTTGGGGTAAAAGTCGCTTCGCTCCCGTAAAAATCGCTAAAAATGGGGATTTCGCGCGTGCGCGCAATGTCTTACCTTTGTATAATCAATAGGCTTCATATCCTGATTTTCCGTTTCAGGAGCCATTTTAAGTATCAGCAAAATTGGTAAGTGAAAAGTGAAAAGGAGGTTATACCTTTGCACCGTAATCACTGTACCATGAAGCAAAAATATCACAGCCCGCAAACCGAGCTCATCCTAATTCATTCAGAATCGGGGATCCTCGCAGGTTCAATAAATCAGGACAGCAATCCTGTAATCGACGCCGCCGAAGGCGATACCGGTTACTGGTGAGACTGGTTTTAACGACAAAACTCTACGCGCCATGAAAACAACTCTTACATTAGAGCCCGATGTTGCCGCTCGGCTTG
>CAMYWP010000190.1 GCA_947302825.1 uncultured Bacteroidales bacterium
CCTTCTCGGCGCGGTGCTTGATGATGAAGCTGCCGAAGCCACGGAGGTACACCGGGTTGCCGGCGATAAGGGAACCCTTTACCACGCGGGTGAATTCCTCGATCACTGCCAAAACCTGAGTTTTCTCAATACCGGTAGTCTTTGCTACTTCGTTTACAATTTCTGCCTTAGTCATAGTTTCTATAGTTTTAATCGTTTGGTTTTCAATCTGAAAATCATGGCAAAATTAGCGTTATTTTTTCAGAAAACAAAATCTTGGGCGAAAAAAGGGGATAATTCCCTTTTGGCACGGAGATTGACCATATAGGGGACTGGTTCATTGTACCCATTTTACATGACAAATTGGCAGAAAGTATGAAAAATATACAAGATATGTTCAGCCCCTCCGGTGTGGAGGTGAATATTATGCCGGTAGTAGGAGACGCCGTGTCCATGAAGGTGGACGTGGCCGATCTTCCCCCGCGCATCCCTGTCCTGGCGCTGCGGAATGCCGTTATTTTCCCGGGAACCGTCTTCCCGGTAACGGTGGGCCGTGAGAAATCCGTGAAGCTGGTGCAGGACGTGGAGGCCGGCAACGGCTGGCTGGCCGCCTTCCCGCAGACTGACATTTCCGTGGAGGATCCCACGGAGGCCGATCTGTGTCCTTTCGGCACCGCCTGCAAACTGATCAAGACGCTGGAAATGCCCGACGGCACCGTCACGGCCATCCTGCAGGGCAGCACCCTGGCCCAGCTGGAGCAGCTGGTGTCTTATGAGCCCTACCTGGAAGGCCGCGTGCGCTATCTGGAGGAGAATCTTCCGGCCGATGCCGACGAGCGTGAACTCCGCGTGCTGGCCGAAAGCCTGAAAGAAAAGGCCGCCATGATTGTAAAGTCTTCTTCCTTCGCTCCCAAAGAGGCTATCGGCGCACTGCGCAGCATCGAGAACTTCCATTTCCTGGTGAATTTCATCGCCACCACCATCGAGGTGGAGAATTTCACGGAACGTACGGCCCTGCTGCCGCTCACGGATATCCACGAGCGTGGCCTGGCCCTGCTGAAAGTGCTGGAAACCCAGACCCAGCTGCTGCAGATCAAGCAGGAGATCAACCAGAAGGTAAAGACGGACATTGACCAGCAGCAGCGCGAGTATTACCTGAACAACCAGCTGCGCACCATCCAGGAAGAGCTGGGCATGGACGAAGGCGAGGAATTCGAAAAGATGCGCCGCCGGGCCGATGAAAAGAAATGGTCCAAGGAAGTGCGGGCCATCTTCGACAAGGAAATGGCCCGCCTGGAGAAGTTCAATCCTACCTCGCCGGATTACAGCATCCAGTACCAGTACATCCAGTTTATGCTGGATCTGCCCTGGGGTGAACTGTCCGACGACAACCTGGACCTCCAGCATGCGCAGGAGGTGCTGGACGAAGACCATTTCGGCCTGGACAGCGTGAAAGACCGTATTATCGAATACCTGGCCGTCCTGAAACTGAAGGGGAACATGCGTTCGCCCATCCTGTGCCTGTGGGGCCCTCCCGGCGTGGGTAAGACGTCGCTTGGCAAGAGCGTGGCACGGGCCCTGGGCCGGAAGTATATCCGTATTTCCCTGGGCGGCATGCACGACGAAGCCGAAATCCGCGGCCACCGCAAAACTTATGTAGGCGCCCTTCCGGGCCGTATTCTGAACGGCATCCAGCGGGCCGGCACCTCCAATCCGGTGATTGTGCTGGACGAGATTGACAAGCTGTCGTCGGATTTCAAGGGCGACCCTTCCAGCGCCCTGCTGGAAGCCCTGGATCCGGAGCAGAACAGCACCTTTCACGACAATTACCTGGACATCGACTACGACCTCAGCAACGTGCTGTTCATCACCACGGCCAACGGAACCGGCACCATCCAGCCTGCCCTGCGCGACCGTATGGAAATGATCAACGTGAGCGGTTACCTGGCCGAGGAAAAGCTCCAGATTGCCCGCAAATACCTGGTTTCCAAGCAGCTGACGGAGCATGGCCTTCGGGCCGATGAACTGCAGGTAAGCGACGCTGCCCTGCAGGAAATGGTGGACCGCTACACGCACGAAAGCGGCGTGCGCGGCCTGGAGAAGCAGATTGCCAAGGTGGCCCGTGTCACCGCCAAGAAGATGGCCCTGGGGCAGGAATTCCCTAAGGAAATCGGCCCGGAGCATCTGAAGGAATACCTGGGCCTGCCCACGGCTTTCCATGACGATGTGAAGGGGAACGAAGGCCCCGGCGTGGTCACCGGCCTGGCCTGGACCGAAATGGGCGGTGAGGTGCTCTTTGTGGAGTGTCAGGTTAGCGAAGGGAAGGGGAATCTGAGCATGACGGGAAACCTGGGCGACGTAATGAAGGAAAGCGCCCAGATTGCCTGGCAGTACCTGAAGGCGCATCCCCAGCTGGCCGGCATGGACGCCGAACAGTTTATGAAGAAGGACATCCACGTCCATGTGCCGGAGGGTGCAGTGCCGAAGGATGGTCCGTCGGCCGGCATTACCATGGTGAGCGCCATGGTGAGCGCCCTGCGCGGGGTAGCCCCCAAGAGCGGCGTGGCCATGACCGGCGAAATGACCCTCCGCGGCCGTGTACTGCCGGTGGGCGGCATCAAGGAGAAGATCCTGGCGGCCAAACGGGCAGGGGTCCATACCATCGTGATTTCGGAGGAAAACCGAAAAGATGTAGAGGATATCAAGGAAATTTACATAAAAGGTCTTATCTTTGTCTATGTAAACAACATCCAGGATGTTATCAACTTCATCTTTTGATGATTCTTCACTTCGTTCAGAATGACAGGATTGTCATCCTGAGGAGCGAAGCGACGAAGGATCTGTAGGAACATGGACGTAAGAATAGAACAAAGCTGGAAAAACGCACTGGCGCCGGAGTTCGAGAAACCGTACTTCGCTTCGCTGGTGCGCTTTCTGCATGCGGAAAAAGCTGCCGGAAAGGTAATCTACCCGCCTGGAAGCCTTATTTTCCGGGCTTTCGACCTCACGCCGGTGGACCAGGTGAAGGTGGTGATCCTGGGACAGGACCCCTACCACAATCCCGGCGAAGCCATGGGTCTTTCCTTCTCGGTGCCGGATGGCGTGCGCATGCCCCCTTCGCTCCGCAATATCTTCCAGGAGATTGAGGCCGATTTAGGCATCCGCATGAGCGGTCGGCCCAACCTGGAGGGCTGGGCCCGGCAGGGCGTGCTGCTGCTGAACAGCATCCTTACGGTGGAGGGCGGCCGGGCGGCGTCGCACCGGAATATCGGCTGGCAGGAATTCACGGATGCCGTAATCCGTTATTTGAGCGACCATGGCAACGGCATTGTTTTCCTGCTGTGGGGCAATTTCGCCAAGGCTAAATCGGCCCTCATCGATTCTTCCAAGCATCATGTGCTCATGGCGGCCCATCCGTCTCCGCTGGCGGGCGGCGCGTTTTTCGGCTGTCGGCATTTTTCCCGGACTAACCAGATCCTTATGGCAGAGGGTAAAACCCCCATTAACTGGCAATTATGAAAACCAAGGCACTTTTCCCCGGCTCCTTCGACCCTTTTACCGCCGGGCATCTGAACATTCTTAAACGGGCGCTCACCATGTTCGACGAAGTGGTGGTGGCCGTGGGTATCAACCAGGATAAACGGGGTTTCTTCGATATGGAGAAGAAGCTT
>CAMYWP010000191.1 GCA_947302825.1 uncultured Bacteroidales bacterium
AACCGTTATACGAACCGAGCGGTTGGGAGTGCAAAGGTACGATAATTATTTGATTCTGCAAATTTTTATTTCAGAAACACGAAGAATACGGCCAGGACCATGCAGAAAAAAGCGGCCAGATGATTCCACTGGATGGGCTGCCCCTTGAACAGGAAAGTGACGATGACCGTGAAGACGGTGAGCGACAGCACCTCCTGGATCACTTTCAGCTGCATCAGGTTGAAAGGACCGCCGTTCCCCTGGAAGCCGATCCGGTTGGCCGGCACGGTGAGGCAATACTCAAAAAAGGCGATGCCCCAGGAGAAAAGGATGATAAGGATGAGCGGCCAGCCCGTGGAAATCTTCATTTCCTGCAACTTGAGATGGCCGTACCACGCGAATGTCATGAAAACATTCGAGAAAACCAGCATAATAATGGTCCAGAAACCTTGCATAGTCAATTTGTAATTGGGGCGCAAAATTAATAACTTTGTAGGATAAATCAAACATGCTATGACCCTGATTAAATCCATATCCGGCATCCGTGGCACCATCGGCGGACAGCCCGGCGGCGCCCTCACGCCAATCGACATTGTGAAATTCACGGCAGCCTATGCCGCCACCCTCCCCCAGCGGAAGCCTGTGCCCAACGACGGCCGGTACAAGATTGTGGTGGGTAAAGACGCCCGCCTGTCCGGCGACATGGTGGAGCAGCTGGTAGTGGGCACGCTGGTGGGCTGCGGCATCGACGTGGTCAAGTGCGGTTTCGCCTCCACGCCCACCACGGAAATGGCCGTGCTCTTCGCCCAGGCCGATGGCGGCATCATCCTCACCGCCAGCCACAATCCCCGCCAGTGGAACGCCCTTAAACTCCTGAACGACAAGGGTGAATTCCTGACGGCCGCCGAAGGCCAGGCCGTACTGGATCTGGCCGAAGCCGAAGATTTCAATTTTGCCGAAGTGGATAATCTGGGCAACCTCGAGGAAGAAGACTTCACTGACCAGCACCTGGACGCCGTCCTGGCCCTGCCGGCCGTGGATGTGGAGGCCATCAAAGCCGCCCGTTTCACCGTGGTGCTGGACGCCGTCAACTCCGTGGGCGGCATCATCATGCCCCGCCTGCTGGAGCGCTTGGGGGTGAAATGTATCGGCCTGAACTGCAACCCCACGGGCGAATTCGCCCACAATCCGGAGCCGCTGCCCGCCAACCTGGTTGACCTGAGCCGTACGGTGGTGCGGGAAGGCGCCCAGCTGGGCATCTCCGTGGACCCGGACGTGGATCGGCTGGCCTTCATTTGCGAAAACGGCGAACCTTTCGTGGAGGAATACACGCTGGTGAGCGTGGCCGATTACCTGTGCGAACTGGCCGAAAAAGGCAAAAAACCCATCGCCACTGTGAGCAACCTTTCCAGCACCCGCGCCCTGCGCGATGTGACGGAAGCCCACGGCGGCACTTATTACGCCGCAGCCGTGGGTGAGGTGAACGTAACCACCAAGATGCACGAGGTGGGCGCCCTTATCGGCGGTGAAGGCAACGGCGGTGTCATCTATCCGGCCCTCCATTCGGGCCGCGACGCCATGGTGGGCGTGGCCCTGTTCCTGAGCAACCTGGCGCACAAGGGCCTCAAGGTGAGCGAATTAAAGAAGACCTATCCGCAGTACTATATTGCCAAGAACAAGATCCAGCTCAGCGACAGCGCCCTCATCGAGAAGATTCTTTCTGAGTTGAAGAAGATCTACGCCAAGGAGAACATCAACGTCATCGATGGCGTGAAGATCAACTTCGAGGCCGATAAAACCTGGGTCCACCTGCGCAAGTCCAACACCGAGCCCATCATCCGCATCTATTCGGAAGCCTCCACCCCGGAAGCCGCCGAAGCCCTGGGCAACGAAGTCATTGCCGTAGCACAGAAAATAATCGGCTAAGCGTCCGTAGATCCTTCGTCGCTTTGCTCCTCAGGATGACAATTGTCATTCTGAACGTAGTGAAGAATCTGTAGATATTATGTTTTCATTTAGAACTACTCCTTTAGAGGATCAGTTGGACAAGGCCTTGCGGGAAGGCAAGGTGGGCTGTTTCTGTACCCAGAACTGCTGGGATACGGGTAAAGGCCGATGGATGTACGACATCTTCCGCGAGCGGGGCAACCTGGTGACGGTGTTCAATCCGCGCGAGGCGGAACTGACGCCGGGCACCAACCACATCGTCTTTGAAAGCGACCAGCTGCAGCAGCTGGATGCCGTGGTGGTGGAAATCCAGGACGTGGGCGTGCGTTATTTCAACTACACCAAGGACGTGATGCAGCTCATGGAAATGCTCAAGCTGCTGGGCGATGAATCCCCGTCCCTGTACATCGTGGACCACATCAACCCTTCCGGGCGCGTAGTGGAAGGTTCCATCCCCGCCGTGGCCGGAGAGATGTTCGTCCCCAAGGTGGCACATCGGCACGGCCTCACGCTGGGAGAGCTGGTGAACCTGTATGCCAGCGAAATCGGAGCCCGCTTCCCCATCCATATCATATCGGCTATGGCCACGGACGCCAACCGGCAGCTCATGCCCTGGACCATTGCGCCGGCCTCCGACATCCCGGGACTGTTCAGCTCCTATCTGTACAGCGGCGGCGGACTTTGGAACAACACCACCCTCACGCCGGGTATCGGCACGGCTCGGCCTTATGAATATATCGGCGCGCCTTTTATCAAGCCTCTTCGGCCCGAAGACCTGCCCCAGGCGCACGGAGCCCTGCTGCGGCCCTGTTCCTTTACCCCTGCCGCGGGCCGCTATGCCGGGCAGCGCTGCTTCGGCTTCCAGATCATGCTGGTGCCCGGGGAACCCTACCACAGCCTGCTGCACACCCTGCACCTGATGCGCTGGTTCCGCGAGCACTATTCGGCCTTCGACTTTGATCCGGCCTTCTGGACCAAACTGGCGGACCCGGTGCTGGCCTCGTACCTGCGGGAAGAAATCGAGTTCGACGTGGTCCAGGAGCATATCAAGCTGGAAGAGCAGAAGTGGATCCGCAAGGCCAAACGCTATATTTTGTACGACGACCAGCCGTATAGGATGAAATGATTTGGAAATGTCGTTCCGTTTTTCTATCTTTGCAGCCCAAAATTGTTAACAATTATATTTTTTACGTAAAATGAAGAAAGGAATTCATCCCGAAACCTACCGTCTTGTAGCTTTCAAGGATATGTCCAATGACACCATCTTCGTCACCCGCAGCTGCGCTCCCTCCAAGGAGACCCTCACTGTAGAAGGCGTTGAGTACCCGCTGGTGAAGCTGGAGATTTCCAACACTTCCCACCCGTTCTACACGGGCAAGGTGAAGCTGGTGGACACCGCCGGTCGTGTGGATATGTTCTATCAGAGATACAAGAGCCGCAAGAAATAAGTCTTCGGCCCACAAGGTTCAAAAAGGCAGCCCTCAGATTTTGGGTTGCCTTTTTTGTAAAACTGCCACTTTGGCAGGAATGGCGCAAGTGGCAGGCATTTTGCTCTAACCGCGCCAGCAATTAAGAATTACCATGGCAGAAAAGAAGAAAAAGAATACAGAAGAAGTCATTGACGGCAAGAAAGTGGCAGCCCTGGAA
>CAMYWP010000192.1 GCA_947302825.1 uncultured Bacteroidales bacterium
CAGCAGCGGTGCGGCATAGCCCATGGTGAAGTGGTCCAGTTTCACATCGGCGTGTACGTCGCGGCTGCCGGGCTGGATAAAACCATCGGCTTGGATGTTCCGCCGCCCGTTGAGCTGGTTTTCCACATTGGCTACAAAACGGCCGTTTTCTTCGTCCCAGACGCTGGAAAGATATAGCTGGCCCATCCGGTGGCCGGCCACATAAGTGGAGTCTACGGTGATGGACGACAGCAGGCCCAAAGTAGGGGAGGAAGGAGAAATGACGGTGGCCTGTCCGGTGGCAAATCCCTCCAGGGAAGGGAGATTGCCGCTGATGGTGTTCACCAGGCCGATATCGAATTTGTCCATCTGGATGGAGAGGGTATCGGCCTTATGGGGCGACAGTCCGCCGTGGATGAGCAGGGTTTCGTCGTCGTGCCGGGCGATGAGCCGCTGGATATTCAGGTTGCCGCCGCTATAGGTGATTTCTTCGGAGGAGAGGCCCCAGCCTTTGCCCATGTAGTAGATGTTGGAGGGCAAGGCGCGGGCGGCGACGGCCAGGCCTCCTTCGTCGCGCATCAGATCGGCCGATAAATAAACCTGGGCCCGCGTCTGTTCTTCCTCGCCGTTGTCGAAGGTGTAGCCGAAGCCCAGCTGGTTGTCATCGGCGAAGAGGGAGATCTGGTTGTTCAGGATATGGGCGCCGGACAGGGAGATCTGTTTGCCGGTGATAGTGGCGGTCTGCACCTGGTTTCCGTTGTCGAAGGACAGCAGGAAGTCCTTGACGAATTTGTCGTCGTAGGCCAGGCGGCCGGATTTCACCGTAGCGGTCACAAGTCCTTCTTCATCTACCTGCAGGCGGGCACTGGTGTTCTTTTCAATGTACAGGCCGGGGACCAGGAAAGTGAGCAGTCCCTGGGCCGATTTCACATTGAGCGAAAGGTCATAGGTGGCACCGTTCAAGGGCTGCGGCTTCTTTTCCAGCAAGGCGGGGACGTCCCGTTCCAGCACCAGGTATCGGAGGTCGTTCAGGAAGGTGCCGGGACCTTCGTCGCCCACGAAAGTGCCTTCCAGGAAATTGGACTGCAGCCGGATACGGTTCACATTGTCGTTGGAATGGGCCTGGAGGGTGATGTCGCCGATATCGTAGCGACCGGTGTTGCTGTCCAGCGAGATGTCGCTGATGGTCATGTCGCCCAGGAGGTCGCCCTTCTGCGTGCGCAGGATATTGGACATGGCCTGGAAGCTGATGATGGAGCGTTCCCGCTTGTCCAGGTGCAGGGCGTGGAGGTTGGCGTAACCCAGCGAAGCGTAGAAACGGTAGGCGGCGTTCCGGGTGTCCGTGGACAGGTTGAACATGCCCTGGAACAGGAGGTTCAGGTTGGGATCGGCGGCGATGATGCGGCCGTCGAAAGCCTTCTGGCTATAGGTACCCGCGGCCGATATCCCTCGATAATCGTAGCCCAGGGCATGGAGCCGGCTGATGGAGAGGGAGTCGATGCGCACCTGCATGTCGCCGCCCCGGGGGAAACTGGCCTCCAGGCCGCTGCGCAGGCTCAGAGGTCCCAGGGAAGGGGAACCTATGATACGCCCCAGGTCCAGGTCCTCCGTTTCCAGCTTTCCGCCCATCCGGATGGCCTGGCGCTTTGCCACGGCTCCTTGCAGGATGATGTCGGCCGATGCCTCTCCTATGTTGGAGTCCAGATCGCCGTCGATGCGCAGGCGGTTCAGCGGGCCGGTGAGTCGTCCGTGGAAGTTGAAGCGTTCGCCTTTGGCCATGCGGGACAGGTCCATTTTGGTGTCCGGCGCCCAGGCCTTCACAAAGCCGCCCAATTTATCCAGGCCGAAAGCCAGCTTTTGGAGCTTGACATCCAAACGCGTGTCTTCGGTGTCCGGAAGGCCCCACATACGGCCGCTCATTTGAATCTGAACTTCGTTCTCCGGGTCATCCAGATACAATTTCTCCAGATTGAAGTCGTTCACATAGCCTTGCATCTGCCCTTCGAGGAAGGACTGGAAACTGATATCCTTCACGCCTTGGGCGAAGTAACGGACAGTGGGCATGGACACGAAGGAGCCGGGCAGGATATCGGCCTCCAGCCAGATGCGGTCGACGAATTCGGAATAGTCGTCCAGGGGACCGTCCATGACGAACTTGTTGAATGACAGGTCCGTTTCGCCGGCGTGGATGCGCAGCCCGTCGATATCCACCATAGCCTCTCCCACATCCGCTTTCCGGGCCGATAGTTCGTCCAGGGAAAAACCGGTATTCAGTTCCGTCACGTGCAACCGTTCCATGGTGCCGGTGATGTGGTTGTCGGCCACTTTCACCTGTGTGGCCAGGAGGCCGTGCACATAGGCTGTAAAGTTGTTCCAGTCAATCACGCCTTCCCCGTAGCTGCGGCCTTCTTCCAGCATCTCCGCCTGCTTGACGGGATTGTACATCCGGAAGGTGAAATCCTTCACTTCCACGGCCTTGGCACTGAGGAGCTTGCCCCAGGAGGGCGGTTCTTTGTTGGGGTCCGGATTGGGCTTTTTGCCCAGCACCCGGTATAGATTCATCACCTTTCCGTCCAGCGCGGTGGAATCCGGTTCATAGATCAGGTTGAACTGGCCGCCGTCCAGTTTCAGGCGTTTCACATGGGCCATTTTGCCGCGAAGGAGACCTCCCAGGGAGAATTTGGCCGTGAGGTTCTTCACGTAGATGACGGTGTCCAGGCTTGGCTCATAGGGATGCGGGTCTTTCAGCAGGATATCCTCCAGCACCAGGGCGTCGAAGGGACGCAGGGTAAGGTTGCCGATTTCCACCTGCGCGGGGAGACGGTCCTCCAGTTTTCCCGCCACCCAGCGGGCCAGCGTGGTCTGGATCTTGGGCGACTGAATGGCTACCATCCCCGCCAGCAACAGCAGGATGACAAAGCCCAGCAGCCAGGCCAATATTTTGAGGAGTCGTCTCATTAACCTACAAAAATAGTAATTTATTACTATCTTTGCAATCGGTTTTTGATGGCGTTAAGCATGGCAGACCTTATTCTGGGCATTGAATCTTCCTGTGACGACACTTCGGCCGCCGTTGTGGCCGACGGAGTGCTGCTGTCCAATGTGATTGCCTCGCAGCAGGTTCACAAGGACTTTGGCGGCGTAGTGCCGGAACTGGCTTCCCGGGCGCACGAACAGAATATCGTGCCCGTGGTGTCTGAGGCGCTCCGCCGGGCCGGTATCAGCGCTTCGGAGCTATCGGCCATCGCTTTCACCCGCGGCCCGGGCCTGCTGGGCTCGCTGCTGGTGGGCACTTCCTTTGCCAAGGCGCTGGCCCTTTCACTGGACATTCCGCTGGTGATGGTGAACCATCTGCAGGGACACATCCTGGCCGGTTTCGTCCGGCAGCCGGAAGTTCCCGTGCGGGAACCTTCCTTCCCGTATCTGTGTCTGCTGGTGTCCGGAGGTAACTCCCAGATCGTCCGGGTGGACAGCCCGCTGGAGTATACTATACTGGGCCAGACCATCGACGATGCAGTGGGGGAGGCATTCGACAAATGTTCCAAGATGCTGGGCCTGGGCTATCCCGGCGGCCCGGTCATCGACCG
>CAMYWP010000193.1 GCA_947302825.1 uncultured Bacteroidales bacterium
CCTATGTGGAAAACGGCGGCTTTGGTGCCACCTATGCTGCACCTATCGCTTCGCTCATGGTGGAGAAATACCTCAAGGGAGAGGTGAAGCGTAAGGCCCTGGAAGAGCAGATGAAGTCCCGGGACCTGATGTCCCGCGTAAAGACGGATTAGATGTTAAGGGAAGTGGTAATACCGGAGCGTCGTTTGCGGCAGTCCATAGACTGGGCGCTGGTGGGAGCGTACCTCCTGCTGGTGTTCATCGGCTGGATAAGCATTTATGCGTCAATTCATTCCACCAATCCTTCCTCCATCTTTGCCTGGGGCGCCCGGAGCGGCAAGCAGTTCGTGTGGATGCTCACCTCCTTCGGCCTGGCAGCGCTTATCCTGTATGTGATTCCGCCCAAAATCTGGGAGGCGTTTCCCATTCCGCTGTATCTGGGGGTGCTGGCTTTGCTGGTGCTGGTGATATTTGTCTCCAAGGACGTGAAAGGCTCCCATTCGTGGTTTGAGCTGGGACCGGTGAAATTCCAGCCGGCCGAGATATCCAAGATAACCACCTCACTTCTGCTGGCGTTCTATCTTAGCCGGCAGAGCTTCAAGATGTCCCGTTTCAGGGACTTTGTGCTGGCGGCGCTCATCATTGCCGTCCCCATGCTGGTGATTGTGGCGGAAAGCGAGACGGGATCGGCCCTGGTCTATGCCGGGTTCATCTTCGTGCTGTACCGGGAGGGCCTGTCGGGCTGGTGGCTGGGGCTTATCGGCCTGATTA
Source organism: uncultured Bacteroidales bacterium (assembly GCA_947302825.1). Taxonomy (GTDB): domain Bacteria; phylum Bacteroidota; class Bacteroidia; order Bacteroidales; family UBA932; genus Cryptobacteroides. The sequence goes on from CAMYWP010000193.1 coordinate 751, forward strand.
TAGTGCTGTTTATCTCTACGCTGGTGCTGGGGGCCTATTGGTCCGTGATCCTGCTCATAGCCGTGCTGGTGCTGTGCAATGCCTTTTCCGACAATTTCTGGCGGCGGATGGGGCTTGGCGGGGCCTTCGTGGCGCTCATGGCCCTGCTGCCGGGCGCCTGGGAGTGGGTGTGCGGCGCCGTGCAGGGGCACATGGACTGGATGGCCGATGTGACCTGGGTGCCGGAACCCGGCGAAACGCAGCACTATTTCTGGAGTTTCCTCCTAAAGATAAAGCCCATTTATATCCTGCTGACCTTAAGCCTGCTGTCCCTTCCTTTCCTGGCCCTTTATGCATACCGTAAGCGGGATAACTTCCTGGCTCTGACGCTGTTGGTCTTCCTGGCGGGGGTCCTGTTCATCTTTTCGGCCGATTACATCTTCCAGGACGTGCTGCAGCCGCACCAGCGGGGCAGGATAGAGGTACTCCTGGGCATGAAGGAGGACCTTTCCGGCGTGGGTTATAACGTGAACCAGTCCAAGATTGCCATCGGCTCCGGCGGGCTCTTCGGGAAGGGTTTCCTGCAGGGGACCCAGACCACTTTCGGCTTTGTTCCGGAGCAGTCCACGGACTTTATTTTCTGTACTGTTGGAGAAGAATGGGGTTTTGTGGGCTGTTTGGTAGTAATTTTGCTGTATGTGTTCCTAATTGTGCGCCTGGTGCTGGATGCCGAAAGCTGCCGGGGCAGGTTCACGCGCATTTACGGCTACTGCGTGGCGGCGTGCATCTTCATGCACCTGTTCATCAATGTGGGCATGACCGTGGGCTTGATGCCCGTCATCGGCATTCCGCTGCCCTTCCTCAGTTACGGCGGGTCTTCACTTTGGGCCTTTACCGTGCTTTTGTTTATTTTCCTGGCCTTGTACCGGGACGAAAAAAAGTATTTTTGATGAAAAGATTCTTTACATACCTGCTGCTTGCAGTGCTGGTGATTCCCGTGGGATGTACGGAAGATCCCTTAGAGCCGGAGAAAGAGCAGAATGTTCGTTTTTACGGCAACCTCTTCGCCTTCAATGTCATGAGAACCTATTACCTCTGGGAGTCGGAGGTTTCGGACGGCTTGTCTTCCTGGAGCTATGGGATAGATCCTGTAGAGAAGGTAAAGTCCTTACGTTACAAGGATTCATCCGGAAACGAGGTGGATAAATGGACTACACTGTATGAGGACTGCAGCGCATTCCTGGGCACCGTGACGGGCAATACCAAGAGTTTTGGCTTTGATTTCAAGCTGTATTACGTGGATGATTCCCATAAGGAAATCTGCGCCGTTGTCACCTATACTTATGCCAATTCTCCGGCCTCCAAAGCCAATCTGAAGCGGGGAGACGTGATTATGAGTGTAGATGGGAAAGTGATGACTCCGGACAATTATTCGGAGACTGTTAACGAGAAATTCTACGGTGGAGGCTCGGTACGCTTTGGCTTGTCCGATGGCCGCTCGGTTTCCCTTACTGCCGTCCAGATGTATGAAGACCCGGTACAGACCGTCCTCACCCTGGATGTGGAAGGATAGAAGATGGGTTATCTGCATTTCACCAGCTTTACCATGGACGCCTGCCGGGATCTGGAAACCGCTTTTCGCAAGTTCAAGGAAGACGGGGTTGAAGAGCTTGTACTGGATCTGCGTTACAATGGCGGCGGATATACGCTAACCAGCGCTGTGCTGGGATCCATGCTGGCACCTGTAGAGGAAGTAAAGGCCGGCAGTGTCTTTAATCAGGAAATCTATAATAAAACACTTGCGGAAGCTTTCAAGGACGATCTGGAAACCTGCTTTGCCGAAGAATATGAGATTAAAGCTTCATCCGGTTCCGGAACCTACAAGGTGCATCCGGTGCAGGTTAATCCGGGAATCAGGAAACTCTGGGTCATTGCCACCAGCGGCACCGCATCGGCCTCCGAGGCGCTTATCTGCGGTCTTAAACCCTATATGGACGTGGTGCTGGTGGGAAAAACCACGTACGGAAAGTTCTGCGGAGGCTACCTCATCCAGGCCGAAGATTTCTTCACAGCCCTGGGCAAGCAGGACAATATAGAGGTTGATACAGAGGAGGGGAAGGAAAAGCTGGCCGGTTGGGGCCTTTATGTGATAGCCTCCCGCTATTCGGACAAGAACGGAGTAACCCTTAGTATGCCCAGCGGTATTCCTGCAGACTTCGAGGCAACGGATAACCCCATGGACGGTCATGCCCTGGGAGACCCTTCGGAAAGCATGCTTTCCCGCGTCCTGGCGCTCTCCACCGGCAAGGTGACCAAGGCTCCCATATCGGCCCCCACCCTGGATCCGGCCCCGCCGGTACGCCGTCCCGGCTTCGGCGTTTTGCTCCATTAGTTTTTTTCCGTATCTTTGCAGTCCCAACCAACAGCCTTGGTGGTGGAATGGTAGACACGAGGGACTTAGACCAGTTCTTTGAAATAATTATTTGTAAGAGACAAAAGTTAATCTTATCTTTGCCTCTGCTATGAGATGTCAATATACAAAAGAAGATTTCATTACAGCAGTTGCAGAGAACAAGTCAATAGCCGGTGTTCTCCGACAATTGAATTTACGTCCAATAGGAGGTAATTATAAGACAGTCCATCATCTTATAAAAAAGTATGGGTTGGACACATCTCACTTTACAGGACAGGGATGGAATATTGGGCTTGGTTTTAAACCTAAACAAGCCATAGAGGATAAAGAAATCTATGTGGAGGATTCTAATTATCGCTGTTCTTGGAGATTGAGAGAACGTTATAAGAAAACAACCGGAATTAACTATTGTGAGAAA
>CAMYWP010000194.1 GCA_947302825.1 uncultured Bacteroidales bacterium
TGATGGCTTCGTTGGGGCAGGTGCCTTCGCAAGCGCCGCAATCGATGCATTCTTCGGCGTTGATTACATAGGAGGCATCACCGGCGGTGATGGCGCCCACAGGGCAAACGTCTGCGCAGGAGCCGCAGGAGACACAAAGGTCGGGGTTGATGATTCTAGGCATGGTAATAAAAGCTTTTATTGTTGTTGTGTTATTTTCTAAGACGCGAAGATAGGCATTATATTTGATTTTGAAAAGAACTGTAACTAACTTTGTACTTATGAAAGTCCTGTTTCTCTCCATACTGGCCGCCTGGGCCATCGCAAGCTGCGGCAACGGAGCCGTAGCAAATAACGGGCCCAACGCGCAATTTTTGGCTCCGGTCACGGAACTGGCCGCCGCAATAGAAAGCGAAAATGTGGCCGATAATCCCGGCGATATCATCTCCTGGGACAAGACGGTGCACGATTTCGGCGATGTTTCGGTAACGGACGGTCCCCTCTCCTGCTCCTTCACCCTCACCAACAACGGCCAGGAGCCCATCGCCATCTTCGAGGTAGTTTCCTCCTGCGGCTGCACGGATGTGAAATGGACCCGCGAGCCCATCCAGCCCGGTAAGACCGGTACCATATCGGCCACTTATAAGAACGAAGACGGAGCCATCCATTTTGACAAGACCCTTACGGTGTATGTGTCGGGTGTAAAGCGACCGGTAGTCCTGCGCCTGCGGGGCGTGGTCCACGAAAAGAAAAAGTCCCTGAGCGAGCTCTACGGAGCACAGAAGCTCGGGGCTTTTGGTATCAAATCGCGCCAGTTCAAGACCGGCACCCTCAAGCAAGGCCTAAGCGTAAGCGAGAGCACTACGGTGGCCAACCTGAGCAAAAAGCCCCTGAAGGTAGAATGGGCCGATGCCTCCCCGGAGCTAAGCCTCCGCGTGGAGCCCAATCCCATCCCCGCCGAAAGCACCGCTACGCTCCATTTTACCGTTAATGCCAACCCGGCCCTATACGGGAAAAACACCTACGAAGCCACCCCGGTGCTTAACGGGAAAAAGGCCGATGTGCCCCTGACGATAACCACCTGGACGCAGGAGAATTTCGGCGCGCTGGACAAAGCCGCCCGCGACAATAGCGCCCTCCCCTATTTCGAAACCAGCACCGTGAACTTCGGCATCTTGCAAAAAGGCGAAAAGAAGGAAATCGTCTTCCACTGCACCAACCGGGGGAAATCGGCCTTCCATATTTATAAGGCCGATGTGGAATCCAGCGCTGTTACACTGGCCGCGCCGTTGCAGGAAATGGCGGCCGGAGGCAAAGGAGACGTGCGTTTTTTGCTGGACACAGCGCTGTTGGAAAAGGGAGAAAACGTGATTATGGTGAGCCTCACAACTAATTCTCCTTTAAGACCCCTGGTGAATCTTTTTATAGCCGGGGAAATCCGATAATTTTTCGTAAATTTGTAGGATGAATCGGCAAGACATGGCAGAAACCATCCATACCTACAACGACGACTCCATCCAGACCCTGGAATGGAACGAACACATCCGTCGCCGCGCCGGCATGTACATCGGCCGCCTGGGCAACGGAGACCGGCAGGGAGACGGCATCTACGTGCTCCTGAAGGAAATCGTGGACAACTCCATCGACGAGTTCTCCATGGGATACGGCAAGCGCATCGACATCAACATCGAAGACAAGACGGTGACCGTGCGTGACTTCGGCCGTGGCATCCCGCTGAACAAAGTGGTGGACGCCACCTCCAAGCTGAATACCGGCGGCAAGTTCGACGACACCAACTTCAAGAAGAGCGTAGGTATGAACGGCGTGGGTACCAAAGCCGTGAACGCCATGTCGGTGGACTTCTATGTAGCTTCCTATCGCGACGGCCAGTGCTCCTATGCCCGATTCACCCGGGGGCACCTGCTGGAAAGCGGCATCGTTCCCACTACGGAGAAAAACGGAACCTTCATCCGTTTCACGCCAGACGAAGAAATGTTCAACGACTACAGTTTCCACATGGAATTCGTGGAAACCATGGTCAAGAACTACTCCTATCTTAAGAAAGGGCTCACCCTGAACCTGAACGGAACGCCCTACAAGAGCGAAAACGGTCTGCTGGACCTGGTGACGGAGAACATGAGCGAAACCCCGCTCTATCCCCTCGTCCACCTGGAAGGCGAAGACATTGAGATCGTCCTCACCCACGGCAACAGCTACGGAGAGAACATCGCCACCTTCGTGAATGGCCAGAACACCCGCGACGGCGGCACCCACCTGGCCGCCTACCGCGAAGCCATCGCCAAAACCTTCAAGGACTTCTACAAGAAGGACTACAAACCGGAAGATATCCGCCAGGGCATCGTGGGCGCCATCTCCATCCAGATCCAGGAGCCCATCTTCGAAGGCCAGACCAAGACCAAGCTGGGCAGCACCTACATGTGGGAAAAGCAGGTGAAATCGGCCGATGGCACCTCCAGCGTGGACCGCGGCCCCACCATTCGCACCTTCGTGAACGACTTCGTCACCAAGAACCTGAACGACTACCTGCATCGGCACATGGAAATCGTTCCGGTGATCGAGGACAAGATCAAGGCTTCCCAGGCCGAACGCGAAGAGATTGCCGGCGTGCAGAAGAAGTCCCGCGAACGCGCCAAGAAAACAGCCGTCTACAACAAGAAACTGCGGGATTGCCGCTACCATTTCTGCGACACCCGTTTCCCCAAGGGTATGGAAGACCAGCGGGAAAAGACCTCCATCTTCATCACGGAAGGCGACTCCGCATCCGGTACCATCACCAAGGTGCGCAACGCCAACAACCAGGCCGTATTCAGCCTGCGCGGCAAACCCATCAACTGCTTCAAGGAAAGCCGCAAGAGAGTGGCCGAAAACGAGGAACTGAACCTCCTCATCGCCGCCCTGGGCGTGGAAGAAGACCTGGACAACCTTCGCTACAACAACATCATCGTGGCCACGGATGCCGATGACGACGGCATGCACATCCGCATGCTGGTCCTAACCTTCCTCATGAAGTATTATCCGGAGCTGATACGCCGCGGACACGTGTATATCCTGCAGACTCCCCTCTTCCGCGTGCACAACAAGAAGGACCACCGCTACTGCTATTCCATAGAGGAGCGGGACAAGGCCGTGAAACAGCTAAAGACGGGTGTGGAAATTACCCGCTTCAAGGGCCTGGGAGAGATTTCATCCAACGAGTTCGTGGATTTCATCGGCGAAAACATGCGCCTGGACACGGTAAAGCTGGCCGATGAGGAATCCATTGCCGATATTATGGAGTTCTACATGGGCATCAACACCTACGAGCGCCAGCACTTCATCATGGATAATCTCCGGAGTGAAAAAGAACTTGAAGATGTGAATATATGATTAAGATCAAAACCACTGTGAGCCCCCGCTGGGCCAAATTCTGCGGCTGGTGGCTGCGGAAGATGGGCTGGAAGAGCGTGGGAGGCCCTATGAAAGAGCCCAAGGCCATAGTCCTGGGTGTTCCCCACACCACCGTGTGGGATTTCCTGGTGAGCTATCTGTTCTATACCCAGTATGGGAAGG
>CAMYWP010000195.1 GCA_947302825.1 uncultured Bacteroidales bacterium
TTGGTGAAGGTCTTGGCCATGTGGCCCCAGCGCTTCATCTTGCGCTCTTTGCGGAATTCAAACGCTCTTCCCATATTATTCGGCGATTTGGATACGGCTGATGTACTTGTCGATTTCCAGGGCTTCGGGGGCGTTGGCCCACTTGTCTTTGATTTCCTGGTAATAGGTGAGGGCCTGCTCGGGTTTGCCGGCGGCTTCGGCGGCGATGCCGGCCTTCAGGAGGTAAGCGGCGGCCAGGGCGTTGTCCGTGGTTTTGGCAGCCTGGGTGTAACAGCCGACGGCAGCTTCATAGTCCTTCATCTCCACATGGCAGTCTCCCATGCAAGCCTGGGCGCGGGCCAGCATGATGGGATCATTGCCCTTGTACTTCTTGAGGTAGCTGAGGGCTTCCTCATATTCGCCGTTCTGGAGCTTGGCCACACCGGCATACATGTACACGGCGGCGGGAGCCTTGGAACCATACTGGTCGATGATGTCCAGGAGGCCTGGATCGTTGTCGTCGCCGTTCAGGGCCAGCTCGTATTCACCGGCATCGAACCAGCGTTCGGCGCGGGCCATCTGGTCCGTGGCCTGCTGCTTCTTGGGCTGCAGGATGAAACGGTTGTAGGCCAGGATGGCCAGGGCGATGATGAGGATACCCAGAATGCAACCATACATCATGTTGCCATACTTCTTGAAGAATTCTTCTGTCTTGGAAACGGCCTCAACCATATTCTGTTGACGGACTTCCGCTTCGGTCTTGTTTACTTTTGCCATACTATTCTGTTATTATTTATATTAGCTTTTGAGCCCGCAAATTTACAATAAATTTTATATATTTGCAATGTAATCAACCGTCGTTTCATGCCCGTTTTAAAGAAGATCGTCGTCCAGGATTTCCGGAACATTGCGTTTCAGGAGCTTTCCTTTAGTCCCAACGTGAACTGCATCAGTGGAAACAATGGGGAAGGGAAGACCAATCTGCTGGATGCCATCTATTTCCTTTCCATGACCAAAAGCGCGTTCCCCGCGCCGGATGCCAGCCAGTTCCGTTACGGGACCGACGGTTTCACCTTGGGCGGTACGTATGCCATGGAAAACGGGCTGGAATCCCGTTTTGCCCTGAAAGTGGGACCGGAAGGGAAAAAGCTGGTCCGCGACGACAAACCCTATGCCCGGATGGGAGAGCATATCGGCATCCTGCCCGTGGTCATGGTCTCTCCCGGGGACATCGCCCTGGTGAGTGAATCCGGAGAAGAACGCCGGCGGCTATCCAATGCGGTCCTTTCCCAGATGGACCGGGAATACCTGGCGGCCGTACAAACCTACACCCGGCTGCTGGCCCAGCGGAATAAGCTGCTCAAAGAGCCGGATCCGGACCCGTCGCTGCTGTCGGTGCTGGACCAGCGCATGGCCGCTCCGGCCGCTCTGGTACACCAGGCCCGTGCCCGTCTGGCGGCCGATCTACAAGCCGTGGTATCGCAGTATTATCGGCTCATTTCCGGTAACCGGGAGGAAGTTTCTATCTCGTATAAATCAGAATTGGAAAACTGTTCATTACCAGAAGTTTTCGAGCGTCATCGGGAGCAAGACTTCCGCTTGCGATATACTACTTCCGGCATTCAGCGCGACGACTTCCTGTTCTCCATGGACGGCCATCCCATCCGGCGTGCCGGTTCCCAGGGACAGCAGAAAAGTTTCCTGGTGGCCCTCAAGTTCGCCCAGTATGAAATCATGAAGCGCGCCTACGGCTTTGCGCCCATGCTCCTGCTGGACGATGTCTTCGACAAACTGGATCTGGGCCGTATCTCCAACCTCATCGGGATGGTAGCGGGGGCCGATTTCGGCCAGATCTTCATCACGGACACGGATGCGGCGCGTCTGGCCGGCATCGTGGACCGCATGACCGATGACCGCGCGTATTTTACTACACGCGCCGGCGAATTCACCAAAGCGGAATAGGAGGGATGGCGGTACAGATCCATAGGAAGGAAGCCATCGGCATGGACAAGGTTGTGCGCGAGTACATCCAGTCCATGAAACTTACGGCCGGACTCAATACCCAACGGGTCTTTGCCGCTTGGGACGCTTGTTCAGGGGCGGAGGCCTATACCCTCAAGCGCTTTTTCCGCGGAGGCAAACTCTACATCACCCTGGGATCTTCCGTGATTCGCAGCCAGCTGTATTTCCAACGGGATGTGCTGGTGGAAAAAATGAACGCTTTCCTTGCGAAAGATGATTTGTTTACCGGGGACGATGCTACTGTAGGATATGTAAAAGAATTGATTCTTAAGTAAATATGAAAAAGGTATTCCTGTCACTTCTCTTTTTGCTGGCTGTTTCCGGATGGCTGGTCATGTGGGCCGATTCGGCCACGCCGAACCCCGTCAGGATGCGGCAGCCGGACGGCAGCACCATCACGCTCCGCCTGCACGGCGACGAGTTCTGCAGCTGGTATACGTCGGAAGATGGCCGTACAATCTATAAGCGCGGGGCCGATGGCTGGTGGCGCGCAGACAGCGGTGGCGGCCCCAACCGGGCCATGCGCACGGCTGCGCGCGAACAAAGGGCTGCGCGCGACGCCGGCAACAGAGGAGCCCGAAAAAGTAAAATCGGCTGGGGAGAGCGGCATTTCCTGGTGATGCTGGTCCAATGGTCGGACCAGCCTTTCCAGAGCGGATTCGGGGATTATTTCACCCGCGCCCTGAACGAGCCCGGCTTCTCCGATTTCGGAAGCGTGGGATCGGCTCGGGACTATTATTTAGATGCGTCCCAGCTCCAGTTCCAGCCGGTGTTCGATATGGTGGGGCCGGTTACCCTTTCCCGCAAGCATACTGAGTGGCCGGATGGAGACAATAATTCCCATCATTATGAGATGGCCAGGGTCATGGTTCGTGAAGCCGTCGCCAAGCTGGACAGCGAGATAGACTTTTCCGTGTACGACATTGACAAAGACGGATATATAGATGGCATCTATATGGTTTACCCCGGTTATGCCCAGTCCAACGGCGGCGGCGAGGATACCATCTGGCCCCATAAAAGTTCGGCCTATTCTTCCGATAAATTCGATGGCGTAAAGATCGGTACCTATGCCTGCTCGTCCGAACTGCTGGGCAATTCCGGCACGGACAAGTGCGGTATCGGCACCTTCTGTCACGAATTCGGCCACGTGGTGGGCCTGCCGGACCTTTACGATACGGACTACGAAGTAAACGGTCAGGCGCTCCATCCCGGTCCCTGGAACCTGATGGCCGGGGGTAATCACAATGCAAAAGGCCGTATTCCCCCGCGGATGAGTCTGATGGAGCGGTATATCCTGGGATATGTCACGGATGTACACGACCTGAATTCTGCAGGACAGGTCACTTTGCATAACCTGGACAGCCCGGCTTTCTATCGCATTCCCACCGCCAATGAAGGGGAGTTCTTCCTGCCCGAAGTCCGCGATGGAAGCGGCTACGACGGCACGCTGCCGGCCGGTATGATCCTCTATCATGTGGACCGTTCCCAGAATGTGATCGATG
>CAMYWP010000196.1 GCA_947302825.1 uncultured Bacteroidales bacterium
TTCGTGCGCAAAGAGCGTGGTTTTGGTGTGCCCGTACACTTCCGATGAGGAGCACACGCGCGGCATCATGGAAAGCGGCACATCCAGTAGCTCCAGCAGCTCCGGATCCCACTCCAGGCTGTTGATATTGAACAGCATGGTGCGGGAAGCATTGGTGACATCCGTCACGTGCACCTCCCCGCGGGTGAGCTGCCACACCAGCCAGGAATCCACCGTGCCGAAGCGGAGTTTGCCCGCCCGGGCCTTTTCCCGTGCGCCGGGCACATTGTCCAGGATCCACTTAATCTTGGTGCCGGAGAAATAGGCATCGATGATGAGACCCGTCTTGCGGCGGATCTTCTCCACCAGCCCCTGCTCCTTCAGGCTGTCACAGAAGGCCGATGTACGGCGGTCCTGCCACACGATGGCATTGTGCACGGGAACGCCCGTTTCGGCATCCCAGACAATGGTGGTTTCCCGCTGGTTGGTGATGCCGATACCGGCGATATCCCGGCCGCTGATACCTATTTTGGTAATGGCTTCGGCAATCACCGAGGCCTCGGAGGCCCAGATTTCCATAGGGTTGTGCTCTACCCAGCCGGGCTGAGGGAAATATTGGGTGAACTCCTGCTGCGCCACGGAGCAGATGTTGCCGTCGTGGTCAAAAACAATGGCCCTGGAGGAGCTTGTTCCTTGATCCAGGGCCAGAATGTACTTATTTGTCATAAATGCTACCGTCTTCTATCATATTATGAACGGTCTTCAAGAAGTTGGATACCCGGCGGGTATATTCTTCCGGATACTTGGCGTAGGAATTGGCGTGAACGGCGCCTTCGGCTACCCAATACTCTTTGTAGCCATGGGTCTTGGCATTGTAGTTCTTCCAAAGATCGTCAAAGGCCACAAAGTCATCGGCGTCACCGTGGATGAACAGCATGGGCTTTTCGCACTTGGCCAGGGCCTTGGAGCAATCGGCCTCACTGAAATACCAGCCGAATTCGTGGTTGGTCACAATACTGGCGCTGTTCAGGATACTGGTAGGAATGGGGCCCATCTCCTTCAGGTTCTTGGTAAACTGGCCACGGACGCTGTTGTAACCGCAGTCTTCCACGAAGCAGCGGACATAATCCGGCAGGGGCTCACCGCTGGTGAACATCACCGTAGCGGCGCCCATGGAAACTCCGTGCAGCACCATGAAGTCGTTGGGGAATACGCTATACGCCACATTGATCCAGTTCAGGATATCGTAACGGTCCAGCCAGCCCATCTGGATGGCCTGGCCTTCCGAGTATCCATGGAACTGGAGGTCCGGCATAAGGATATTGTAGTTCAGTTCGTCCCGATACATGCGGGCCAGGTACAGGAACACAAGGTGGTTGTCGCCATAACCGTGGATGATGATGGCAGTACCATTGGCTTCCTCCGGCTTAGCGGCGGGAGCATAAACGGCATGCACGCGGTAATTGTTGTAACCCACCACGAAAGTATCGCGCATAATGTCCTGCGCCTTCAGGTTGTCGTACCACTCAGTACTGCCGGGCAGGAGGGAATCGGCCTTGTGACGCGTACGCTGGATATCATCTACGCCATGCACCTTGGGAGTAAGGGCATAATGGGCCATGTATTTTCCGCCCAGGCAGGCATTCAGCATCAGGGCCGAAAATACAACGGCCAGAACAGGAATAAGCTTTTTCATAGTCTACTAGAACTGATAGTTAATGCCGATACCGATCCACAGGCCTGCGTCCAAACCGGGCGTGAAGCACTTGGCGAAATCGGCCGAAATGATGAAGTTCTGATTCATGGCGATCTTCAGGCCGGCACCGGCGCTGTAGATGAAGCTACCGGCCTTGGTTGCGTCGTAGATAAGCGCATCCTTGCCGATGAGGGCAAGCCTGGGATCATAAATCTTACCGTCAATAGAAGCTTTTTTCAGCGCCTCGGCCTTATACTGCTTGGTGATGATACCGCCATCGAAGAACGGATTCACGGCAATATAGAAGAACTGGTTGAAGAGCTTGAATTTCACCAGTTTAACGCGGAGTTCGGCATTCACCCAGGCCAGGCCTTCAGCCAGGACACGGTTCTCACGGAGACCGCGGATGGTGTTGGAGGAGCCGAAGCCCTCGGAGATCATATTGCGCTGGACCAGGAGCGGCACGTTCTGAATCATATAGAACGGCGTCTCACCGGCCAGGGTCTGCTGCCAGGCCAGACGATAAGCGAACACAGGGTCGCCGGCCGGGATGTGGATGGGAATATCAATGTAGTTGCGGAAATACACGCAGGCTTTCAGGTAACGCTGGCCGATCACGTTGCCGTTCAGGTAGGCCTCGGCCCAGATACCCTTGTTGGGGGCAGCCTCGATGTCACGGGTGTCAAACACCAGACCCGCATTCAGCTCAAGGGCGCTTCCGCCTTTCAGATCCGCATCCGTGAGGATGCCGGCATTCTTGTATGCCTGGACAAGGGTGAAATCAGTATCGTAGTAGAAAACCTGCTTTTTACCGTCCGCACCCGTGACGAATTTGCCGCTGGCATCTTTGTTTCCGGCGCCATTGTCCCGCATATCGCCCAACTTCCAGTTCCAGAAGTTGATACCGGCCGCCCAGTTGAGATGAGGAACGATCTGTCCCTGGAAATTGGCCAGGATGCGTAGCATATCGCGGCTCATTCCATAATAGTTGATGTTGTGGCCGTTAGGCAGCAGGTCCTCATACTTTCTGTTACCCCAGATGTCGTAATTCTGGACAGAAGCGGCGCCGTTGAAACCCCAGAACGTGTACAGCGGGTCCTTCACATAGGTTACGGACGCATTCACACGCATCTTGGGGATAAGATACTTGGAGTCATACGCCAGATAAAGGCGCATGCGGTGGCTATGTGTGAAGTAGGAGCCTTCCCAGCTGATCTTGTGGACGGGATCCGGATAGGTGGAGCCGTCTCCATAATAGTACACGTCACCGAAAAGACCGGCCTGGAAGCCGTTATCCACGGAGTAGGTTGCCGTAGGGAGAACGCCGAAGCTCCAGCCCTTCTTCACTTCCTTTTCCTTCTCCTGTGCCGAAGCCACTGTCAGGCAGGCGGCTAACAGCATCACACTGATTAAAATCTTTTTCATTGTTTAGTTATTAATAGGGTTTAGTTATATTCAAGTTTACAAATATAAGAAAAAAAACGTACCTTCGTACTATGAGAACCCTACTACTTACCATACTGCTCACGTGCCTGCTTACAGGATGCGGGCAAGCTATCCTTCCCGGCGATGCCCAGCCGGAACAATATCTTCCTCTGCTGAGAGAGCGGAAAGTGGCCGTTTACAGCAACCACACCGGTGTTGTAGATGGCAAGCACCTGGTGGATATCCTTTTGGAAAACGGCATCCATGTATCGGCCATCTTCTCCCCCGAACACGGTTTCCGCGGGAAGGCCGATGCCGGCGCCGGCGTGAGTGACAGCGTGGATCCGGAGACCGGAATTCCCATCCTCTCCCTCTACGGCCCGGGCGGCGATG
>CAMYWP010000197.1 GCA_947302825.1 uncultured Bacteroidales bacterium
CCCCGGCCGCAAGGGGGCCGTGTGGGTGGCGCGGCGCGTCCCGGACGACTGCATCACCGCCTATGCCAACGCCAGCCGCATCCGCCAGTTCCCGCAGGCCAAGAAAGTGGACAAGAAGCTGGGCTTTTATGTCACGCCCGACGGCAACTGCATGTACAGCGCCGATGTCATCTCCTTCGCCAAGGAAATGGGCTACTACGAAGGTCCGGATGCCAATTTCAGCTTCCGCGAGGCCTACGGCAACCTCACCACCAACTCCATCCGCTCCTGCGACGCCCGCGTCTGGAGCTTCTTCCGTCACCATTACAACACGGAAGAAATGGATGCTTATCTCCCCTACATCAACGGAGACCTCTCGGAGCACGACAGCCTGCCCCTGTGGATCAAGCCCGATAAACTCTTGAGTTACCGCGATATCCAAAACGACATGCGCGACCACTACGAGGGCACCGCCCTGGACATGACGGCCGATATGAGCGCCGGTCCCTGGGCTTCCCCTTACCGCAACCAGCTGGTGAGCTTCAAGAGCGCCGACGGAACCGATATGTTCCGTGAGCGCCCTATCGGCTGCCAGCAAAGCGCCATGACCATGGTGTGCCGGATGCGTGACTGGCTGCCGGATGCCGTGGGCGGTATCACCTACTTCAATATGGACGATGCCACCATGGTGGCCTATGTGCCCGTGTACTGCGGCATCAACCGCATCCCGGATCCTTTCCGCCAGGAAAACAACCGCATCACCGAATTCTCCTTTGAAAGCGCTTTCTGGATGAACAACTGGGTGGCCAATATGGTGTATCCGCGCTGGAGCGCCATGATCGGCGACCTTCGGGATGCCCAGAAGCAGCTGGAAGACTATTACGAAGCCCAGCAGGCTGCCGTGGATGCCAAGGCCCAGGAACTCACCGCCGGCGAACGGGCCCAGTACCTGACCGCCACCACCATCGCCTACACGGATCAGATGATGAAACGCTGGGATAAACTGGCTAAGTTCCTAATTGTGAAGCACAACGACCAAGTGATGCGGCCCAGCAAAGACGGCGAGATCGTCCCCGGACGCCACACCTCCCCGGCCTATGCTCCAGCCTTCATCGAAGCCATCAAGGACCAGACCGGTAACCGCTACGTGCGCCCCTACGCCATTAAGAAGTAAGCATTCATGAACACCATCTGGATTGTTCTGCCCATCCTGACGGTCCTGATGTTCGACCTGGGACTCACCCTCAGGCCTAAGGATTTCTATTGGGTCCTCACCCGCCCCAAGGCCTTTATCGTGGCTCTCACCGGACAATTGGTCTTGTTGCCGATTATCGCCATCGGCATCGGCTGGCTCTTCCACCTGCCGCCGGTGTTTTTCATCGGCCTGGTCCTCATTGCCTGCTGTCCGGGCGGCAGTTCATCCAACATCTTTTCCAAACTGGCCGGCGGTGATGTAGCCCTCTCCGTCACACTCACCGCCCTGACCAGCCTGATCACCCTGATTACCCTGCCCCTGATCATGGGCTGGGTTTCCGCATCGGCCGGAGCCGAGGCCGGCATTCATCTCCCGGTGGGCAACCTGCTCAAGCAGAATCTTTTGCTCATGCTCCTGCCCGTTGTCCTGGGGATTGTAGTGAACGCTTTCTGGCCCGGTGCCGCAAAACGTATTGACAGGGTCCTTTCCAAAGCCGCATTTCCGGCCCTGATGCTGCTGGTGACCGTTTTCTTCATCCAGCATTACCGCACCATCTTCGCCCATATCGGCACCCTGGGCCTTTGCGTAACCCTGCTCATCCTGGTGGCCATCGCCTGCGCCGCCCTCCTGTCCCGCCTGCTCAAAAACAGCGTCCGGGAACGCAGGACCATCCTCATTGAGGTGGGGATGCAGAACGCCGCCCAGGCCATTGCAGTGGCTTCCAGCCCGTTGGTGTTCAACAATCAGGAGATGGCCATCCCCGCCATCCTGTACTCGCTCATGATGAACGTAGTGCTGCTCACTTACGTGGCTCTGTGCAAAAAGAAACCCATAAAACAGTAACCAACACCTTGAAATAATGAAGAAATACACCCTCCTGGCCGCGCTTTTCCTCTGCGCGCTCCAGCCTCTCCGGGCCGATGAAGGCATGTGGCTGCCGGCCCTCATTTCCCAGCGCATCGGCGACATGCAGGCCAAAGGCTTCAAGTTGAGTGCCGAAGACCTCTACAGCGTGAACCAGGCCAGCCTGAAGGATGCCGTGGTACTGTTCGGCAGCGGCTGCACCGGCGAACTGGTAAGTGACCAGGGACTCCTTTTCACCAACCACCACTGCGGCTACAGCTTTATCCAGCGGCACTCCTCCGTGGAGCACGACTACCTGAAGGACGGTTTCTGGGCGTTGAGCCGGGCCGATGAACTCCCGAATCCGGGCCTCACCGTGCGCTTCCTGGAACGGATGGAGGATGTGACCGCCCTGGTGCTCAAAGGCTACAAGGCCAAAATGACGGAAGAGCAGCGGCAGGCGCTCATTAAAAAGAACGCCGACAAACTGAAGGAGCAGGCCACGGCCGAAGGCAACGGCCTCAAAGCCAGCGTGGAAGCCCTGTACTACGGCAACCAGTATTTCCTCTTCGTGTTCCGCGAGTACCGTGACGTGCGCCTGGTGGGCGCTCCGCCGTCCTCCATCGGCAAATTCGGCGGCGAAACGGACAACTGGATGTGGCCCCGCCACACCGGCGACTTCTCCATCTTCCGCATCTATGCCGGCCCCGACAACCTGCCGGCCGATTACAGCCCGGACAATGTACCTTACACGCCCAAGAAATCCCTGAAAATCTCCCGTGCAGGCGTGAAGGAAGGCGATTTCACCTTCGTTTACGGTTGCCCCGGCAGCACGCAGGAATACGTACACTCAGAGGCCGTCCGCTATATCCAGGATGTTTCTGATCCCGAAAAGATCGCCCTCCGCACCACCCGCCTGAACCTGATGAAAAAGTACATGGACCGGAGCCAGGCCGTACGCATCCAGTACTCCTCCAAGTACGCCTCCGTGGCCAACGCCTGGAAGAAATGGCAGGGCGAGGAAAAGGGCCTTCGCAAGAATCACGTCGTGCCCGTAAAGCAGGCATACGAAAAACGATTCGAGGAATGGGCAGTCGGCAGCCGTTTCGAAGGCATTACCAACAGGCTGGCCCAGCTCTATGCCGCCCGCAACCCCATCTTCCGCGCCTACGAATATTACCGCGAGACAGTTCTCACCATTGAGAAACTCCAGATGGCCCGCAACCCCCGCTTCAACATGAAGGACTACTATCAGCCCATTGATGAAGAGATATTTGTGGCCATGATGACAGCCTTCGACCAGGCCCTGGACGACATTTACAAACCCCAGTATTTCCAGGATAAGCGGGCCCAGTATGGCACCATGGAAGCCTGGAAGGACGCCGTCGTTGCATCCGGGGATGAAGCCAAGGCTTTGGCCGAT
>CAMYWP010000198.1 GCA_947302825.1 uncultured Bacteroidales bacterium
ACGGACCAGAATGTGACCGAGGCCCAGGTGGAAACCATCCTGAAGGCCGCCATGGCCGCCCCCACCGGTATGAATATGCAGCCCTGGCGCTTTGTGGTGGTGCGGGACCAGGCCGTGAAAGATGTGCTGGCCGGCCCCCGCGGCGGGATGATCGCCCAGGCTCCCGTGGTAATTGTAGTGTGCGGTGAAACCACCCTCACCCGAAACGGACAGGACGGGCAGAGCGTCACCGTCCCCAACGGCAACTGGACGGCCGACTGCGCCGCCGCCACGGAGAACCTCCTGCTGGCGGTGGAAGCCCTGGGCCTGGGTGCCTGCTGGACCGCCTGCTACCCGTACGAAGACCGGATGAATCCCGCCCGTGAGGTGCTGGGTCTCCCGGAGAACGTGAGCCCGTACTGCGTGGTGCCGATGGGCTACCCCGCCGGTGACGACAAGCCCAAGGACAAGTGGAAGCCGGAGAACATCCACTACGACAAGTGGTAATCTATAATTAGCATTTTATGAAACGTTTCTTAACTGTTGCGGCCCTGGTGCTTCTGAGCGTGGCCGCATTTGGCCAGGGCAGGAAGGTTACCAAGGCCAATTACAACCTGGCCGAAAGGTTTTCCGCCAAAAAAGTGGGCCAGATGGTGTATTCTACCCAAATCCGTCCCAACTGGTTCGCCGGCAGCGACCGTTTCTGGTATAGTTGGAGAACGGCCGATGGCACCAACTATTACATTGTGGATGCCGCCACCGGCGCCAAGAAGGAAGTCTTTGACCTGGAGAAGCTGGCCCGCCAGCTCACGGAGATTACCCGGGACCCGTACGATGCCCAGCATCTCCCCATCCAGGGCCTGGAGCTCAAGGAAGACAAGCGCTTCCAGTGGGACGTGACGTCCAAGACCGTGAAGAAGGATTCCCTTGGGAACGATACCAAAGACTTTGTAAAATATAGGTTCTACTACGACATAGACACCCGGGAACTCACCTGGGATACGGAGGAACACAAACCCGAATATCCCCGTTGGGCTAACGTGTCTCCGGACGGCGAGCTGGGTATCTTCATCAAGAATTTCAACCTGTACGTGATGGACAAGGAGAACCTCAAGAAGGCTGCCAAGGATCCCAAGGACTCCACGCTGGTGGAGCGCAAGATCACCAAAGACGGCACCAAGGAGTTCTCCTGGGGCGGAGGCAACTACAGCGGAGACATGGAGAAGGACACCACCGCCCGCCGGATGGCGGAGGTGATGTGGGCCCCGGACGGCAAACACTTCGCCATCATCCGCTGGGACATGTCCAACATCAAGGAGCTGTGGGTGATCAACTCCCTGGCCAAGCCGCGTCCGGAGCTGGAAAGCTACCATTACCAGATGCCGGGAGAGCCGGGCGCCAAGGGCTTCCTGTATGTCTTCGACCTGGACGGCAACGCCAAAAAGATTGCCTGGAACGCCTTCAAGGACCAGGACGGCGAACTGCTGAGGGAGCTTCCCAAGGTGGCCGACCGCTATAAGGATTACTCCGGAGGACGATGGATGGGCGACAACGAGCACTTCTACCTCATGCGCCTGAGCCGTGACCTCAAGCGGCAGGACCTGTGCCGGGTGGACATCAATGCCGACAGCACCAAGACCATTGTGGCAGAGCGCATGAACACCTATGTGGAGACCCGCAACCCGCGCTTCCTCCCCAACGGGGACTTCCTGTGGTGGAGCGAGCGCAACGGCTGGGCCAACATCTATCTGTACGGGGCCGACGGCACCTGCAAGAAGAACCTCACCGAAGGCTCCTTCCATGTGGAGGACGTGCTGGGCGTGGGCAACGGTTACTTCGTGGTGAGCGCCTGCGGCGTGAACCCGGAGGAGAATCCCTACCAGATGCACAACTACCGCGTGCCGCTTTCCGGCGGACCCATGGTACAGCTGGACATGGACGACATGGACGTGCTGGCCACCTGCTCGGATAACGGAAAATACCTGGTAGCCAATTATTCCCGCGTGGACTGCAAGCCCGCTGTATGCCTCATCGGCACGGCCGGCGGCAAGCGCACTGCCCTGGAGGAGGCCGATTTCTCCCAGCTCCTGGCCGCCGGGTACAAGTTCCCGGAACGCTTCAAGGTAAAGGCGGCCGATGGCATCACGGACCTCTACGGCGCCATGTACAAGCCTTTCGACTTCGACTCCACCAAGGTCTATCCGCTGGCCGATTATGTGTATCCCGGCCCGCAGGTGGAGGCCAACAACATCTCCTGGAGCTCCGGCTTCACCCGCACGGACCGGCTGGCCCAGATCGGCATGATTGTAATCACCGTGGGTAACCGCGGCGGCCATCCCAACCGTTCCAAGTGGTACCACAACTATGGCTATGGGAACCTCCGGGACTACGGCCTGGAAGACCAGAAGTATGCCGTGCAGCAGCTGGCGGCCCGCCACAAGTTCATCGACATCGACCGGGTGGGCATCCACGGCCATTCCGGCGGCGGCTTCATGTCCACCGCGGCCATCCTCACGTATCCGGACTTCTTCAAGGCGGCCGTTTCCTGCGCCGGCAACCACGACAACAGCATCTACAACCGCTGGTGGAGCGAGCAGCATCACGGCATCCAGGAGAAAGTGGCCAAGGGAGACACCACCTTCGTGTATCACATAGATACCAACCAGGAACTGGCTTCCCGCCTCAAGGGCCACCTGATGCTGGTGCACGGAGACCGGGACAACAATGTGAATCCCGCCAATTCCATCCGCGTGGTGGACGCCCTCATCAGGGCCAACAAACGCTTTGAATTCGTGCTCCTGCCGGGCCAGCGCCACGGTTTCGGGGACATGAACGAATACTTCTTCTGGAAGATGGCCGACTGGTATTCCCGCTGGCTCATCGGCGACAAGAAGGAGCATGAGATTGACATCGCGGAACTGAACAACGATTAACCGTACCTCTTTATGGACTGGATTGTTACAGAAATAGACGGAAAGGTTGCCTCCATTGCGGCCGATTATCGGAATTTCAAACGCATCGCAGCGGAAGTGGCTGCCCTGCCGCCGGAATCCGTAGGCTCGGTGGGGACCAGGAAGATCTCCACGGAAGAGCTGCACGAGGCAGCCCGGTTCCTCACCTGGGAGGACCTCCGCCTGTTTGGCTCGGACTTCCAGAAAAAGGTTTGGAAAGGCCTCTACGACCTTTCCCACGGTACGGAGGAACTTCGGCTGTACAGTTATTCGGAACTTGCCGCCCGGGTGGGCAATCCGCTGGGTGTGCGGGCCGTGGCCCACGCCGTGGCCATGAACCCTGTGGCTTATATCATCCCCTGCCACCTAATTGTGCCCAAGGAGTCCATGGACCGGGTGAACGACATCCGGGCCACCGCCCTAAGCACCCTTTTCAAGGGGAGTGACCTGTATCTGCTCAACTCCATCGACGTGGGCGAGTACGCGTACGGATCGGAACTAAAACGGG
>CAMYWP010000199.1 GCA_947302825.1 uncultured Bacteroidales bacterium
GGCCGTGGGTATCAACCAGGATAAACGGGGTTTCTTCGATATGGAGAAGAAGCTTGCCATTATCAAGGAGGCCACGCGGGGACTTTCCGGCGTTTCGGTGATTTCGTACGAAAGCCTCACCATCGACGCCTGTCGGGAACTGGGCATCCGCCACATCGTGCGCGGAGTGCGCAACATGATAGACTTCGAGACAGAGCGTTCCATCGCCGACGCCAACCGCCGTCTGGCACCGGAAATCGAGACCATCATCATTCCTACGGCGCAGGAATTTGCGCACATCAGCTCTTCGGCCGTGCGGGATATCCTGCGGCATGGCGGGGATTATTCGGCCTTTATCCCGGAGGGGGTCAGCTTATGAAAAAGTGGCTCTTAGGCTGTTTGGCAGGCGTTTTTGCGCTCTCGCTGCAGGCACAGGAGCCTTATCCGCAACTGGGCGCCAAGCTGGATGGCTATCTGGCGGCCCTGGTAGGGGAGAGCGCTGCGGCCCAGGAGGCCGAGTGCGATTTCCTAATTAAAACCGCGCAGGATTCCCTGGTGCGCCAGTACGTGGCGCTTAAACTCTACGACCATTATCTCCAGTCGCCGGTAATGGGCGATGATGCCGTGGCCGTCCATGTGGCCCGGGAGTGGTTCCTGAGCGGGAAGGTGGCCATGCATTCGGAGGAAGACCTCTTCAATGCCCGGCTCTTCGTGGAGTTCAACCAGCATTCGCTCATTGGCATGCCGGCTCCGGCGGTGACGCTGTTTTTGCCTTCCGGCGATTCCATGCAGCTGCCGCCCGCAGGGGAGTGGTCCGTGCTGTATTTCTACGACACTTCCTGTTCCACCTGTAAGAGGGAGACCGCACGTTTGAAAGAGTTGGTGGCGGAAGGGGCTTTTCCGGTTTCTGTCTATGCCATTTATATTGGGGGCTCCGATACCGCCTGGGAAGCCTACAGGGCCGATTTTCCCGGCGTCACGCACCTTTGGGATCCCGCATTTACCTCCGACTGGCAGCGTTTGTACGGCGTGCTGCAGACCCCGCGCATGTTCCTGGTGAATCCTGAAGGGATCATCGTAGGTCGGGGCTTGGACACGCCCGCTTTGCAGCAGTTGCTGGCGCAGGAGCTGGCATCGGCCTCCTATACCTACGGCGAACCGGCCATGATGGAGCGTTATCGGCAGTTCTTCGTCCCTTACGGGGATGCCCTTACGGCAGAGGATGTGATGGAGGTGGCCGATTATCTGGCTTCCCGAACGGAAGGATCGGACTTCAAGCAGGTGATGGGGGACTTCCTCTATTATCTGTATGGCCAGAAGACGGAGGTGTACCGCAGTGCGGTGGCGCCTTTTGTGCAGAAGTATATCCTGCGGCCGGAGATTTGGACATCGGCCGAGGACAAGGCTCAAGTGGTGTCCCTGGGAGAGATGCTGCTGGATCTGGTTTCCCGCACGCCGATTGGTTCGCAAGTGCCTGATTTGAAGGTGTCCGGCGTGCTTCGTCGCAAGCCTTGCCTCTTTGCTTCCGGCAGCCGTTCGGGCGTGTTTTCGCTGCGGAAACTGAAGGGCAATCCCGGCTATCTGGTGTTCTACACCGGTAGCTGCAGTTCCTGCCGGGAAACGCTGGCAGCCGTAGATGCGCTGGTGGCGAGGGTGCCCAAAGCCCGGGTGCTGCTGGTAGATATGGATGCCCTGATGGCCGATCATCCGTCCATGGGGGAGGCTTTGCTGGACAGCTTTGATTTATCGGCCCTTCCCATGATCATCCAATTGGACAAGAACGCTGTGGTACAGCATAAATACTTATCATTCTGAATGGCTCGACGAAAGAACATCCCCGGCGTGGACCCCGCCTATCTGGAGAAACAACGTCTCCAGCTGCTGCGCAAAAACCGTTACGTATTGCTGTTCAACGACAGCGAGATGGCTGCCATCGACGAATATTGCTCCCGTTTCAAGATACACGCCAAGGCTTCCTTCTTCCGCGAAGTCATCATGTCCAAAATCCTCACCGACCTAGAAGAAAACCATCCCACCCTCTTCTAACCCCTGGCAATCAACCCGTTGATTGACAATATTTTACAAAAAGTAATCGTTCAAAATCCGAACGATTACTTTTAGCAATCCGTTGATTGTCAGTAACTTACTTGCCAGCCAAAACCGGTTGGGTTGCCTGGAATTCTAAAGTTAATTCCTTCTGTTGGCTAAGGAGATGTAGTAGAGCAGGGTGGCCAGGGAACCCAGGGCGGCAATGACGTAGGTGTAGGCGGCCCAGCGGAGGGCGTCCACGGCCATGGGCTTGGTTTCGTAGTCGGTCACGCCGGCGCTTTCGAGCCAGGCCACAGCCCGGGCGCTGGCATTAATCTCAACCGGAAGGGTGATGAAACTGAACAGGGTAGTAATGGCAAAAAGGCCGATACCGATCCAGAGCAGTGAGGGGAAGATATTGATGAACAAAACACCCGCCAACAGCACCCAGGACACGATATTGCTGGAAAAAGACACTACAGGCACCAGCGCGCTGCGCATCCGGAGCCAGGCATAGCCCGTGGCGTGCTGCACCACATGTCCGCACTCGTGCGCCGCTACAGCCGCGGCTGCCACCGACTTGCCATAATATACATCGTGGCTCAGATTTACGGTTTTGGTGGTGGGATCGTAATGGTCTGTGAGTTTACCCTCGATGGACACGATATTCACGTCCCGGATACCGTGGGCCTGCAGCATGCGGCTGGCAACTTCGGCCCCGGAGAGGGATACGGGAATGTCCGAATACTTGGCGAATCGGCTCTTGAGAAGGTACTGGATAATCCAGCTGAGCACCATCACCAAAATCATTATTATCCAAATGGCAGAGCTTGACATGGCAATATATGTTTTTGCAAAAATACAATTTTTATGGCAAAAAAGTCGGACAGAAATGTTATTTTTGCACGATTGAACAAAGCCATGCGCCAACTCAAGGAAGACTTTTCCCGGCTGGAGCTGAACCTGAAAGCCGCCACCGAGAATTACCGCTATTTCCGCTCGCTGCTGGATCCCAAGACCAAACTGCTGGTCCTGGTGAAAGCCAACGCCTACGGACATGGCGGCGTGGAGTTTGCCGCCATGATGCAAAGGGCGGGGGCCGATTATCTGGCAGTGGCCTATCCCATTGAAGGACTGGAACTTCGCCTCAACGGTATCTCCCTGCCCATCCTGGTACTCACCGCCGGCACAGACTTTTTCCCGGAGATCATCCAAACCCGTATGGAGCCGTCCATCCCCAACCTCTACTCCCTGAAAAAACTGGTGGAGGTGCTGCGGGAAAAGGGCCTGAAAGACTACCCCATCCACATTAAGCTGGATACCGGCATGCATCGGCTGGGTTTTGTGACGGAGGAACTGCCAGAGCTGGTGGAATACCTGAAAGTAACGCCGGAAGTGAAGGTGAAAGCCGTCTTCTCCCACCTGTGCGT
>CAMYWP010000200.1 GCA_947302825.1 uncultured Bacteroidales bacterium
ATCCATATAGCCGCCGGTATTGTCCCGGATGTCGAAAATCAGGTGCGTCATGCCCTGCTCCATGAGATCCATGGCGGCATCGTGGCACTCTTTGAAAGTGGTGCGGGAGAATTTACCCAGCCGGAGGTAGCCCACGCTGTCGCGCAGCATGAATGCGGCATCCACGCTGTGCAGGGGAATTTTGCCACGGGTAATCTCGAAGGGAATCACTTCCCCGCCCCGCTTCACCGTCACGGTAACTTTGGTTCCGGAAGGACCCTTGATGTGCCGGACCATGCTGTCCTGCGGGAAATTCACGCCGGCAATCACTTTGTCGTCCACTTTGAGCAGACGGTCTCCGATCATCATGCCCACTTTCTCGGCCGGACCGCCGGCAATGACCTCCAGCACCACGGCTGTGTCGTTGGGCACGTTGAACTGGATGCCGATACCGTCGAAGTTGCCGGACAGTTCCTCCTCCGAGGCGCTGAGCTGCACCGGCGGCAGGTACACCGAATGGGGATCGAGTTTGGCCAGGGCGGCCGATACGGCGGCATCCGTCATGCCGCTTTTGTCCAGGGTATCCACATAATGCCGGTCCACGATGTCCAGGATCAGGTTCAGTTTGCCCCAATCCGTCCGGCTGATGCGGTTCATGTGGCGGCTGTCCCGGTAACGGACGGCCACTAAGGTGATGAGCACGCCGATGACGACGCCCAGCACCAGTTGCAGAATCTGGCTTAAGGTTCTGTTCATAAGGCTTGTTCCACTTCGATGCCGGCCCGCTTCAGCAGGTCGATTCCGTCCGTGAGACGATAGGCGTCCCTGTACACCACCCGCTTGATGCCCGCCTGGATGATGAGTTTGGCGCATTCGGCGCAGGGAGAGGCTGTCACATAGAGCGTGGCGCCCTCGCTGCTGTTGCCGCTCTTGGCCACTTTGGTGATGGCGTTGGCCTCGGCGTGCAGCACATAAGGCTTGGTGACGCCGTTTTCGTCTTCGCAAATGTTCTCGAAACCGGAAGGCGTTCCGTTATAGCCGTCCGAGATGATGGTACGGTCCTTGACCAGCAGGGCCCCCACCTTCCTGCGCTTGCAGTAGGAGTTCTGGGCCCAGACTTCGGCCATGGCCAGATAGGAATGGTCGAATTTTGCCATATTAGTTACGCTGATACAGATAACGTTTGATGCTCTTCTTGGGCGTACGCTCGAAGTCTTCGGGCATCAGCTCGATCTTCTTGATCTGCGCATACTTGGGCAGCTCGTCGTTGATGGCCGGGAGCATGCCGATGATGTGCTTCTTGAATTCCGAACGGGTGTAGCCGTCCAGCTCGCCCTGGTGCCAGTCGGGATAGATGAGGGCGGTAAGGCTGCCGTCGTCCTCCACCACCAGGGAATCCACCACATAGTTGAAGTTGTTGATGGTGGCCTCCACCTCTTCCGGATAGATGTTCTGACCGGAAGGGCCCAGCACCATGCACTTGGAGCGACCGCGCAGGAAGAGATAGCCATCGGCATCCATCACGCCCATGTCACCGGTACGGAACCAACCGTCCGGGGTGAAGCACTTGGCAGTGACTTCTGGATTCTTGTAATAGCCCAGGCACACATTGGGGCCTTTCACCTGAACCTCTCCGGGAATACGCTGAGGATCGGCGGAATCGATGCGGATCTGCATGTTCAGAGCGGCACGGCCGGCCGATCCCACCTTCACCTTATCCCAATGGGCATAGCAGATGATGGGGCCGCACTCTGTCATGCCGTAACCCACGGTGTAGTGGAAGCCGATCCTGTTCAGGAACTTCTCCACCTCCGGGTTCACGGCAGCACCGCCCATGATCACTTCCTCGAACCTGCCGCCGAAGGCATTGGTGAGTTCCGTGCAGATGCGCTTCTCGATGGCCTTGTCCAGCACGGGGATGCGCATGAGGTATTTCCGCTTGTCGATGAGGGGTTTCAGCTTGGTCTTGTATACCTTCTCTATCACCAGCGGGACGGCGATGATGATGTCCGGATGAATCTCGCCCAGCGCCTGCATGATGATTTTAGGACTGGGGACACGGCTCAGAAAATGGACATGCATGCCGATGCTCATCTCGAAGAGGAACTCGAACATCATGCCGTACATGTGGGCCGACGGGAGCATGGCCACCACGTTCATCCCGGCCTTGAGCATGGGGCAGGCGTCCTTGGCCGCGAACTCGATGTTGGAATAGAGGGAGCGGTAAGGCAGCATAACGCCCTTGGAGAAACCGGAAGTGCCTGAAGTATAGTTGATGACAGCCAGGTCTTCTGGACCGTCTTCCCAGTAATCCAGATCTTTGGGTTCAAAGCTGTTGGGATAGCGGCGGCCGAATTCTTCGTTCAGATGTTCGCGTACCTGTGCCAGTTCTTTCGTTGCGGCAAACAGGAACTTGAAGGTATTGATCTGGACCACCACGCCCAGGTCCGGCATTTCATCGGCCGACAAACCTTCCCAGATTACCTCGTCCACAAAGAGGGCGCGGGCTTCCGAATGGTTTACCAGATAATGTATGTTGCCGGGTTTGAATTCGTGCAGGATGGGAACGGCTACGGCGCCGTAGGTGATAGCGGCCATGAAGCTCACGCCCCAGTTGGCCTGGTTGCGGGAGCAAATAGCCACCTTATCCCCTTTCTGAAGGCCGCACTGCTCGAAGGCGATGTGCAGCTTGGCAATCCTCCGGGCCACATCTCTGTAGGCCAGCGTCATGCCCTGGTAGTTGGTGAGGGCAGGCCGATCCCAGTTGCGGATGAAACTCTCCTGAAGGATTTTGTTAACGGATTTAAATTCCATATAGTTAGGTTAGGTTTAGTTCAGTTTAAAGTCACGGGTGCGGCCGTCGTAGCATTCGGCCGATACCCCCTTGGCGGTGGGTGTGAGCACGGCATCCGGCTTGATCATCTTGCCGCCTTCGTCCTTGAGATTCAAGGCGTCGCCGCCTTCGAAGGGATACAGGAGCGTGCGGATGGAAGTGCGTACCGCCCAATACCGTTTTCCCTTTTCCGTTTCTACGAGCTCCGGCAGGTTCTTGATGGTTTCCGGTGCCCGGATGCCTTTCCAGCCTTCCGGTTTCTGACCGTGCAGGTTGTAACGCTCCAGGCTGCCGTCTTTGTGTAACACCATGATGGTGTAGCCGCCCGCTCCGGTGAAGTCGTACGCATCCGGACCCAGGAGGACGGGCTTGGGCAGTTTCACGGGGAAGCCGTTCACCCAATGA
Organism: uncultured Bacteroidales bacterium; assembly: GCA_947302825.1. Lineage (GTDB taxonomy): Bacteria > Bacteroidota > Bacteroidia > Bacteroidales > UBA932 > Cryptobacteroides. The sequence continues at coordinate 3,218 of CAMYWP010000200.1, forward strand.
CCCAGGCGGTCCAGCAGGTACAGTTTGTCGCCGGCGCAGAACAGGAACTGGATTTTCTTGCTGTTGTAATAGTCGATGCACTGTACGCGGCCGCAGAGGTCTTCCTTGAAAGGAATGCCCCATACGCCCTTGCCGTTCTCGTCGTTCAGACAGATGGATTTCTGCGCATTCTGATACAGGTAATTGGTTTTCCCCGTACT
>CAMYWP010000201.1 GCA_947302825.1 uncultured Bacteroidales bacterium
AACACCTTCTGCTATTTCTACGACAAAGGCTACATCTATCGCGGCGCACGTATGGTCAACTGGGATCCCGTTGGTCTTACAGCAGTGAGCGACGAGGAGGTAATCCACCGCGACACCCAGAGCAAATTCTATCATCTGAGATATTTCATCAGCGACGGCAACGGCAAACCCACAGACAAGTTCCTGGTGATTGCCACAACCCGCCCCGAGACCATTATGGCCGACGCCGCCATCTGTGTGAATCCCGCCGACGAGCGTCACAAATGGCTGCACGGCAAGAAAGTGCTGATTCCCCTTGCCTCAAGGTGACTCCGGCCCATGATGTCAATGACTACGAGATTGGCCTGCGCCACAACCTGGAGGTGCTGGATATCATAGACGACCACGGCCGCCTGAATGAGAAGGCTCAGATCTTGGTGGGAGAGGACCGTTTTGACGCCCGCAAGAAGATAGAGAAGATGCTTGAAGAGGCGGGTAATCTGGTCAAGACAGAAGATTACACTTCTCCTATCGGCTACTCGGAGCGTACCAATGCCGTGATAGAGCCGCGCCTGTCCACCCAGTGGTTCCTTAAAATGGACGCCCTGGCAAAAGACGCCCTTGAAAGCGTAGAGAGCGGCAAGGTCAAACTGATTCCCGACAAATACCGCAACACCTACCGCCACTGGATGGAGAATGCCCGCGACTGGTGCATCTCCCGTCAGCTCTGGTGGGGCCAGCGCATTCCCGCCTGGTACCTGCCGAACGGCAGTTGCGTGGTGGAAGCTACTGCGGAAGCAGCACTTAAGGCCGCGCAGGCTATCCATCCGAATATCAAGGCCGAAGACCTTCGCCAGGATGAGGATGTACTGGACACGTGGTTCAGTTCCTGGCTGTGGCCCATTTCCGTGTTTGACCCGGAAAAACCCGGTCATCCGGAGCATGAGCCCAACAAGGACCTGGCGTACTATTATCCCACCAGCGACCTGGTGACAGGCCCGGATATCATCTTCTTCTGGGTGGCCCGCATGATCATGGCCGGCGAGGAATTCATGGGCAAGCAGCCCTTCTCCAATGTGTACTTCACCGGCATCGTGCGCGACAAGATCGGCCGGAAGATGTCCAAGACCCTGGGCAACAGCCCCAACCCGCTGGACCTGATCGATACCTACGGGGCCGATGCCGTGCGCATCGGCATGCTGCTTTGCTCCAGCGCCGGCAACGATATCTTCTACGACGAGGCCCAGATCAAGCAGGGTGCTGCCTTCTGCAACAAGATCTGGAACAGCTACCGTCTGGTGAAAGGCTTCAGCGTGGATGAGAATCTGCCCCAGAGCGCGGTGGCTGCATCGGCCATTGAATGGTTCCGCGCGAAACTGTCCCAGACGGTGGCGCTGGTGGAAGACCATTACAGCAAATTCCGCATCTCCGATGCCCTCATGACCATTTACAAGCTTGTCTGGGACGACTATTGCTCCTGGTATCTGGAGGCCATCAAGCCCGCCTATGGGCAGCCTGTCGACGCTGCCACGCAGCAGGCTACCCTGGGCTTCTTCGAGTCGCTCCTGAAGCTCATCCATCCGGTGATGCCGTTTATCACGGAAGAACTCTGGCAGGATATCGCGGAGCGCAAGGAAGGGGAGACCATCATGTATGCATCTTCGCCCAAGGCCGAAACCTATGACCCGGCTGTCCTGGACAACTTCATCCTGGCCATGGAGGCCGTGAACGGCGTCCGTGGGGTGCGCAGCCAGCGCAATATCGCCCCTAAGGAGGCCTTGAAACTCTCCATTAAGGGCGCATCTTTCCCCAACATCCCGCTGGTGGAAAAGATGGCCAACTGCCAGGTGGAGCTGGTGGACAGCTTCGGCAATGCTCAGGGCGTGGCCTTCCTGGTCCGTACGCAGGAACTCTTCGTGGTCCTGGACGGACAGGTGAACGTGGCCGAGGAACTGGCCAAGGCCGAAAAAGACCTGGCCTATCTCCAGAAATTCCTCCAGGGCGTACGCGGAAAGCTTTCCAACGAGCGTTTCGTAGCCAATGCACCCGCCGCGGTGATTGAAACCGAGCGTAAGAAAGAGGCCGATGCCCTCTCCAAGATCGAGAGCCTGGAAGCCCAGATCGAGCAACTGAAAAAGAGTAAATAATGGCCCTTTTCACCGCTACATTCCCCGTCCGCTACTACGAGACCGACCAGATGGCCGTGGTGCACCACTCGAATTACGTCCGTTATTTCGAGATTGCCCGCGACGAGATGATGGTCCAGCTGGGCTTTCCCATCGAACGTTGTGAGGCCGAATTGGGCATCCTGGTTCCCATCGTATCCCTGGAATGCCATTTCCGTCATCCGGCCCGCATGGGCGATGTGGTCACTGCCACCGCGGAAGTCAAACGCGTCCCCATGGCCAAGATGATCATCCGCCAGACGGTGGTGAACCAGGACGGCGTTCTCTGTGCGGAAGGGACGGTGATCCTGGGCTTCCTGAACAAGGAAACCTTTACGCCGGTACGCTGTCCGGAACAACTGACCGAATTAATTGAAAAACACATAAACGACTGATATTATGCTTACTTATCCGCTTATCTTAATGCTTGGCACTTGGGAAATCGTTGCCATTGTTGCCATTGTCCTCCTTCTGTTCGGCGGGAAGAAGATTCCCGAACTCATGCAGGGCCTGGGAAAAGGCGTCAAGAGTTTCAAGCAGGGCATGAACGAGGTGGAGAAGGAAATCAAGTCGGTGGAAGACGACGTAAAGAAGGAAGAGAAGTAGTATGGCGGCGAAGGACAGTGAAATGTCCTTCTGGGACCATCTGGAGGCGCTGAGAGGAACTTTGTTCCGCTCAGTGGCCGCCATCGGCCTGTGTTCCATCGTCTTTCTTGCCATCCCTCAGCGGCTGTTCCAGGTTGTGCTGTGGCCCACCCAGCCGGATTTCATCCTGTATTCGACCCTGGGCCTTCCATTTGAGATGACCCTCATCAATGTGGAGGTATCGGCCCAGTTCTTCGTTCACCTGAAAGTGGCCATCCTGTGTGGCCTGGTAGTGGCTTTCCCGTACATCGTTTACGAAATCTGGCGCTTCATAGCGCCGGCGCTGTACGACCATGAGAGAAAAGCCGTGCGAATGGGCTTCGGGATGTCGTCCGGCCTCTTTTATCTGGGCGTAGCGGTGGGATATTTCGTGGTATTGCCCGTCTGCCTGATGTTCTTTATGAACTACACGGTGAGCGATACCATAGCCAATACCATCTCCCTGAGCTCCTATATGTCGCTCTTCGTATCCATGGTGTTCCTTATCGGCCTGCTGTTCGAATTCCCCACGGTCATCCTGGTGCTTTCCAGTATGGGAATCGTTACGCGGACCCATCTGAGGAAATACCGGAAGTACGCTTTTGTGGTGGTACTGCTGCTGGCCGCTTTCATC
>CAMYWP010000202.1 GCA_947302825.1 uncultured Bacteroidales bacterium
TGGCAATCTTATCGGCCGATACAGCCAGCGTGTTGATGGGGGTGCTGTTCAGGGCATTGCGCAGGGCTTTGTCGGCTGCGTTGCCTTCATAGGCGGCGCTGATCTGACGGAGCATATCGGCCGAGATGCCGCCTTTGGGATCTCCGGCGGGTTTTTGGGAAAAGGCCGATAAGGACAAGAGGATGAGGGTAATACTCAGGAGGGTCTTTTTCATACGTGAAATACTGTTTGACTATTTACGCAAATATAGCATTTTTTATGTATTTTTGTGCATTATATTGTAGGTTTATGGACTTGTCGGATCCCCTCCATCTCATAGCAGCCATCGTAGCGGCGCTGGGCGTCGCGGCGTTACTGGTCCTGCTCATCGTTTTCCTGTTCAAGCCCAGCGCCGGACGTGACCGGCTCCGGCTGGCTTTCCTGAGTCTTCTGGGCAGACGGGACAGGAAAAACCACGTGTTCCTGGGAATCAGTTCCTCTTCCCGGCTCATGGCCAGGAGCATTCTGGCGGAGTGGAAGGCCGAGAAGAAGAAGAAAGATCAGGGACGCATCCTGTTCGTGGATTTGACAGGCACTTTCCAGCCCACTTTGGAGCGTAATCTGCGCGAAGAGCTGGGCAGCCACCGCATCTCCGTGTTCTGCGGTCATCTGCCCCAGGAGCGGGAGGCTCGCCTGGCCGATGCCCTGGGGCTCCCCGGTCTGCAGGTATGGCTGGCCAATAAGCGCACCAGCTTGTATCTGGTTTCCGAAAAGTCCAAGGAGAATTCCTTCCTGCTTTCCGCCGCCACGGACGATACCAGCATCAAGGCCAAGATATTCTGTTACGAATCGCGCCCGGACGGTTTCGACACCCTGGTGGCCTCTACCGCTTCCCGTGTCCGGATGCTGAACCCGCACCAGATGACTTTCACCAATCTGAAGCTTCACGCTCCGGCCCTGATGCCCGTCCATTATGTGCAAAAGGAGCCGCAGGGGTATGTGAAACAGGGCTTGCATGCCCTTATCGTGGGATTTGGCAGTATCGGCCAGGAGGCGGCGCGTTTCCTCTATGAATACGGCAGTTTTGTGGGGAAGGATTATGGGCGGGCCCCTATGTCCATCCAGGTGTTCGATCCCCGGCTGGATTTCATCCTGGGACAGTTCTTGGAAAGCGCGCCCGGCCTGAAGGGCGACGATGCTTTCCAGTGGCACCGGGAGCCGGCTTCCTCCGTCGCGTTCTGGGAGGCTTTTGAGCAGGATCCGCTCATCAACTATGTGGTGGTGGCCGTAGATGAAGGGCCACAGAATATTCAGTTGGGCGTGTCGCTTTTGCAGGCTGCAGCGCGTTCCGGACGGGATTTGAGCCACATGCTCATCCTGGTCCGGGACTGGGACGGCAGCAAGAAAACCCAGCATATCCTGGATTTCTACAACGCGGCGTATTGTCCGGAAGGATGCAAGGTGCTCCAGCGCTTCGGTATGGCTAAGGATATCTGGGACACGGATGTGATTTCGGGAAAGAGACTCAAGAAAGCGGCCAAGGACCTGAGCAAGGAAGAGTCCTGGGAGGAGCGCAAGGAGCGGCTTTCCCAGGCGGGCCCGGACCAGCTTAAGAACAGCCTGGAACTTCATCGCCGGCAGTCGGAGGAAATCTTCGGTGTCCTGTACGTTCCCACCCTGCAGGCACTGGCCCCGGAAGGCGAATATCTGGCCGCCCAGGAGCACTTGCACTGGATGAATGCGCTCATCGTGATGGGTTATACTTGTGGACCGCAGGACGAACTGCTGAAGCGTCTTCCCAACCTTATTCCCTACCCGGATCTGAAGAAATGATGGAATCCATCCTCATAGCCTTAGCCCTGGCTATGGACTGCTTTGCGGTGTCCGTGGTATGCGGCGTTATCATTCAGCGTTTCGAAGGGCGCATAGCGTTTACGCTGGCCTTTCTATTCGGCCTTTTCCAGGCCCTGATGCCGCTGCTGGGCTGGGCCTTGACCAAGAGTTTCAGCGCTTATATAGAGGCCTATGACCATTGGGTGGCCTTCGGGATGCTGGCCCTCATCGGCGGCAAAATGATTGCCGATTCCTTCAAGGAAGAAGAGGAGCAGCGCAGCGTGAATCCCCGGGACTTCCGGACGCAGGTGCTGCTGGCAGTGGCCACCAGTATCGACGCCTTGGCCGTGGGCATCACGTATGCCTGTACCGGCTACGAGACCCTGGGCCAGATGGCGCTTCCGCTGGTCATCATCGGGATTGTATCGTTCGGAATGAGCCTGCTGGGCTTCGGCCTGGGCATCCGCTTCGGCGAAATCATCAACCGGAAAGTGCGCCCGGAACTCCTGGGCGGCATCATTCTCATCGGCATCGGCATCCGAATCCTGATCGAACACCTGGGCTCCTAGAAGCGGTAATGGAGTTCAACGCCGCCGGTCCAATTGGACAGATGGCCCAGGACTTTGAAGCGGTAAATGGCGTCATCGTTTTCCAGATAAGGGCGTAAACGCGTTTCCTCCTGTTCCTTTCCCTCGAACCGGTGATAATTGAAATCAAAGTAGCCGTTTACATAAAAGTGGCCCCAGGCATAGCAAATACCCACCCTTCCCAGGAAATTGGGCTGGATGCCACCATGTGCCTGGATCTTCTCCTCTTCCGAGCGGGTTATGTGGGTCATTCCCATTTCGTTCACAACGATGAGCAGCGGAATGGCGGTAATGTTCAGGGTCAGGTTGCGAAGATCCTGTATATTGCGGCTGGACGAGGCATCCCGGTGATAGAGGACCCAGTTGAAGGAATAGCCGCCGCCCAGCGAGAATTTCCAGGTTGAATAACCGGTCAGATTCAGGAGCATGGTTCCAAAATTCCTGGATTTATCCAGCGTCAGAAAGGAGTGATGGAATTCCGCACCCGCCAGAAAAGAACCGGCCGACCGCCGCTGGACCAGTTTCCCCTGGTAAGCCGACGGATAGGAAAACTTCTTGTTGTTGAAGATATAGAAACCCCCTACCCGCCAGATACTGGCCGATGAGGCGGCATCCGGCATCCGATCCGGCGTGTTCCCGATGGGAAACTCAAAGGTAGAAGTGGCGGAGTCGTGAATGAGCGTGTGGTAGAACTGCAGGCTGAAACTGGTGGACAACCAGTTGAAAGAAATATTCCTGTCTGGTTTTTCCTTCTTGTTAACCGCTACGGAGAAGCCCAGTTCCAGGGGTCCGTATCCGCCCCGAAGGCCTACGTGATGGGACTGGTTATCAATCAAATTGATAACGGTTCTCCCCTGCTCCGAGGAGCTATTCGTTACAATCTCCATCGGAATCTCCAGCCCTACGTGGTCCCATCTTCCCTGATAGGTGGTGGAAACGTTCCATCCTTTGAAGGGTTGGAAAACGTAAGTGGAGTCCAGATTCTTGTCC
>CAMYWP010000203.1 GCA_947302825.1 uncultured Bacteroidales bacterium
TCATGCGCCGTTACCGCGAGATGAGCGCCCTGGGCGGCGGCATGAACTTCTACGGCTCCATGCCCGAAAGCTACAACATCACCGTAAATATGGAGAACCCGCTGGTGGCTCAGATCTGGGCCGATAAACTCTCCAACGTGGCCCCGCAGGCCGATCTTCCTGCCGAAGCCCCGTCCGATGCCTCCGATGAGGAGAAGACCAAGGCCCGCGAAGCGCGCGAGGCCGTGCGGAAAGCCCATCGGGCCGATGTAGAAGCCTTCGCCAGCGGCAACGAATCGCTGCATCAGATCGTAGACCTGGCCCTCCTGGCCAACGGCATGCTCAAAGGCAAAGCCCTGGCCGATTTCATCGCCAGAAGCTATAGCCTGTTGAAGCAGTAGTCCGTGGGAGTAACCTATTGATTAATAGTTGTTTATATGATTAACCCCAGGTCATTTCTGCCTGGGGTTATTTGTATGAGTTGCTGGTAATCAGCTTCTTGCGTCCACGGTCTATCGGCCTATCAGTTCCAGGAACTCGTTCCGGGTCTTCTGACTCTTGAGGAAAATGCCGGAGAAGGCCGATGTGGTGGTGATGGCATTGGTTTTCTGGACACCGCGCATGGACATGCAGGTGTGCATGGCTTCAATGACCACTGCTACGCCCAGCGGATGCAGGGATTCCTGGATGCAGTCACGGATCTGCTCAGTAAGGCGTTCCTGCACCTGCAGGCGGCGGGCATAGGTTTCCACCACTCGGGCCACTTTGCTGAGACCGGTGATTTCCCCTTGGGGGATATAGGCCACATGGGCCTTGCCGATAAAGGGGAGCATGTGGTGCTCACAGAGGGAGAACAGCTCTATGTCCTTTACCACAACCATGTGGTTGTACGGTTCCTGGAACACTGCACTCTTTACGATAGTTTCCCCGTCCTGGAAATATCCCTGGGTAAGGAACTGCATGGCCTTGGCCACGCGTTCCTGCGTTTTCTGTAGCCCTTCCCGCGAAGTGTCTTCTCCCAGCAGGCTCAGGATGGCGCGGATGTGTCCGGCAATCTCCTGGGTAGTGGTTTCGTCATATTCCTCTATTTTCCGGTATGCCATTGGTCTGTTCTTTGTAGCAAGTTGTAAAAAAGGACTGCAAAAATAGCGAAAAAAATCCATTATATCATTTTTTTGTCTATCTTTGCAGCCCCAAATACGGAAATAGCCCGTTTGTTAGTAGCTAAATAACAATAAAACAGAATATTACTATGTTTTGGACACTCGAACTTGCCAGCAGCCTGGACGATGCTCCGTGGCCGGCAACCAAAGAAGAACTGATTGATTACGCCACCCGCACCTGCGCCCCCGACGAAGTTCTCGAGAACCTGGAAGAGCTGGACGACGATAACGCCGAAATCTACGAATCCATCGAAGATATCTGGCCCGACTACCCCACCAAAGAAGACTTCATGTGGAACGAAGAGGAGTACTAGTGGTATAACTACCTGAAATACAGCAATTTAACGCGGATGGGTGCCGTTCTCTCGAATGGTGCCCATCCTCATTTTATCGCATTCTATCGCATTTTATCACACAATAAACAGACACATATCCGTACACATAAACGTACACAGAATCCAAAAAGGAATAGTAATGACAGGGTGTAAAGGACGATGTGACTGATTTAGATTGCTTTCATGTCCGTCATATACCCCAGTATCTCCGAAGCAATCACCGGCGCCAGCACGCGCATGACATTATCCTCCTCCTTATGATGGCTTCCCGCCAGATCAATGCTGCCAAACCAAAGCAGGGACCGGTCAATAACAGCAGCACGTATAGGCTGCCGTTCCGTTTCGACAAGTTTAATCCCCGCTCTGATGAAGTCTTCGTCCCGAGAAGAGGGCTTTCGTATGATGATACAGCACTCAACGCCACGGAGGCCAAGCGACTGCATCGCCTTTGCCAAAGTTCCCTTCATGTACTGGACCGACTCGCAAGAAAGGACAATAGAGGACTGCGCTACTTCAATATCGCCGACCAGAACAGATAGGAAAGTGTCCGGACCAAGAACAATGTTCTGTGGATTCTGCTCCAAAGCATCTGTCACATTCCGGGCATAGCCGATAGGGGCATAGCACTTTAGCCGCTTGCCGTACATGTTGGCAATGACCGGGACATGGATGTCGATATAATCGTAAACCCGTACTTCAGTTTTGCCCTCATAGTCCCTGTGGAGGCGTCCCGTATATTGCTGGACGATATTCGGATAAGCAACCGGTAGTGCGATGAAGAGCGTATCCAGCCTGGGATAATTGAAGCCCTCGCCCACATACTTTCCCGTGGCGATAACTATCAGCGGCTCCGTCTCCGGGATACTTTTGAGCCTGCCCATCGCCAAGCGCTTCTCCTTGGCCGATGCCGTGCCAATCAATTGGACCACATTCCGGCAAAAGGGAGCCAGCATATCGGCAAGGATAGAGATGTGGTCTTTCCGCTTGGTTAGGATAATCGGCGTCCGGCCTTCGTTCAGTTCGGATACAACATCCTGAACAATCAGTTCATTCCTGGCTCGGTCAGAGGCTAAGTCACCAAGGTATTGCAAGGCGTTTCCTTTCCCCTCTATCGCTCGGAAAGGAGTAAAACGTGGAATCAAAACTCTACTGAAAGACTGCCTGGACATCTGTGCCTTCGCGTCCGACTTATATCGAATCGGACCGCACTGCATGAACACAATGGGTGTCATCCCGTCCTGACGCGTGGGAGTGGCCGAAAGGCCGTACACATATCGGGCATTCACATACTTCAGTACACGCTCATAGCCGATGGCGCCGGAATGATGGCATTCGTCAGCGATTACCATCCCGTAATTACGGACAAATGGCTTAACCCCATCCTCTGACAACGTGGAATTGAATACGGCGATATCTATGATGCCGTGCAGCGTATTCCGGCTACCGTCCAGAAGGCCAACGGGAGAAAACACCTTCCTTCTTCTCCGGCCCTTTTCCTCTTCTATAGCGGGTTCTGGTTCGCTGATAATCAAGAACTTTTCTATCTCTTCCTTCCACTGTTCCAGCAAAGCCTTGGAATGAACCAGTATCAACGTATTTGTCTTTCGCCTTGCAATCATTCCAATCGCAGCAACCGTTTTACCGAACGCGGTGGTCGCCGCAAGCACGCCGTTATTGCAAGCAAGCAGTCTTTGTACAGCCTCTTTCTGTTCCGGCCGCAGTTCTCCAGAAAAAGAAACATTAATTGTCCTTCCTGCATTGGTCTGGTCATCCTCTTCCCATGCAGAGAAATTGCTCTGTAGCAGTTCAATCACAGCATCCTCGCATCCCCTTGGCAGTTTGAGGTAATCCTCCGTCATCTCATAGCAACTCACAAGAGATGGCGTATGATA
>CAMYWP010000204.1 GCA_947302825.1 uncultured Bacteroidales bacterium
AGCCGATACCAACTTGGATGACACCATAGTTTTACCGGGCACCACCGACCTTGCCGGAAAAGGCTCCCAGCCCGACAGCACTGTGGAAACAGCCCGGCTCACACGCCGATATGCCTATGTGGGCAAAGCCTGGTACCGCAAAACCATTTCCGTCCCCCGTGCGTGGAGGGATCAGGACCTGGAGCTGTTCCTGGAGCGCACCAAAGCCACCACCCTGTATCTGGACGGCACCCTGGTGGGCTCATGCAACGACGTATCCACGCCACAGACCTATCGGCTGGGCCGGATCACGCCGGGGAAACACGTGCTCACCTTGTGTGTGGACAACGGCGGAGGCGTACCGCAAGGCGTCATCCGCAGCTCGCATCTGTATTCAGATGATACACAGACCAACTGGAACGGGGTTATCGGCCGGATGGAACTAAGGCCCGTATCGGCCCGGGAAACAGAAATAAGCGCTTCCCTTCCCCGCTTGGAAATTATTAATGGACACTTCTTTGCCGGCGGACATCCGGTTTTCCTCCGGGGCAAGCACGATGCCTGTGTCTTCCCCCTGACGGGACATACGCCCATGGATAAGGAATCCTGGCTCCGGTATTTTAGAATTTGCCAAGAATATGGCATCAACCATGTCCGTTTCCACTCCTGGTGCCCGCCGGAGGCCGCTTTTGCTGCGGCTGATGAACTGGGCATCTACCTGCAGCCCGAACTCCCCTTCTGGGGCCGGCTGGAGGGAAATGAACTCCTTGACTTCCTCAGAAAAGAGGGGCTGAACATAGTCCGCACCTACGGTCCCCATCCTTCTTTTGCGCTCTTCTCCCTGGGCAATGAGTTATCCGGAGAGATTCCCGTGATGCAGGAACTGGTGGAAACCTTCAGAAAAGAAGCGCCGCAGATCCTTTATACCAATGGTACCAATGCTTTCCTGGGCTACCAAGGCTATGTCGCGGGAACGGATTTCCTTGCCACCTGCCGCACAGGAGGAGAACCCTACGGCCAGTTCGGCACCCACGTGCGCAGTTCCTTTGCCTTCTGCGATGCCCTGGAAGGCGGTATCCTGAACCACTTCCATCCGGGAACACGGATGAATTTCGCCGAAGCGGTGAAGGCCTCCCCCGTCCCGGTCATCAGCCATGAGACCGGACAGTTCCAGGCCTACCCCGACTATGCCGAAATAGACAAATACACGGGTCCGCTGGTGCCGCGCAACCTGATGGAATTCCACCGGCGCCTGGAAACGGCAGGAATGGCCGACCAAGCCGGAGATTTCCACCGCGCATCGGCCGCCTGGGCCGCGCAATTGTATAAGGCCGATATAGAAATGTGCCTCCGCACGCCGGGCCTGGGCGGGTTCCAGCTACTGGACCTGCAGGATTATCCTGGCCAGGGATCGGCCTATGTGGGCATCCTGGACGCCTTTATGGACAGCAAGGGGGCGGTAAGTTCCGCCGACTGGCAAGGCTGGTGTAGCGATATAGTCCCCCTGGCGGAATTCGACAAGTACTGCTGGAGCACGGACGAAACCTTCCAGGCCGATATAAAACTGGCAAAGTTCAGCCAGGAAAAAGTTACCGGCATCTCCTGGTCCTTGGGAGAAGCGGGTTCCGGCAGTTTGGAATGCCCCGAAGGGGAAGGCCTGATGTCCATCGGCCCCATTACTATCGGCCTATCAAACTTGAATGTGCCTGTGCGCCTGGAATTAATGGTGCAGGCCCATACGGAAAACGGCATCCGGCAGAACCACTGGCCCATCTGGGTCTATCCGGCCGATAACACCCCCGACAAGAGCGGCATCCTCATTAAACAGGCATTGGATCCGGCCACCTTGCAGGCCCTCCAAAACGGCGCTTCCGTCCTGCTGATGCCGTCCGACACTTCCCATACGGTGGGCGGGCTGTTTCAGACCGATTACTGGAACTACCGTATGTTCCGGGACATCTGCGAGAGTATGGGAAAACCGGTCTCCCCCGGCACCCTGGGCCTGGTGATGGACCCGTTGCACCCGCTGTTCCGCAGATTCCCTACGGAGGAGCACACTTCCTGGCAGTGGTTCCCGGTGGTAAAGGCTTCGCGCCCCATCATTCTGGATGAAATAGATGCTTATCGGCCCATTGTCCAGGTCATTGACAATGTGGAGCGTAACCATCGGTTGGGTCTGGTCTTCGAGTTCAAAGTTGGCAAAGGCCGCCTTTTGGTCTGTGCCGCCAAGCTGGAGCAGGTAATGGCCTGGCCCGAGGGACGTCAGTTCTACGGCGCCCTGCTGGACTACATGCGCTCACCGGACTTTGCACCCAACACAGAATTATCCCGTAATATTTTTAACTAACCCCATAACTATGAACAAAAACATTGAGCTGAACCCCAACGAGGTAGTGGCTTTCCTGGAAAAATCCCCGGAAGAATTCACCCGGGAAGATATCCTGAACTTTATCTGCGAGAAGGGCATCCGCATGATTGACTTCATGTATCCCGCCGAGGATGGACGAGTAAAGACCCTCAATTTCACAGTAAATAATCTGGCCTACGCCGAAACCATCCTCACGGAAGGTGAACGCGTGGATGGCTCCAGCCTCTTCCCTTCCTTCATCGAAGCCGGCAACAGCGACCTCTACGTGATTCCCCGTTACCGCACCGCCTTCGTGGATCCGTTCAACGAGATTCCCACCCTGTGCTTCCTCTGCAGCTTCTTCGACAAGGCAGGGGAGCCTTTCGACTGCGCTCCGCATGCTACTCTGATGAGGGCGGAGAAGGCTTTCGAGGAATCCACTGGCCTGCAGTTCGAGGCTATGGGAGAGCTGGAGTACTACGTTATCTGCAACGAAGATCCGCTCTTCCCCGCCACTGACCAGAAGGGTTATCACGAGAGCGAGCCCTTCGCCAAACTGAACGACTTCCGCCGCGCCTGCATGGATCATGTAGCCAAAACCGGCGGCCAGATCAAATATGGCCACAGCGAAGTGGGCAACTTCACCCTGGACGGCAAGGTATACGAGCAGAACGAGATTGAATTCCTGCCCAACCCGGTGGAAACCGCGGCCGACCAACTCCTGCTGGCCAAATGGGTGATCCGCAACCTGGCCTACCGCAACGGCCTGGATGTCTCCTTCGCCCCCAAGATCACCACCGGCAAGGCCGGATCCGGCATGCACATCCACATGCGGCTTATGAAAGATGGTCACAACGTCACCTTAGGGGCCGATGGAAAGCTCTCCGAACAGGCCCGCGCCGCCATCGCCGGTCTGATGACCTTGGCGCCGTCCATCACGGCTTTCGGCAACAAGAACCCCACTTCCTACTTCCGGCTGGTCCCCCACCAGGAAGCGCCCA
>CAMYWP010000205.1 GCA_947302825.1 uncultured Bacteroidales bacterium
GACGCTCCGAAACGGTCCCTTAGCATCTGCAGATATTCATCGGCCTTCATGGCGGCGAATTCCCGGGTGAAAGGCAACACCTCCACTCGGTCTATGCCCGCGGCCTTCAGCAGCGCCTTCTTCTCCTCCAGGCTGGTCAGAAGCCTGAACTCCCTGGCGTCCTGCTGAAGCACCGTCCTGGGATGCGGCCAGAATGTGACCACAATGGCCTCCTCCCCCCTTTCCCGGGCAGAGGAGACCACTGTCTCAATCACATGGCGGTGCCCCAGATGGACACCGTCAAAAAAACCTGTGGTTACTACAGCCACTTCACGCACTCAAAGCTCTGGCGGTGCGGCAGGAGCGCATTCTTGGCGAACACGCGGGCTCCTACCTGGTAGGCACCGGTCTTCTCGGGGATTACATCCACGCTGAACTTGGCAACGCCATCCTTGAAGCTGACCAGCTTGCACTCCTGCACATCCATGATATGCAGCTTGCCGTGGGTATCGGTCTGGGCGAAAACTGCCTCCACACCCACTTCTTCGGGCGAGAGGGAACCCAGCTGGAGTTCTACTTCGGCGTGATAAGGCTGAGACTGGGAAATGTCGTATGTAGTGGCCGGCTGAGTACGGGAAATCTGCACCACATTCTCCCATTCGCGACGCACATGGTTCTTCCAGGCAGCCAGTTCGCGGGCCTTCTTGAAGTCATCGGCCACCATGGCGGCGGCACCCTTGGCCTGAGGCGCGTAGTACTGGTTGATGTAGTCCGTGAGCATGCGGTTGGTGGTGAAGTTGCAGGCCACCTGCGCAATGGTGTTCTTGATATAGCCGATCCACTCGGAGCTGCGGCCCGTAGTACGGTCTACGTTGTAATAGGCCGGAGCAATGTCGTTCTCCAGGATCTGGTAGATGGTGGCGGCGTCCAGCTCGTTCTGGAAGTTGTTGTCGTCGTAGGCCTGTTCGATGGGAAGGGCCCAGCCGGCGCCTTCCTTGTAGCCTTCCACCCACCAGCCGTCCAGCACGGAGAAGTGCATGGTGCCGTTCATGGCCGCTTTTTCGCCGGAAGTACCGGAAGCCTCCTGAGGACGGGTAGGATTGTTCATCCACACATCCACACCCTGGACCATGCGCTTGGCCAGCGTAATGTCGTAGCCGGGCACGAACACGATCTTGCCGATGAAACGGGGATCCTTGGAAATGTCCACAATCTGCTTGATCAGGTCCTGACCTGCTTTATCGGCCGGATGGGCCTTACCCGCAAAGAGGAACTGAACGGGCTGGGTGGGATTGTTCACAATCTTGTCCAGACGGTCCAGGTCGCGGAACAGGAGCGTAGCGCGCTTGTACGTAGCAAAACGACGGGCGAAGCCGATAGTGAGGACATCGTCGCGGAGCGTTTCCATAATGGTGATGATCTGGGAAGGACTGTAATGGTCGGACAGCGTCTTGTCCTGGAGACGCTCCCGCAGGAAGGCGATGAGTTTCTCCTTCAGCAGCTTCTTGATGGCCCAGACATCCTTGTCCGAGACACCGTAGATGCCCTCGAAGCAGGATTTATCGTAGTGATGGGTGGCGAAAGCCGGGCCGAACACCTTGGCGTGGACGGGCTTCCACTCCGGAGCGCACCAAGTGGGATAGTGCACGCCGTTGGTCACATAGCTCACGAAGAGTTCCTCCGGCAGATAACCCGGGTACATGTGCGAGAAGATATCCTGCGACACCTTGCCGTGCAGCATGGAAACGCCGTTCACATTCTGCGAGATGTTGGCAGCCAGGTTGCTCATGGAGAATTTCTCGTCGCGATTCAACGGGTTGTCCTTACCCAGGGACATGAGGGTCTCCCAGTCAATCTTCAGACGCTCCGGATAATGGCCGATATACTGGCGAAGCATACCTTCGTCGAAGGCATCGTGACCGGCGGGAACCGGCGTATGGGTGGTGAACAGCGAACTGGCCTTCACCACTTCCAGGGCCTCGCTGAAGTCCAGGTTGTCTTTCTCGATGTACTCACGCAGACGCTCCAGGCCGATGAAAGCGGCATGGCCTTCGTTGCAATGGTACACCTGAGGATTCAGGCCCAGCTTGCGGAGGGCGCGGATACCGCCCACACCCAGCAGGAGTTCCTGCTTGAGACGGTTCTCCCAGTTGCCGCCATAGAGGTGATAGGTCACCTCACGGTCTTCCTGACGGTTGGCTTCGTAATCGGTGTCCATCAGGTAAAGGTCGGTGCGGCCCACCTCCACCTTCCACAGACGGGCGGTGAGGCTGCGGCCGGGGAACGCCACGGACGTGGTGACCCATTCGCCGTCCTTGTCCAGCACGGGAACCGCAGGGATCTTGGTGAAGTCCTGGGCGTCGTAATTGGCCACCTGATAGCCTTGGGCGCTGATGATCTGGTTGAAATAACCATAGCGGTACAGCAGACCCACTGCCACCAAATTGGTGTTCATGTCGGAAGTTTCCTTCAGATAGTCACCGGCCAGGATACCCAGACCGCCGCTGTAAATCTTCAGGGAAGTATCCAGACCGTATTCCATGCAGAAATAGGCGATGGAAGGGTCTGTGCGCTTGGCCTTGGCAGCCATGTAGGTATCGAATTCGTCCAGCACGTTTTTCATGCGTCCCAGGAATTCGGAATCCTCTGAAAGCTGCTGGAAACGCTTGATACTCACGGTATCCAGCACAACAAGCGGATTGTGGCCGCTCTTGTGCCACACCTCCGGGTCGATGGAACGGAAGAGGTCTTTGGCACTCTCGTTCCAGCACCACCAAAGGTTCTTGGAAAGCTTCTCCAGGCGGGAGAGCTTTTCCGGAAGATGTCGGGTTACCAGAATGCTTCTCCAGTTGGGAGAGGTAACGTCGGCTTTAAAATACTGCATAGTCTTCTTCTTTTGGTTGTAGGAGTCCTTGCGGTCCAGCACTTTGGCCAGCGCCTGGGAATAGGCCTCCTGATAATACACAATCTGATGGTCCCAGAGGGCAATCTGGGCCACGTCGCGGGCGTTTTCCCGGTATACGTTCCGCTCCGGGAGTTCCAGGTCCGCAATTTCCCGGATGCGGTTGACGACACCGTCCACCACCTGGGAATAATTGTTGTCGTCGCGCTCCAGCACCGTAATGCCGGGATGCTTGCCCTTGTAGTGGTCCAGCACCCACATGCCGAAACCGGCCAGGGTGGTGGTAAGGGTGGGAATCCGGAAGGCCAGGGCCTCCAGCGGCGTATATCCCCAAGGTTCATAGTAAGA
>CAMYWP010000206.1 GCA_947302825.1 uncultured Bacteroidales bacterium
TGGACGACATTTACAAACCCCAGTATTTCCTGGATAAGCGGGCCCAGTATGGCACCATGGAAGCCTGGAAGGACGCCGTCTTTGCATCCGGGGATGAAGCCAAGGCTTTGGCCGATGCCCTCAACGACTTCTACTCTTCCACCATTGCCCCGCCGGTTGCCGAATTCAACCAGAGCATCAACCTGGTTTACCGCGACTACATGCAGGGCCAGATGGAGTTCGAACGTGAGCGCGCCTTCTACCCGGACGCCAACCTCACCCTGCGCGTGGCCTACGGCCATGTGGAGGGCTATCGGCCCGCCGATGCCATCTACTACCAGCCCGTTTCCACCCTTCGCGGCATTATCGAGAAGGATAATCCGGCCATCTTCGACTACAACATCCCCCAGACCCTGCGCGACATATACGCCGAAGGAGGCCATGAGAATCAGCCGGTGTGCTTCCTGGCCACCAACCACACCACCGGCGGCAACTCCGGCAGCCCGGTGCTGAATGCAGAAGGCAACTTAATCGGGATCAATTTCGACCGCGTATGGGAAGGCACCATGAGCGACCTGGTTTTCGACCCGGAAATCTGCCGCAACATCTCCCTGGACGTGCGCTATATCCTCTTTATCATTAAGGAAATCGGCCATGCAGACTATCTATTCAACGAAATGGCTTTCGTTGAATAAGGTGGCCGTGGAGATAACTCTCTCGCCTACAGTCACTTATGAAAAATCGATTACTCTAAAAAGAGTAATCGATTTTTCTTTTATATCTGATAATCAGACACTTAGCCCAACGGCTACAATTTGAATTCTTCAATTTCCTTAACCAACTTCCCTATAATAGACATTTTTGTATCGTACAGGGCGTCGGAGATGTCCACTTTGTAATAGTGGGGGTTGATTAGGCGGCGTTCGGCCGGAGAGAAGTGGTGCAGGTTGTCCTGGTAGAACTGCTGCTTCTGGGCCAAAGTGTGCTGGGGGCACACGCGAACACCCTTGGCGATGACCTGGTGCTGCAGAGGACGGGCCTCGTAGCTGCCTTGCTCAAAAGTCTTATACTTGTAGGAATCGTATTCATCGCGCACGGTAACGGCCTCGCCGTGTTGGAGAGCCATGTCCATGGCATCGCCGCGCAGGCAGGTCACGTCCACCTTGTGGATATAACCGTCGAACTTATGGCCTTTTACGCTGTCCTGGGCCGATATGCGCCAGGTGATCTGGAAGCCGGGATTGATGAGTTTTATCTTGTCTTCCGAACGCTTCAGGACCGGTTCATCGTCCACCTGCACCAGTTTGTACACATTGCCGAAGCAAGGGGCCGCCTTGGAGGTGGCGATGGCATCGCCTACCCCATAGCAGTCGATGCGGGCACCCTGGCGCTCCAGGTCCGTAATGAGGTATTCGTCCAGCCCGTTGGTGGCGAAAATCTTGCACTGCTTCAGGCCTTGCTCGTCCAAGATGCGGCGCACCTCCTGGGAAAGGTAGGCGAGGTCGCCGCTATCTAAACGGATGCCGTAACCATAAGGATAGTTGTCGTCGATGCCATTTTCCTTGAAGCTGCGGATGGCATTCTTCACGCCGCAACGCAAGGTATCATAGGTATCGATGAGCAGAATCAGATTCTCTCCCTTGTGCGTACGGATGTAATCGCAGAAAGCCTGGTGCTCCCCTTCCACGGTGCTGCCATAGGAGGTTACGAAGCTATGGGCCATGGTACCGGTGGACGGCACATTGTTGAACGCTCCCGTAAGGATATTGGAAGAACTGGCGCAGCCGGCAATCTGGGCCGCCTTGCCGCCGTAAACCGCCGCCCAGGGCCCATGGGCCCGGCGGGAACCGAATTCCGAAACCGGCTTGTCCGTGGAACGGCACACGCGGGAGGCCTTGGTGGCCACGGCCATCTGGTGGTTCAGGATGCACAGCATGGGCGTTTCCAGCACCTGGGCCTGGATCATGGGGGCCACCACCGTTACGATGGGCTGGTTGGGGAAGACGATCTCCCCTTCCCGCATGCAGTACACATCGCCGGTGAACTTCATGGTGCTCAGATACTTACGAAACTCCTTATAGGCTTCCCCGGGCAGGAACTTTTCATAGAACTCTTCTGGTTCCGACCCCAAAGCCTGCACCATCTGGATCACCTCTTCCGTACCGCTCACCACAGCCCAGTTGTTGTTTTCCGGAGCCTTGCGGTAAAAGAGGTTGAACACGGCAATCTGGTCTTGCTTTCCGCATTCCAGATACGACTTTCCCATGGTGTACTGGTACTTGTCCGAAACGTAGGCGTTATTGATAGAGTTCATTCCAACTGAGCTTTGTTCCTACAAATATACTATTTTTTGCGTATCTTTGTTCCTATGAAAGACAGCGCCCTCCTTGTCGTAGACATGCTCTACGATTTCATTGACGGTTCCCTGGCCTGCCAGCAGGCTCCCGAGGCCGTAGCCGCCACCGTAGACTATATCGGCCGGCACAAAGGTCCCATCCTGTGGATCCAGGACCATCATCCCGCCAACCACAGTTCCTTTGCCGAATTTGGCGGTCCCTGGCCTCCGCATTGCGTACAGGGCACTCACGGGGCTGATATTCACGAAGCCCTGCAGCCTTTCGTGAACGAAGACCTGTGCTTTTTCAAAGGAGAAGACCCCGCTACGGAGCAGTACAGCGGCTTTGAAGGGAAAAACGCCGCCGGACAAAGCCTGGCCGAAGTTCTGGAACTCCTGGAAATCGAGCGCGTGCTTGTCTGCGGCATCGCCACGGAATTCTGCGTACGCAACACGGCCGAAGACCTGATGAAAGCGGGTTTCAAGGTTTCGGTTCTGAAAGACTGTCTGGCCTACGTAGATGCAGAAGGGCACAAAAAAGCCCTCGAGGAAATGGCATCCGAGGGCATTCGCTTAATCTAAGTCGTCCGGGTCCGTGACCGCCGTTCCGGTCCCCATCAGATAAGTTTTCATAAATTCGTTCAGGTCTCCGTCCAGGACGGCCTGGGTATCGGCCGTATTGTAACCGGTGCGCAGGTCTTTCACCAGTTTGTAGGGATGCAGAACGTAATTCCGGATTTGGGAGCCCCATTCGATGCGCTTTTTCTGGCCTTCCAGTTCGGCCTGCTTTTCCTGGCGCTTCTTGAGTTCGATGTCGTAGAGACGGGATTTCAGGATTAACAGGGCCCGCTGGCGGTTGTCCTGCTGGCTGCGGGTCTCCGTATTCTCCACCATGA
>CAMYWP010000207.1 GCA_947302825.1 uncultured Bacteroidales bacterium
AACCGTGTCCACCCTATCGACGATGGCGCCGTCGGACGCCTCCGCGCCCTGGTCGCCAACATCGTTGCGGGATCCATCCTCTATTGATCTTCTACCTTAGGAGAATCATATTCCCCGTATTCACAGCCGATGTTTTCGGCGTGGATGCGGTCGACCAATTCGCCATGATGGTCAAACAACTGGATGGTCCCAACGCCATTGCCTCCATTCCAAAGATGCTTGTGGCGCCTGGCGCCATCCGGAGACTCGTAGTTCACCAGCAGCATGTCCTTTTTCTCGCAGGTGATGTCGGTCACCATCCTGCCGGAAAGGGAGCGCTGTTCCACGTGCCAGATAATCTGCGAGTCGGTCTCCTTGCAGTCGAACTCCGTATGGACCCCCGTCCAGGCCTTCGAGAAGTTAAACTCATAGGGTTTTCCCTCATACCAGAAGGCGGAAAGGAGCTTACGGGGAAGGGCAAGGTGGCCAACCTTGGGTCGCCCTCCGCCGATATCGAATACACTGTCCGTCAGCTTCCTCCCGGTGATTTCGCTGGTGAGGTTGTTGGAAGAGAGCCACACCCATGGACTGGTGAAGTCCTTGCCCCAGTTCTTGTCGGCGTAGCCGTAGCAGTCCTCCGGGCGGACCAGGTAGCGACGGCCGTTCCAGATGACTTCTCCCTCGAAGGTGCTCTTCATACCCTCCGCATGCCAGAACATCTCGAAGGCTTCAGCCTTGCGGAAGACCTCATCAGCACCGAAACCGACGTTGAAGGCCGTTATCTTGTTGATCTTGAGGTCCCACGACATCTCCCCATCTTGGCACATCCACTCAGGATGTGCTGCGGCATCCTCTACTTTCACATGGCCGTGGGTGCGGTCTTCTGTGAGGAAGCACTCATCGGCCTCGATGGAAAAGGGAACACCCCAATCCACCTGGATCTTCTTCCAGCCGAAGAAACGGTGAAGCTGTGCGGCATCCTCTCCCCAGGCACCGGCCTTGACCATCAGGTAGGACGGCTTCCGGGGTTCCCCGGGGACCTGGCCGAAGACAGGCTCATCCCCGCCGAGGGCGGGATTACAGAGGAAGAACTCGATGAAGAAAGGTTTGGCTGCACCTGTCTCAGCATCGTATCCGGTGAAAGAATGCCACCACCAGTCATAGCCTTTCCGGGCCTGGGCCCCGAAGAGCTGGCAGGCATCGCGGGCAATATCGTGCTTATTGAACATTTTCAAAAGTATCTTTTCTGAACTGACCTGTTATCAGCAAAAGTCAGTCCATGCCTTCCCTTATGACATTTTGGCGCAACAAAGAAGGGACGCTGCCCATCCAGGAAGCGTCCCTAACAGTTTATGACTGTAGAGCCAGCGATTACTTGATCTCAATCTGCTTGACGGCCTTCTGCACATCCACCTTTTCCTTCTTGGGGATGCGGACATTCAGCACGCCGTGCTCCACCTTGGCCTCGATCTTCTCGGCTTCGGCATCCTCGGGAAGGGTGAGCATCTGCTGGAACTTCTCGTAGGAGAATTCGCGGCGGAGGTAACGGCCGTTATGCTTCTTCTCGTGGTTCTCGGTCTTCTTCTCCATGTTGATTACAAGGTTGTTATCCTCGTCCACATGGACCTGGAAGTCCTCTTTGGTGAGACCCGGAGCGGCAAGCTCCACGTCATATTCCTTTTCGTTCTCAAGTACATTGATGGCCGGAGCGGTGTAGTTCGTCCTTTCCATCCAGCTGTTGTCGAAGAAGTCGTTGAAGATGTCAGGCAACCAGCTTTGATTCCTTCTAATCGTAGGTAACATAACAAAATCATTTTAAACATTCTTCGGTTTCGGGTCCTTACGTGGCCTTCCGTCCGGGTTCCTTTGCGGAACGCCTAAGGATATTGCAAAGCCGGAGCCAGTGCGTCAGAAATGGACTTTTTGGCAAGACTTGGGTGACAGAAAGTCCATTTTGTGGACAAAATGTCCAGTTTATTGACAAGATAGCCGGGCTGGCGCTTGCGAGTGTCCAATGTGCTGACGTGCAGTTGGTCGGAGCGGGAAAAATAGGGCTTAGAATGGAATAACTTTCCGGCCGATGCGCAGGTTCAAGCAGGCACAGACGACCTCCACTACGCCCAGGACGAAGAAGATGTTGCTGAGGGCGACAAAACCCCATATCCACCATTCCAATGCAATCCAAAGCATCAGGATAATGCCACAGACAAAGCAGGCCCAGTAGGCCAGCCGATGGTTCTTAAAGAGCATGAGGGCGGCTAGTATCTGCGGAAGGCCATTTACAGCCAGCAGTGCAAAGCCCGAAGGAATGAAGTCCTTGAAAAAGACATCGGGCCAGGGCATTTTGGCCCGGAGCAGGTCCAGCATCGGTTCTCCTCCCCAGCTCATTCCGCTGGGATCCATCCACATCATCACAGCGCCGCCGACAGCTCCGACGGCGACAAAGATGGTCAGTATTTTCAGAAGTAGTTTCATCGAGATGAGGTTTCTATCACTTTGATAACCCTGGCCGGGACACCGCCGACCACCGTGTTGGGAGCTACGTCCTTGGTGACGACGGCACCGGCAGCCACCACGGCGCCATCGCCGATAGTCACTCCGGCAAGCACGGTTGCATTGGCCCCAATCCATACGTTCTTTCCGATGTGGATGGGTGCATAGCTCATGCTCTGGCGTTTGGCCGGGTCCAGGTCGTGGTTGATGGTTGCAAGCACGACGTTGTGGCCGATGAGTGCCCCTTCGTCGATGGTGATACCGCCCTGGTCCTGGAACTTGCAGCCCATATTGATGAACACGCGTTCCCCGACAAGGGTATTCTTGCCGCAGTCGGTGTGGAACGGTGGAAACAGGCCGACCGAGGTGGGCACCTCGCGCCCCCAGAGCTCCTCCAGCAGCGTATGCAGCTCCTCGGGAGTATGGTACTTGCCGTTGATCTCGGCCGTTATCCTCAGCGCCTCCTGGGACAGCTGATGAAACATCATGTGGACATCCGAGCCGCCGACGACCGGCTGGCCCGATGCCATGTACTCTCTGAACTCCTGTATTGTCATAGCTCTTCTTTCAGTGTGCTATTGTGTCTTTAGAAAGGGCATCCAGCGCGTCCGTCGCCTCGTGTGTGGTGATGTCCAGGACCTGTGTCCGGATAACGCCTTCCGGAAACTGAGCAGCAAG
>CAMYWP010000208.1 GCA_947302825.1 uncultured Bacteroidales bacterium
CCAGACCTATAAGGCAGCCCTTTCCGAAGCCTGGAAATCGGCCGTCAAATCCGCTTACGAGGAGTCTTTCAAAGCAGGCAAGATCATTATCGGCAAAAAGAAAATGCCCGTTTGGTGGACTAATTTCGGCACCACGCCGGCCGGCGGACGTTCGCTGGTGATTTCCCTCCATGGCGGAGGCGGCGCCCCTGCGGCCCTGAACAACAGGCAGTGGGAGAATCAGAAGAAATTGTATCAGCCCAAGGATGCCGTGTATCTCTGTCCCCGGGCCATCCAGGATACCTGGGACTTGCATTTTGTCAAAGAGGCGGACGCTTTTTACGATGCCATCATCCGCTATGCCGTATCGGCCCTGAACGTTAATCCCGACAAAGTCTACATCATGGGTTATTCGGCCGGCGGTGACGGTGTGTGGCGCCTGGGTCCCCGTATGGCCGACCACTGGGCCGCCGCTTCCATGATGGCCGGACACCCCGGTGACGTGCGGCTGGAAAGCCTTCGCAATACGCCTTTTGCCATCTGGTGTGGCGCCCTGGATGCGGCCTATGACCGCAACAAGGAATGTGCAGCCCGCATCGCCGAGATGGACGCCCTGCAGGCCGCCGACCCCGAGGGATATATCCACGACGGCCACATTGTGGAGGGGAAGGAGCACTGGATGGACGGCGTGGACAAAGCCGCCGTTCCGTGGATGCAGAACTTCACCCGGAATCCCTATCCTGATAAAGTGGTGTGGGTACAGGGCGACGCCATGAAGTCTTATTTCTACTGGCTGGGTATTCCCCGGAATGAGGCGGAAAAAGGCAAGATGGTCACGGCCCGTATCCAGGACAACACGGTCACCATCGACAGGTGCGATTATTCCAGGCTCAGCATCTATCTCAATGATACGCTGGCCGATCTGGACAAACCCGTGAAGGTGGTCAGCGGAGACAAGGTCCTGTTCGAAGGTATGCTTACGCGCACCCCGCAGAACATGCTCTTCACCCTTAATGAACGGGGAGACCTTTCGTACATCTTCCCGGCTCTTGTAGAAGTTAAATTATAATCAGATAAAGTCATGACAGAAAGAGATTTACAAGTCTGGTGGTCCTCGCTGCCCATCAGCGAAAAGGAAAGGATAGCCCTGAAGGGTTCCGGCGAAGAAGCCCAGGCCCGGTATCCCGCCTGCACCGCCTGGTGGAACAACCTGGATATGGAACGTCAGCAGAAAATCTACACCCACTGCGTAGCCCGCCACGGCGACGAACTCCGCGAATGGAAAGAAGGCAACCCTTACGGGGATTAAGGACTCAAAAAAACCTGCCGTTCTGGCAGGTTTTTTTGTGGAGTATACGAGATTCGAACTCGTGACCTATAGATTGCGAACCTATCGCTCTAGCCAACTGAGCTAATACCCCAAAAAAGGATTGCAAAAATACGCCATTTCCCGGAAAGTTGCAAGAGTTGCCCTGAATTATTATCTTTGCTAAAACTTAATAACCTGGATTTCATGCTAAAACGCTGGCTTTGTTTTGTTTTAGGGGTTTGCCTTCATCTTGGGGTATCGGCCCAGTCCCATCTGTTCAATCTGGATTCGGATTTCATGACCCGTGGCGAAATACGTAAAGGCGGAACGGCGGCGCAGGAGGATACGGATGATCCGCAAAAGGATTTTGCGGCCTTTTTGTTAGGCCGCGCCCGTGTTACGGCAGACTATCAGTTGTTTACAAAAAAACAGAAAGAGAAGCCCCTCTTGGAGGTGAACGTCTCCGGACAGTTCAGCGGCACCTGGGGTATGGGTGCTCCCTTGACCTTCGAAGCGTACGAGGCCTGGGCGGCGGTGAATTTCGGCCCCGGATTCTTTGCAAAACTGGGCCGCCAGGCGCTCTCCTACGACGACCAGCGTGTATTCGGCTCGGATGACTGGTCCCTGACGGGCCTTTCTCACGATGCCCTGAAACTGGGTTATGAAGGACATGGGCACAAGGTGCATGCCTTCGGCGCCTTCAACCAGAATCCGGAAAATAAGAATGGCGGGACCTATTATGCCGGTGGTTTGCAGCCCTACAAAGCCATGGCGGCCCTGTGGTACCATTGGGATATGCCTTGGATTCCCCTTGGAGTTTCGCTGCTGGGTATTAATTTAACCACACAGGCTGTATCGACGACGGAGGAGAAGATGGAAGGGGTATTCAATCAGCAAATGTTTGGCGGATATCTGCTGTTCCATCCCAAGAAATGGGAGGTGGAAGCCGCCGGCTACTATCAGATGGGTAAGGAGGAACATGGTGTGCCCATCCAGGCCTGGATGGCCAGTGGGAAAGTATCTTTCACTGCATCCGAACAGTGGAAGTTTTATGGGGGCTACGATTACCTGAGCGGCGACAAGGATTTTGCCGTGCCGCCGGGTCATCATTTCGGCATGCAGCGTCACGACGTCATCCGGGGTTTCAGCCTCCTTTATGGTTCCCACCACAAGTTTTACGGGGCCATGGATTTCTTCTATCTGAGCGACTACTACGGCGGCTTCACGCCGGGCTTGCAGAACGCTTATGTCAATGCGCAGTGGTCTCCTGTTTCTCAGCTGAAGCTGGACCTGGGCTATCATTTCCTGGCAACGGCCGCCAAACTGAGAAACGCCGATCCGCCCCTGGGCCATGAAGTGGAATTCAGTGCCTCCTACGATCTGGGACACACCATGAGCATCAGCCTGGGTTATACCTTCATGCGGGGTACAAAAACAATGGAGGTGCTGAAACGCACCTCCGGTAAAAGGGAATTGCATTGGGCTTGGATTATGTTCCAGGCGTCACCCCGGTTCCTCCAGGCCAAGCGATAACTAGCTGATGAACTGAGCCTTAAGCTGCTCAATCTTGGCCGGTGCATCGGCCCCCTTGGCACCAAAATAGAACTTGATCTTGGGCTCCGTTCCGGAAGGACGGACGGTGACCACGTCGCCGGCTTGGTTGAAGAACTGGAGCACGTTGCTCTTGGGCAGGCCGGTTTCTTCGGGCTTGTTGTAGTCGATGACCTTGGCCAGCGGGCTTCCGGCAATCTCCTGGGGCGGGTTGGTGCGGTAATCGGCCATGATCTTCTGGATTTCCTCGGCGCCGGATTTGCCCTTGCGGACGATGT
>CAMYWP010000209.1 GCA_947302825.1 uncultured Bacteroidales bacterium
GTAGCTCACCTGTGTGTGCCATGCGGAATAGCCCACGCGACTCTGGACAGGGGTGACGCCGGCCGCGTTGTCGTCATTTGCCACCGAACAGGCCGTAAACAGGCTTGCGCTGTGCAAACGAGGGTGGCAGCGAGCACCAGTAGCAGGATCTTTTTCATAAATAACGTTCTGCGATTCCAACAAAAGTACTCATATTTTCCGGCATATTCAAGCTGGACACGCAGCGGCCCGAAAATATTTTCCCAGGAATTCCGTCGGTGTAATGCCGGTCTCCTTCTTGAAGAGGCGGGTGAAGTGGTGCGGGTACTCAAAACCCAGAAGGGCGGCGAACAAGGTGATCAGGAGCGTTACCTGCAATCCGTCCAGGATCATCCTGTAATGGTCTTCCACCATCAGATTGTCCCGGAAACTATTTGCTATGTCCATCGTGTAGGGGCTTTGTTAACCTTCCGCTAAAGGCGATGCAAATGTTGTTATAACAGCACTTTGATACGAAAACCCCTGGAAGTGGGTTCTTCCACGATTCCCTTTACTTTTGCCCTTATGCCGTCCAGTGCACTGCCGCCCGGAAGCGGGGACTCCGTAAGGCCCTCGGCCATGAAATCCAAGGCCGTAACCCCGGACAGTTCGGCATGGGTGAACCGCAGCGTGAGTGGCCTTAGGTCTTTGAGGTGCTCAAAGAGCATCTCCTTTACAATGTCATATGCAAGAGCGGATTTTTCCGGGAAATTGTACTTGAAGCAGAACCGGTTGATTCCAGTATGGATCTGAAGGAAATCAAAGGCATTGGAATCTATCTCATACACCAGTTTCTGGATGCGGTTCACGAAGGCTTTGGTGGCGCTGCGGGCAGGATGCTCGAAGATTTGCTCCGGCGTGCCGTCTTCATAGATGATGCCCTCGTTCATAAAGAAAATACGGGTGCTCACGTCCCGGGCAAAGCGCATTTCGTGGGTGACGATGAGCATGGTCATTCCCTCCTTCGCCAGCCGGCGTATGACACTGAGGACCTCTCCGACCATGGTGGGGTCAAGGGCCGATGTGGGTTCGTCAAAGAGGATGACTTCCGGGTGCATGGCAAGCGAGCGGGCAATGGCCACCCGCTGCTTCTGGCCGCCGGAAAGGGAGGAGGGGTACACGTCGGCCTTCTGGGCCATGCCCACTTTTCCCAGCAGCTCCAGTGCCTCTTCCTCTGCCTCCTTCCGGGATCGTTTCAGCAGCTCCATGGGCGCATAAATGACATTCTCCAGCACGGTCTTGTGCTCAAAGAGGTTGAAGCTCTGGAACACCATGCCCATCTTCATGCGGAGCTTGTCAAGCGGATACTGTCCTGCCGTGACATCCTTGCCGTCCACGATGATTTGGCCTGCGGTTGGAGGCTCCAGCATGTTGATGGCCCTCAGAAGGGTGCTTTTCCCAGTGCCGGAAGGGCCGATGATGCTAATGACCTCTCCCTTTTCAATGTCACAGTTTACGTCCTTGAGGGGGCTTATGGTGCCGCCGTCGGGATTGGTGAAAGTTTTGCTTAAATGTCTGATTGATATCATGTTACTTCTTTAAAAGGAGGAGGTTTAACAAAAGGCGAAGGAGCCAGGCCAGTACAAAGTAGGCAACGGTGACGATCAGCAGCGGGACAAAGGCGTCGAAGGTGCGGCTGCGGATAAGATCGCTGGCCCTGGTGAGGTCCATGATGGCGATGTATCCCACGATGGAGGTGCTCTTGAGGAGCGCCACGCATTCTCCCGTAAACAGCGGCAGGCCTTTTGTCAAGGCCTGGGGGAACACGATATCGGTGAAGGTCCTCAGCGGTGTAAAGCCCAGGCTCAGTCCGGCTTCCGTCTGACCTACCGGGACAGAGGAGATGGCACTGTCGAAGATACTGCCCGAAGACCAGGCAAAGCAAAGGGCAAAGGTGATAATGGCGACCAGCGAACCGCCCATCCCGGCATTGGCAAATACGACATAGAACATGATCAGGAGAAGAACCAGGGTAGGTATGCCCTGGATGAAGGCGCCATACAGGTTCGCCGCCTTGCTGACCCATCTGCGCCGGCTGCGGAGCATGGCGCAGACACCCATGCCCAGCAGGGTTCCCAGCAGGATGGAAAAGAGGGTGATCTTCAGGGTTTCCAGAAGGCCGTTCACGATGAGTTTCCAACGGCCTTCGGTGACAAAATTCATCTTCAGGCGGTCCCAAAGGCCCATTCCGGAAGAGGCTCCTTTGTCAAGCACGAAATACCCGCCGCGGCATAAATAGTAAGGGATGGTGAAGTCCACGGATTTCTGTCGCTCCTCCGTTATATACAGGCATGCGCTCACAACGTCGCACTGCCCGGTATTCAGGGCGATAATGCCCGACCCCAGATCCATGAAAGACATCTCAAAACTCCTTCCGCTCCAAATGGCGAAACGCCTGAGGAGATCGGCATCCATACCCCTCCACTCACCGCCTTCCCCAAGGAAGCATATGGGCTCCATGTTTATCGCGGTAATGCCTCTGAGGGGCTCCTGAGGGGAGACTTCTCCCGTAGAGGGCATCGCAGGGGCGGGAGTCCCGTTGAGCCAATGGCTGATGAGGGAATCCAGCGACCCGTCGGCCTTGGAAGCTTCAATAAAGCGGTTCATTTCCTCCAGCAGCGCCTGGTTCCCTTTGCGGACCGCGAAGGCGACGTCGAAACTTTCTTCTCCCCGGAAGGCCATTTTGATGCCCAGTCTTTCGCGGGCGCTTTTGGAAAAAGCCACCTCGTCCGTTACGTGGACGTCGGCCAAGCCCTGGCGCACGGCCTGGATGCCGTCGGCCTCGGTGTTCACCCGGAATAGACGGATGTCTTCCCGTCCGGAGTATTTCGTGTCAAAATAATTACCTGCCGATGTGCTTAGGGTAAGGCCGGAGAGGTCTTCCTCCGATTTCAGTTCCACCGTCAAGGCCGCTTTTTGGGAGCAGGCGGCTGAACCTAAAACGATAGCGGCGCCGGCGAGCAGGTGCAGCAGGGTCGGTTTAAATTTGTACATGTCTAAGATAGTTATGTGGTGCGTTAAAAGCCGCTGCCGCCATGCGTATTACGCGGCGGGATACTGACAAAGCGACAAGGTGGAAG
>CAMYWP010000210.1 GCA_947302825.1 uncultured Bacteroidales bacterium
AACAAGATCAACAAGGCCCTCTCCAAGTTCGAGCAGGAATACGAGCGCCAGCCTTCCAATGAGGAACTTTCGGAAATGATCGACGTTCCCAAGGACAAGATTTCCGATACCCTCCGGGTGGGCAGCCGTCACGTCAGCGTGGACGCTCCCTTCGTGGAAGGGGAGGACAACAGCCTGCTGGACGTGCTTCCCAACGACGATTCTCCCAGCGCCGACAAAGGCCTGGTGAACGAGAGCCTCAATACGGAAATCGAGCGTGCCCTCAGCACCCTCACGGACCGTGAAAGGGAAATCATCAAGAGCTTCTTCGGCATCGGCTGTCAGGAAATGACCCTGGAAGAGATCGGCGAACGTTTCGGACTCACCCGTGAGCGCGTGCGCCAGATCAAGGAAAAGGCCATCCGCCGCCTCAAGAGCCCTTCCCGCAGCAAACTTCTAAAGAGCTATTTGGGATGACGCCGGAAGCCTTTATCCAGCAGAAGGCCGCACAGGCCATTCTGGCTATTTATGGAACTGAAGTGGCGGAAACGTCACTTCAGGTTTCTGTTACCCGCAAGGAATTCGAGGGCGACTATACCCTGGTCACTTTTCCGCTCCTGAAAATCACCCGTCAGGCTCCGGACGCCACCGGCAATGCCATTGGCGAATGGCTGGTGGCCAACGTGCCGGAAATCGCCGCCTACAACAGCGTGAAAGGCTTTTTGAACCTTTCCTTCTCGCCCATGTACTGGAACGAGACGCTGCAGGCGCTGGCGGCCGATGCTGATTTCGGCCAACTGCCGGACACCGGTCGGCGCATCATGGTGGAGTTCTCCAGCCCCAACACCAACAAGCCCCTGCATCTGGGTCACATCCGCAATAACCTCCTGGGCGACAGCGTGTCCCGCATCCTCAAAGCTTGCGGCAACGATGTAATCAAGAGCACCATCGTGAACGACCGCGGCGTACACATCTGCAAGAGCATGTACGCCTGGGAAAAGTGCTTTGGCGGCGCCACGCCGGAAAGCACGGGCAAGAAAGGCGACCATCTGGTGGGCGACTGCTATGTGGCCTATGCCAAGATGGAGAAGGAACACCCGGAGATCATCGACGAGGTGCATAAGATGCTGGTGCAGTGGGAGCAGGGCGATCCGCACGTGCGGGAACTCTGGGCCATGATGAACGGCTGGGTGTATGCAGGTTTCGACGAAACCTACGCCGCCCTGGGCATCACCTTCGACCAGGTGGACCATGAGAGTGAGACCTACCTCCTGGGCAAGGAACTGGTACAGAAAGGTTTGGCCGAAGGAGTCTTCGTGAAGGACCCGGACGGCAGCGTCTGGTGCGACCTGACCGCCGACGGCCTGGACCGCAAGCTGGTCCTGCGCGGCGACGGTACGTCCGTGTACATCACCCAGGACCTGGGCACCGCCGAACGCCGCTTCAACACCTACAAACTGGACTCCCACGTATATGTGGTGGGCAACGAGCAAGACTATCACTTCCAGGTGCTTAAGCTCATCCTCAAGAAGCTGGGCTTCAACTGGGCCGATCAAATCTACCACCTGTCCTACGGCATGGTGGAACTGCCGGAAGGCAAGATGAAGTCCCGCGAAGGTACCGTGGTGGATGCCGACGACCTCATCCAGAGCATGTACGAGGAAGCCAAAAAGACTTCCGAGGAAAGCGGCAAACTGGCCGATCTATCCGAGGAAGAAAAGGAGCAGCTGTACCACATGATCGGCCTGGGTGCCTTGAAGTATTTCATTATCAAGGTGGATCCCAAGAAGACCATGCTCTTCAATCCCAAGGAGTCCATCGACTTCAACGGCAATACCGGTCCTTTCATCCAGTACACGCACGCCCGCATCTGCAGCATCCTGCGTAAGGCCACTGTGGCTTATGGACCGGAGAATATCGGCCTGGATGCGCAGCCTTCGGCCAAGGAGATTCGCCTGGTGAAGCTGCTGGGCCTGTATCCCGGCAAGGTGGCCGAAGCCGGCGCCGCCCTGAGCCCCGCCATCATCGCCAACTATGCGTACGATCTGGCCAAGGAGTTCAACCAGTACTACCACGACACCCCCATTCTTAAGGAAGAGGACCCGGCCGTGCTGAAGTACCGCCTGGAACTGATCGATGTCCTGGCCCGCACGCTCCGCAGCGCCATGGGCCTCCTGGGCATCCAGCTCCCGGAACGGATGTAATTTCGATTACCTAAAAGACGCGACAGACACCAAAACATAGCTTCTGGTGTCTGTCGTGCCGTTTTTTGTAACTACAAGCACAGATAGTGCTCCATTGGTGCTCGTAAGGGATTAATCAAATTTGGGAACGATGAAGAGGGCGGGGTCTACATCGCCTTCTACAAGCTTTGTTACTGTTGCCGTTACATCCGTTCCATTGGCGTTGGTGACGGTCTTCATGGGAATTCCGTTCCAGACGGAGACGGTCAGTTTGACGGTCTGTCCCATCTGCGATACCTCCAGGGAGTATTTGACACAGTCTTTCCCAGCTACGGTTTCATTTCCAACTTCCTGAATCTTATACTTGGAAATGATTTCATCGGAAAGGTTCAGGAAGTTGACATTCTCCTGGGCAGGCATTTCCTGCACCTGTTTGGCGGCTTTATTCACCATATACATCTTCCCGTCGCGGGAGATGGTGGCGATTTCCATGCCGAAAGTTTTTGTATTGGAGGCCTCCAGATTGCCGTAATCGTCAAAGTAGCTTGTGGATTCAATCTTTTGCCCCATTACCTCGGAGACCATTGTAATAGTACCGGACTTAATGCCATACTTTTTAACCCCGTCTTGGGCCATCAGCATAGTCGTGGCCATCAGCAACGACATGCACATTACCATAAAACGTTTCATACTCATATAGTTAATAATTTAAGTTTCGCACCTGCGAAAAAGCTTATTTCGGAGGCCTTCGGCCGACAGCTTTCACCTCCCTAAGGGAGGGGAAACGGGAAAGGGGTGGGGTAAATACATAAATTTTTTCACGTTGCCCCCTCCTCCAAACCTCCTCCCCTCGGGGGAAGGAGGCTTACTGTCGCCCTTTCAGGGCTCTATCGTTGGTAACTTTCGCACCTGCGAAAGTTGA
>CAMYWP010000211.1 GCA_947302825.1 uncultured Bacteroidales bacterium
CATTACCTGGAACTTCTTGCCGTACTGGAAGCTCACGAAGGAAGCCCAGTCCTGCATGGGAGTATAGGTGATGGTGCCGTCGGAGTTATAGGAATGCACGCCGTAACCGGACAGCAGGTTCAGCTGTTCGCCGCTTTGCGCCAGGATGCTCTTGGCACGCAGCTGGAACATACCCTTGGTAAACTGCAGGAAGAGGAAAGGAGAGAAGGTGGAGAGCAGGCTCTTCACTTCCCGAGTCTTGTTGGTTGCATCCTCTACCAGCCAGTCCGTTGTGGTGCGGTAAGGACGGGAGTTCACCATATCCAAACCTAACTTACCCAGAAAACCGCCGTTCTTGTATGAGAAACCCAGATACATTTCCGGCAGGCCGTACTTGTAGTAATCCTTGCTCTTGCCGGCAGGACCGGTGGGCAGGTAGTGGTTCAGGTACAGCACGCTGGCGGTAAGGCCGAAACCGGAACCCAGGTTTACATCCAACGTTACCTGAGGGCTGCGGTTGAAGGGGTTGAAGGGGGCGCCGGACTCCAGATTGGTCATGTGCGGCAGGTCTACGCCCACGGGATGCCACGCCTGGCCCAGGGTGAGCGAAACGGGGCTGTCGTCCCAGTTAAGCTTCACGAAAGCCTGGCGCAGACGCAGGACGGGAACCACCGAACTGGTGCTGAAGTTGTAAAAATCGGCCTCCACTTTACCGGAAATGCCCATTTTGCCCCACTTGTAGCCGGACACATCCAGACCCAGACGGGTGGTGAGGGACACGAAACGCCAGTTGAAACCTGCATTCTGGTCGTAGCCGTCCTTCATGCTCACGTCCTTGGGCATATAGTAATAAAGGTCCTCCGTACCGGCGTTCACGGCACGGGTATCGGCTGTGATATAGTTACGGATGAAACCGTAAAGCTTGAAGTGGGAAGGCTTTTCTTCCTGAGCGAAAGCGGCGCTGCCGGTGAGCAGCGCTGCCATAAGAATAAGGAAAGTCTTTTTCATATTATGCAAACGGGAATAGTTTCGTGAGCCAGAAGTAGCCCAGGATGAAGCCGATGACACCCATCACCAGACCTACCTTGGTCATGTCCTTGGTTTCTACCATACCGGTGGAAGATGCGATGGCATTCGGCGGCGTGGAGATAGGGAAAAGCATGGCGATGGAGGCGCACACGGCGATGAAGATAATCATGGCGCTGGTGCCGCCCATGGCCAGGAACTGCGCGTTGTTGGCAGCTTCTGGATCGGCCATACCGTTGGCCACCACGATGAGGATGGGGATGAGCAGGGCCGCCGTGGCGGAGTTGGAGATGAAGTTGGACAGGAAGTAGCACACCAGACCGGCGATGACCAGCACCACGACCACACTCATGCTGCCGAACGGAATGGCCTGGATGAGCACTTTTGCCAGACCGGTATCCTGCAGGCAGTAACCCAGGCAGAAGCCACCGGCGACCAACCAAAGCACGGTCCAGTTGATTTCCTTGATCTCATTCTTGCCGAACAGACCCGTTGCGGTGAATACACCCAGCGGAATCAGGGCTACGATATTGGAGTTGATATGGGTGAGCTGCTCAGTGGCCCACAGGAGGATGGTGCCGATGAAGGTAACCCAAACTACATAGAGTTTCCAGTCCTTGGGACGGTCGCTTTCCGGGATTTCCAGAACCAGCTTCTTGGTCTTGAAAGGGAACATGATGCGCAGCACAATCCACGCCAGGACAATCATGATAATCACGTAAGGAATCATGTGTACGCACCATTCGCCGAAAGAAACGTCGATACCGGCCTGCTCCAGGGCGCCCTTTGCGGTGGCGTTAGGCGGCGTGCCGATAGGCGTTCCGATACCACCCAGGTTGGCGGCCACGGGAATGGACAGCGCCAGGCCGATCTTACCCTTGTCATCGGCCGGAAGCTTGGAAAGCACCGGGGTGAGGAGGGCCAGCATCATGGCGGCGGTGGCGGTGTTGGACATGAACATGGAGAAGACGGAAATCATGATGAGGAAGCCCAGGAGCACGATTTCGGGCTTGGTGCCGAAGAGCTTCAGAAGGGCGCGGGCCAGGGTGACGTCCAGGCCGTATTTCTCGGCCATGATGGCCAGCACGAAACCGCCCAGGAAGAGCATGACCACCGGATCGGCCATGGAGCTCATGATGCGGCCGTAAGGCACCAGGGTGCCGTACTGAGGGTCGCAAAAGATGCCGATACCCTTGTTGGATACCGTGAGCAAGGCTACTACGATCACCACCAGGGAGGTGGACCAGTTAGGGATGATTTCGAAGATCCACATCAGAGCGGCGAAAACAAAGAGCGCAATCACGCGCTGCTGGACAACGGTAAGTGCCTCGATGCCGAAGAACGACACGGGCACGGCCCAAATGAAGATGGTGATGGCGAGCACAAGCGGCAGGAACACCCAGTACTTCAGATTGAATTTCTTAGCCATACTATAATAGTTTTTTACTTTGCATAGGTAAAGCGAATATCCACGGGGATCTTCTCCAGTTCCAGGTTCACGATATCAGCCTTGATGGTGGGAGCGACCACGGCATATTTGTCCACGAACTCCGTAGCGGCTTCGCGGTTGCCGGTGGCCTGCAATTCCAGGATGTAGGCGCTAAGGGCGGCCACTGCCTCCTCAAGTTTCTGCTGGTCGATGGCGTATTTGCCGGAAGCCTTGCGGACGATGGCACCTTTTTCCATCAAGTAATTATAAATGAGGAGGTTGGCGCGACCGGTGGCATCACCGAAACCGAAACGGGTGGAACGGATGATGTTCACCACGAAGGTGGTGAGCACGTCCTGTTTCATAATCAGGGCGTCCACACGGTGGGCTTCCACTTCCTGGGCGCAAAGATAGGCGCCCAGCACATTGGACTTGGCCTTTTCCAGCGTAAGGGCTTCGTTGCCCAGGGCTTCGGCCACCGTTCCCTTCCCGGTAATGGTCTGCTTTACGCCCAGGGCCTGGGCCACCTCACGGAACACGATCCCCCAATAGAAGGCGTTGGCGTCCAGATGGG
>CAMYWP010000212.1 GCA_947302825.1 uncultured Bacteroidales bacterium
CGCCGCGCCGCGCCTTCATCGAAGAGAACGCCCATTATGCCAACATCGATGCCTAAGTTTCCGCAGAAGTTTCTGCCGCTGGTTATTGTTTTCGCAGTCCTGGTGCTCCTGATGCCCAGGACCGCGAAATTCAATTATGACTACAAGAAAGGAACCCCCTGGCCCTATGAGACCCTGATCTCGGAATTCGATTTCCCCATCCTCAAGACGGAGGAGCAGATTCAGGCGGAACGCGAGCAGGCCGGTACCATCGTCATTCCTTATTACCGTTATTCGGAGGAAGTAACCTCGTCGGTGGTGAAGAATGCCCAAAGCCTGGATCTGGGCGGCTTCAACAGCCTTCGCCCGTCCGTGGTCACCCGCCTGAGCGACATCTACTCCAAGGGTGTCATTTCGGACGGTAAGGTGAAGCTGGAGCACGGATCGGCCCAGGTGTCGGAAAACCTCATTTACATCCAGCGGAACAAGCGCGCCGTGCAGTACCCCCGCTCGGAAGTGTACCGCGTGGCCGATGCCCGCGACCAGCTGGTGGCCCTGCTGGCCAAGAACTACCCCAACGTGAACCTGGACTCCCTGTTCCGTCGCACCGGCGTATATGAGGTGATCGTTCCGAACCTCCTCTACGACAAAGCCATGACGGAACTCACCCATGCGGAATCCGACGATTATGTGTCGCCCACGCTGGGCTATGTGAAGGCCGATGAAAAAATCGTGTCCAAGGGAGAGATCGTAACGGCGGAAATCGCCCAGATCCT
Organism: uncultured Bacteroidales bacterium; assembly: GCA_947302825.1. GTDB lineage: Bacteria > Bacteroidota > Bacteroidia > Bacteroidales > UBA932 > Cryptobacteroides. The sequence continues at coordinate 756 of CAMYWP010000212.1, forward strand.
GGATAGCTACAAAGTAGAGTATAACCAGGTGTTCGGCTATGCCGGCCCCCGCATCTTCCTGTACCTGGGTAACATCCTGCTGGCGCTGGCGCTGGTGGTGATCCTTTATCTTGTGATCTATTTCACCAGCCGTCAGGTGTTTCAGCATCGCAACCAGTATTATTACATCCTCACGGTGTTCCTGCTGGCCACCCTGCTCACTTTCGTGGTGGAACGTACCGGTCCTTCCTTCTTGTTCATGGTACCCTTCCCGGTGTTCGCCTTGTATCTGCTGGCCTTCTTCCGTCAGAAGATGGTGCTGCCCATGTACATGGTGAACCTGCTGCCGCTCCTGATTTTCTGCGGCAACGGCATGGAACTCTTCGTGATGTTCCTCACGGCGGGCGTGGTCACCATCGAAACTTTCGGCTATTTCAGCAAGGGCTGGCGCCAGTTCCTGAACGCCGCCATCATCTTCGCGGTGGAAGTGCTGGTCTATCTGGGCTTCCGTTTCATCGACGTGGGCAGTACCGCCACGTGGTGGGTGGATATCGCCCTTATTTTCGTGGGCGCCATGGCCACGGTGGCCTTGTATCCGCTGATTTTCCTGTTTGAGAAAGTGTTCAATCTGGTCTCCAGTACCCGTCTGGTGGAGATGGCCGATACCAGCAATCCTTTGCTGCAGGAGCTGGCGTCCAAGGCCCCCGGCACCTTCCAGCACTGCCTGCAGGTGATGAACCTGGTGGATGCCGTGGGACGTGCCACGGACGCCGATGTCCCGCTGCTGCGCGCCGCGGCCCTGTACCACGATATCGGCAAGATGCAAAACCCGCTCTGCTTCATCGAGAATGAATCATCGGCCCCGGGTGCGGCCAAGTACCACGACGGAAAAACGCCCCAGGAAAGCGCTACGGACATCATCCGCCACGTGGACGACGGCCTGGCCATCGCGGAGGAACACCGCCTGCCGGATGTGATCAAGGCCTTCATCAACTCCCACCACGGCACCTCCGGCACGGCCTATTTCCTGAACCGTTACCTGAACGAAGGCGGCGATCCCAAGGATGTATCGGCCTTCTATTATCACGGTCAGAAACCCACCACCAAGGAGCAGGTGATCCTCATGGTGTGCGACTCCATCGAGGCAGCGTCCCGCACGCTCAAGGAGTTCACGCCGGAGGCCTACGACCGCTTTGTGGAAAGCATCGTAGCCGGTAAGGAAAAGGCCGGTCAGTTGGAAGACGCCGATATCACCATCCACGACCTTACCCTCATGAAACGCATGCTCAAGACCTATCTGCAGCAGATTTTCCATGGCAGGGTGGCCTATCCCAAGCGCAACGGTTGACATTTCGGCAATTTTTAACTATCTTTGCGGCCCTTTAATTCGAAATAATAATTAATACATACTTATGAACGTCAGTAAAATTCAGCCCGATGCCCTGAACTATCAGGTAACCATCGAAATCGCGGCCGCCGACTATGCGGAACCGCTGCACAAGCGCCTGAACGAGTACAAGCGCAAGGCCGATATCAAAGGATTCCGCCGGGGCATGGCTCCGCTGAGCCTCATCCAGCGCCTGTACGGCGACCAAGCCCTTTACGAGAGCGTGAACGGCCTGGTGTCGGAGCAGTTGGACCAGTTCATCCAGACGGAGAAAATCCGTGTGGTGGGCGAACCCCTCCCGTCGGAGGACCAGCCGCAGCTTTCCTGGAAAGCCGGTGAGGATTTCACCTTCAAGTTCGACTTGGCCCAGACTCCGGAGATCAACTTCAACGTGGACAAGGACGATAAGATCCCTTACTACGAGATCAACATCACCGCCGCAGAGAAGAAGGCCCAGAAGGAGCAGCTGCTCCAGCAGTACGGTTCCCTGCAGGAAGGTACCAAGGCCGGTGAGCAGGAGTACATCGTGGCCGATATCGCCAACGAGGGCCATAAGGCCGAAGGCGTGTATGTGTCCGTCTCCCACGTGGCCGAAGCTGCCCGCGGCGCCTTCATCGGCAAGAAAGCCGGGGACAAGTTCCAGCTGAATGTGAACGAGGCCTTCGAGAACGAGACCGACCGTGCCGCCATGCTCAAGGTGGAAAAAGACCAGCTGGCCACGCTGGATCCCATGTTCACCTTTACCGTGGTGAACGTGAAGACCTTCAAGGCCGCCCAGGAAAACCAGGAAACCTACGACAAGATCTTCGGCAAGGATGTGGTGACCACTCCCGAGCAGTTCGAGGAAAAGGTGACGGAGCGCA
>CAMYWP010000213.1 GCA_947302825.1 uncultured Bacteroidales bacterium
TTGGTCCTGTCCCGCCTGCCGCAGAATTACGGCGACTATTCAGTGGAATGTCCGCCGGTGCTTTATCGGCTCTATTTGGACAGGGAGAATTTCGTACAAAGGGACACTTTGAAAATTTGGGCCGATGATACCCCTCTCTGTCAGAAGGAAACCCTGCAGGATGCCTTGTTGTTCATCCAGCGCAAGTTCCCGGCCAAGGGGTACGGAATGGTCTTTTCATCGCATGCATCGGGCTGGCTGCCGGAGGGTTATTACGCCGATCCAAGCAAATATGAAAAAGGATCGGGGAAGGGTTATCGTTCCATCGGCCAGGATGTAACTCCTTCTGGCAGTGGTTTGGAAATGGAACTGAAGGATTTTGCCGATGCCATTCCCATGCACCTGGATTACCTCCTGCTGGATGCCTGTCTTTGCGGTGGTGTGGAAGTGGCCTGGCAACTAAGGGAAAAGACAGATATGATTGGTTTTTCCCCCACGGAAATTTTGGCCGACGGCTTCGACTATATCAACCTTACCCGTCGGCTGCTGGCTTCGGTTCCGGATCCGGTGGACGTATGCCGGGAGTATTTTCAATACTATGACTCCAAGAGCGGAAGCAGCCGCAGCGCCACCATCACGGCGGTGGATACCCGGAAAATGGAACCGCTTGCCCAGTTGTGCCGTACTCTGTTCGAAAAGTACCGTCCTGTCATCCGTACATTGAACGGGAACCCGGTCCAGGGCTATTTCCGCTACGACAGGCATTATTTCTACGACCTGAAGGACATCCTGGTCCAGGCCGGTATTTCTAAGGAGGAAGAGTCGCAGCTGGATGCTGCTTTGGAGGCTTGTATCCTTTACCAGGCCGCCACGCCGTCTTTCCTGGATATTTCTTTGGATCGTGTATGTGGCCTTAGCATGTATCTCCCTTCTATGGGAACGGATTTCCTGAACCAATTCTACAAGGACCAGATGGCCTGGAACGAAGCTACCTCCCTTGTAAAATAACTTAACTCCCCATGAAAGAATTTGTTAAAACCATCCTGGCGGTTATCTGCGCCTTCATTATCCTGCGCCTGTTGCGCGCCTTGCTGTTCCTCGTTTTCCTGGGCTCCGCCCTGGCAAGCGGCGGAGGTTCCACCTTGCCGAAGAACGGCGTGCTGGACCTGGACCTGTCGGCCTTTGCCATAGGAGAGCAAACCCAGGATTCGGCCGCTCCGGACCTGTTGTCCGGCAGTATGGACCTGTTGCCGGTGGTGGGACTGCATGATGCCGTCCAGGCCCTCCGTACGGCTTCCACGGACCCCGGAGTCCAGTATATCCTTTTACGCGCCGATGAAGCCGCTATGGGCATCGCCGATATAGAGGAACTGCGCCTGGCACTGGCGGAATTCCGCACGGGAGGCAAGGCCATCGTAGCCTATACGGAGAATCCCGGCAACGGCTCCTATTACCTGGCTTCCGTGGCCGATAAGGTTTATATGGGGTCCCAGCATGGCGGCACTTACCAGCTCATCGGCCTTTCCGGCCAAATGTTGTTCCTTAAAGATTTGCTGGACAAAGTGGGCGTGCACGTGCAGCTCATCCGCCATGGCAAGTATAAGAGTGCCGGTGAAATGTTCATTAAATCAACTGCTTCCCCGGAAAATCGGGAGCAGAACCAGGTGATGATCAATTCCAGCTGGAAAGCCCTGTGCGGTGTGATGGCCGAGGCCCGCGGTCTTACCGAGGACCAGTTCAATGCACTGGTTGACAATCTGGCGCTGAACCTGCCGGAAGACTTCCTGAAAGAGGGATTGGTGGATGAACTGGTGGACCACGAGGCCTTATTGGACAAACTATGCACCCTTTCCCAGATTGACAATCCTGCCAAACTGAAACTCATCCCCTTCGCCGACTACGTCTCCAACAAGGTGAAATCTCTCCCGGGTCATTCCCAGGTGGCGGTTATCTATGCCGATGGCGAGATTGTGGATGGCAGGGAATATAAGGATATTGCCGGGGACCGTTTCGTCCAGGTGATCGACGAGGTCCGTAAGGACAAGAATGTGAAGGCGGTGGTGCTGCGGGTGAATTCGCCCGGCGGCAGCGTATCGGCCTCTGTGAAGATCCGTACGGCGCTGGACCTCCTGCAGAAGGAGAAGCCGCTGGTGGCCTCCTATGGCAACTATGCCGCTTCCGGCGGGTATTGGATTTCCAACGGCTGTCAGAAGATCTACTCCGATGCCACCACCCTCACGGGTTCCATCGGCGTGTTCTCCATGATACCGGAATTCTCCGCCGTGACGGGGAAAGTGGGCGTGGGTGTAGAGACCCTCGGCTCCAACAAGCACAGCGACATGTTCTCCCTGATGCGTCCTTTCGATACGGCCGAACTGGCCTATATGCAGGCATCGGTGGAAGACATCTATGAACTGTTCGTGAACTTGGTAGCCGAAAGCCGCGGCATGGAGCCCGCCCGTGTGGACGAGATTGCCCAGGGCCGTGTCTGGACCGGCGCCGATGCATTGGAAATCGGCCTGGTAGATGAAATCGGCACGTTGGAAGACGCCATTTCCTATGCCGCCGCCCTGGCCGACCTTCACTCCTCGGACGAATACAGCGTAGTGGGCTATCCTCAGCCCCTCACCTTTGTCCAGGAACTGCTGATGAGCTTTGGCAAGACGCAGGAGCCCACCATCCTGTCCGGCACGCCTTTCGCCGGCATGGAAATAGGCCTGGAAGCCCTCAAATCCCAGAAAACCGGCCTCATCTACGCCCGCCTGCCCTACGCCCTGGACATTCGCTAATCCATACCCTGGCAGCTAACTCGCTGACACTTAGTTGTTTATAGAAAGTAATCGTTCAATTTTCGAACGATTACTTTTTGTAAACACTTGATACAGAACGGATTACTTGCCAGTGTTCTCCATTAAAAAAGGAAGTTTCGAACTTGAAACTTCCTTTTTTGAGCCACTCATCAGGCTCGAACTGACGACCTGCGCGTTACGAATGCGCT
>CAMYWP010000214.1 GCA_947302825.1 uncultured Bacteroidales bacterium
CCTTCAATGTCTGCCAGAGCACGGTTCCGAAGGCGATGGCCAGCGAAATGATGACCGCCACCACAAACACCCATCCGTAACCATCAATGCGGTAGGCAAAGCGCTCCAGATAGAGCTGAGCCGCCCAGATGGCGAGCGGTATCCCGATAAGGCAGGCTATGCCCACCAGTAGCATGTAGCTTCGGACCGTACGCCAGGTTTCCTGAGTCACGTCTGAACCGAATACCTTGCGCACCGCTATCTGCTTGGTATTCTCATCTGCAAAATATGTACTCATGGCCAGGAGTCCCAGCAGGGAGATGAGAACCGCCAGCACGGCGAAGAGTTCAACCAAATGCAAGGTGCGCAGTACAGGCGCCAGCTGCCTGCGGTTGATGTCTTTGATAAACCCGTAGCGCCAGGCAGGGTCCTCGACACCGGCAGTTTCCAGGCGGAATTCACGATAGGCCTGCCGGATCCTGTCCTCATAGGACTTGTCCTCTCCGGTGGTGCCGATCAGGAGGCAATTGGAATACTTCAGCTCTTCCACCCGTGTCACGATGACACCGCCGTTGGGATTCTGGTTGCTCTCAGAGGCCGGGCGGGCGGGGAAATCTGCCACGATGCCTCCTATGAACTCCGGCTGGGCGCCGTTCATGTTGATCCTCCGCGGGAATACGGTGGAGGTATCTGACACCCCTGCCGCATTGAAGGCGCTCCGGCTCATCCAGAGCGAATGCAGCAGCGGATGGCCGAAATCTTCCTCCACTTCCAGTCCCAGCAGCTGGAAATAGGTGCTGTCGCAGGCAATGACCGGCATATCGACATGATGCTCTTCATCCACCCTGACGCCCATCGTCATACTGATCATTCCCGGTATTCCGCGGCCCACGCCTGCCTTTGTTACAAAGGGGAGCTGCTCCACCTTGTCCTTGAACAGCTTCATCGCATCGTAGTTCTGCGCGGAATACTCGATATAGAAGAGATTCTCCGTGGCAGCGTGCGTCGGTCTTGTGAGCATGTGGCGCATCTGTACCTCCATCACAAGGGCCAATGCGATCAGGAAAACCGAAAGGACGTTCTGCACCACGATGAACACCTTGCTCAGGACCATCTTGCTACGGCGCCGGAACGTACCCTTGATTACGTCGATGGGCTGGTAACGCGAGGCAGCGAAGGCCGGGAGCAGACCGTTGATCACACCCAGAACCAGGATACCTGCCAGATAGGCCAGGATATACCCGGGCGTGAGCATGAAGGAAAGCCGTACGCTGGAGTCAAGGCCCAGCATCATCTCTTCCGGATCGCTGGAGGAAACCAGGCTGTTCACCATGGGTGCCAGAAGATCGGCCAACAGGAGCGCCGCCGCGAAGCAGACCGCCGTAAAGGCCACGGATTCGCCGATATACTTCCACAGGATGCCAGTTTTATCAGCCCCGAGAAGGCGCCGGGTTGCCATTTCCTTGGCCCGTTTACCCGTAAGCGCCAGGCTCAGGTTCACGTAGTTGAAGATAGCCGAAAGCAGGAGCAACAGCACGACGATGGTCAGCAGCCGAAGCATCTGGATGTTTCCCGTTCGGGTGAGCCCGCTGCTGCTGCCGGTAAAGAAGAAGGCCTCGTCCATGCGGTAGGCATGCCACTTGTCCACCCTTTCCGCTGACCACATGGTGTCGTAGTTCTTGTGCAGCAGGGCGTTCACCTTGGCCTGTACATCGGACGGGTCCGCATCCTCCCGCACCCGGAACCAGGTGGTGTAGTTGCCGATGCTGTTGAATGCCTTTTCCTCTTCGGCTGCCCAGGTTGCAGCGATATTCGTGATGATGTCGGCAGGCATGAAGAAGGATTCGCCGAAATCGGCATAGATGCCTTTGACGGTGCGGTCGGCGCCGTCTGCCCGGATGACCTGGCCGATAACGCCATTGCCGAGCTGACCGGCAATCCTCCGTGCCAGGGACTCACTGATGAGGATGTCGTACTTGCCTACAAAGTTCTCAAGGCTTCCTTCCACCAGGCGGTACTGGGGGAAAACCTGGAAGAAACCGGCATCGGCTTCTATTCCGGGAACCTGGAAGATCTCTTCACCGATTTGGATGAGCGGCTGCCACAGGAGTGCCATGTGCGTGGCAGCCTCCACTTCCGGGACGTTCATTTCCAGCTCCTCCTTGTCCCAATACGTCAGGCCCAGGAAATCGTCGCTTCCCAGCGCGAAGGTGCGCTTCCAGTCCGGCGACTCGTGCGCCACCTCATACTGCTGCACCACATACGATCCAATCAGGATTACGAACGCCAGGCTCACCGCCAGCCCGATGAACTCGATGGCGGTGTACAGCTTGTTGCGGGACAGGAACTTGAGGTAACTTTTCATACTACTCGTTTTTCAGCGACTCCACAGGATTGGTGCGGGCGATGCGGAGGCAGTTCAGGACGACTATGCCCAGTACGATGGCCAGCACCAGCAGTGCTCCGCCAAGGAAATACAAGGGATTAAGGGACACCTTCTCAGCAAATTGTTCCAGCCACTTGTGAGCCACGAAGAAGGCGGCAATGCAGGCAATTACCGCCATCACGGAGGACAGCACCATGATATCCTTGGCATAAGTGCCCAGGATATCCCGGTTGGCAGCGCCGTTGATCTTGCGGACTGCCATCTCCTTGCTGCGGCGGATACTCTCATCCCGGATAAAGCCGATGAGGCCCAACAGCGCGATCAGCAGCGAGAACACCGCCGCCCCGATCAGCAGCCGGTATATTGACTTTTTCTGTTCCAGATTAACCATATGCGCATCCTGAGTGGTTTTGACGGAGGGGGACCGACAGCCTCCCGTGACGAGAGACTCGTCTGTCAGGGGGAACGCCGGGTCTCACCCCGCGTCGGCGAGGAGCATTTCACGAAAGACGGCGAGCATGGTCTCCGCCTCCGGGGAGACGAACAGCGCGACGTATCGCCCTTCGGCGACGGCGATGCCCTTCTTGGCCACCGCGTATTCCTCC
>CAMYWP010000215.1 GCA_947302825.1 uncultured Bacteroidales bacterium
TCCACGAAGATCTTGATGTTCATCTGGTCCCGGAGCTCCTTGCAGGTGAAGATGAGGATGCCTTCCACGATGATGACATCGGCCGGCTCCACGGTGATGGTTTCCGTGGTGGAGCGGGAGCAGGTGATGTACGAATACACCGGCTGCTCAATGATTTTACCGCTTTTCAGTTCCCTGATTTGCTGGCACATGAGCTTCCAGTCAATGGCGTCCGGGTGGTCGAAGTTGATGTTCTTGCGCTCTTCCACGGGCACGTGGCTGGAATCTTTGTAGTAGGAATCCTGGGGAATCACCACCACACGGCCTTGCAACTGGTTCACGATGGTTTTGACCACCGTGGTCTTACCTGAACCGGAACCTCCGGCAATACCGATGACTAACATATAATTAATTCCTTTTTTCTGTAAGTCCTCCCCTACGGTCAGGGGAGGATTTAGGAGGGGTGATCGTAAAAAACTGAATTAAACGATGAATTCGTTAGAATTCAGCGTTTTTCGGGGTTCTGGGGAAGGGGATGACGTCGCGGATGTTGGCCATGCCGGTGACAAACAGCAGGAGGCGTTCAAAGCCCAGGCCGAAACCGCTGTGCGGAACGGTGCCGTAACGGCGGGTGTCGATGTACCACTCCAGGTTCTTGCGGGACATGCCCAGTTCCTCAATGCGGGCTTCCAGTTTTTCCAGGGAGGCCTCACGTTCACTGCCGCCGATGATTTCGCCGATCTTCGGGAACAGGACGTCCATGCCGCGGACGGTGCGGCCATCCTCGTTCTGTTTCATGTAGAAAGCCTTGATATCCTTGGGGAAGTCCGTGAGGATCACAGGCTTCTGGAAATGCTTCTCTACCAGATAACGTTCGTGCTCGCTCTGGAAATCCGTGCCCCAGTGCACCGGGTACTCGAATTTCACGCCATTGGCCACGGCGTTTTCCAGAATCTCCACCGCCTGGGTGTAGGTGACGTGCTGGAAAGGAATGCCGATAACGCCCTGCATGCGCTCGATGAGACCGTCGTCGTATTTGTCGTTCAGGAACTTAAGGTCGTCCATGCAGTTGTCCAGGGCATACTTGACCAGGTACTTCACGAATTCTTCGGCCAGTTCCATGTTGTCCTTAAGGTCGTAGAAGGCCATTTCCGGTTCGATCATCCAGAACTCCGCCAGGTGACGCGGGGTGTTGGAATTCTCTGCTCGGAAGGTGGGGCCGAAGGTGTAGATTTCGCCCACGGCGGTGGCGCCCAGTTCGCCTTCCAGCTGACCGGACACGGTAAGGGAGGTCTTCTTGCCGAAGAAATCCTTGCTGAAATCCACATTGCCTTTCTTGTCCAGCGGGATGTTCTTCAGGTCCAGGGTGGTTACCTGGAACATGTCGCCGGCGCCCTCTGCGTCACTTTCCGTGATGAGCGGAGTGTGCAGGTACACGAAGCCTTTCTGGTTGAAGAAGGTATGGATGGCATAGGCCATGGCGTTGCGGATGCGCAGGACGGCACCGAAGGTGTTGGTCCTGAGGCGCATGTGCGCTACGCTACGCAGGTATTCCAGGGTGGTGTCTTTCTTCTGCAGGGGGAAGCGCATGGGGTCGCAGTCTCCCAGGACCTCGATTTCGGTGGCCTGGATTTCCACGGCCTGGCCGCTGCCCACAGAGGCTACCAGCTGGCCTTTGACAGCCAGCGAGGCGCCGGTGGTGACACGCTTGAGGAGCTCTTCGTCGAAGTTCTCCGTATTGGCTACGATTTGGATATTATTGATGGTGGACCCGTCGTTGAGGGCGATGAACTTTACCTGTTTGTTGCCTCTCTTGGTCCGTACCCAGCCTTTGGCCAGCACCTCCACGCCCGGCTCCGAGGCAAGCAGAGCCTTGATTTTGGTCCTTTTCACTGTTTCCATGATGTGCGATACTTCAAATTATGCAAATATAGCATTTCTTCCCCAAATCGGCAACCTTTCGAAGGCAACAATACCAGATACTCTTCGGTATAAGGGGAACCGGAGCGCAGAATCCTTTCCCTCAGGCGGGATTTCAGGACGCTCACCGCCCGGGCGCTGCTCAGTCCCGCCAAGCGGGAGGAAAGGTCATTGGTCAATCCTGCTGCCGCATGGGTGAAAATCAGTTGATCCAGGTAGCGGAGGTCGGGGAAATCGGCCTTCAAGCGGTCCAGGATGCCGTCCATCTCCCGATTCATCTTTTTCTGCAGCAAACCCGGCCTGTCCGGCCCGCCCAGCAGTTCCCGCAGTTTTTCCAGGCATTTTTGCCGACGGAAGCTGTCGGTGTAGTACATGTCTTCGGTGAGGAACCAGCGGGCGGCGAAGACCGCCAGCGTTACGATTTCCCGGTTCATCCGCTTCTTCTGGCAAAAGCGAAGCTGCGCCGGAGAGAGGCGCCTGATTGCAGTGTTTTTCATACAAAGCTTGTGTTAAAAATCCACTGCAAAGGTGGGGGAGGCTATGTGAAAAGGGCTGTGACACGTCGTGACACCACAGGGTGCAAATACCTGAGGAACAGCGATCTTTTCCCCCTCTACGGGGACAGATATGTGACAAAAAAAGCAGCCCCTGAGGAGCTGCCTTTTTCTAAGTAGGGTTTGGATGTGAATCCTTAGTCTTTCGCCGGCTTGCGGGCGGCGTACATGATCTTAAGGGCGGAGCAGCGACGCAGCTCCTGTTTCACATCTGAGACGATACCCATACGGACATCTTGGTCCACGCGAAGGTTCACGGTCATCTGGGACCGTTCGGCCTCACTCATGGCATCGCGCTCTGCGGCGATGAAGTCACGGATGTCGGCAACTGTCTTGAAAGAATCGTTGAGCTGGATACGGGCATCGGTACCGTACATGGCCTGATACTGCCGGGTAGGGCTACCGATGTTGATATTGGCAGTGAGGTCCTTTCTCTCCAGTTTGGCAACCTCAGATGCTTCCGGGAGCTTGACGATGACCTTGTTCTCCGTCTCACGCATCTGGGTGGTCACCATGA
>CAMYWP010000216.1 GCA_947302825.1 uncultured Bacteroidales bacterium
CAGGAGGCTTCGGGCCGAGGCTTAGCCCAAGCCATAGAACTCAGGGCCATCTGGCGGCGTTTTTCGGCGGTGAGGGATTCGTAGGCGGGGTCGTACAGGTCCAGTTCGCGGCCGGAGACAGCGTCTTGGGCCAGGCGTTCCGGAGCGGGGAGGTCGCGATAAGGATCGGCCTCCAGCATTTTTACGGTGCCGATAGCCTCGCGAATGAAAGCCTCCAGTCCATCTTTTTCCAAGCGATTGCTGGAGAAGGCGCCGTATCGGCCATCTACAAACAGTTGTAGCTGCAGGCTGCGGTCCAGCGCATGGGCGGTCTTGTCCACGGCGCCGTTGAGCAGGCCCACCAGGTTCATCAGGCTCTTGGACAGGGTGATACGCACTTTCTGCGCGCCCTGTTCCTGGGCATAGGCCAGGCAATGCTTCGCAAGCTGGATTTCCTCCTCCGTGAGCGTGTTATGTAACTTATTGCCAATCATTCGTTTATGTAAATTCTCCTCCGTATTTTTATGAGGAAAAAACCTCTAACTAATTTAAAATAAAATACTTACATCTCACGGTCTTATTCGCCGCCAACGGTTAAACTACCGATAAGGACGGTGGGGATGCCGCAGCTTACGGGAACGGACTGTTCCTTGCCGCAGGTCCAGGCGCCCGGGTCGATAGCCAGGTCGCCGGCCACGCCGCGGATATCGGCCAAAGCAGCAGGGCCGTTGCCGATGATGTTGATGTCCTTCACGGGCTGGGTCAGGCGGCCGTCTTCAATGAGGAAGCCGGATTTGACGTAGAAGGTGAAATCGCCTTCGCCAATCTGCACCTGTCCGTTGGAGAATTCGTCCACAAAGATGCCTTTTTTCACGGAGGCAATCAGGTCTTCTGCCTTGGCGCTGCCGCTTTCCATGTAGGTGGCGCGCATACGGGGCAGGGGGGCGTAGCGGAAGCTCTCCCGCCGGCCGTTTCCGGTGGGCCGCACGCCGTAGTGAGCGGCGGAAATGCGGTCGTGCAGGTAGGAAGTGAGCACGCCGTCTTCCACCATATAGGTCTTCTGTCCGGGGACGCCTTCATCGTCGAAATTCAGCGCGCCGCGATTGCCCGCCAGCGTGCCGTCGTCGATGATCTGGATGCCGCGCGGGCAAATCTGCCGGCCCATCTTATCGGCAAAGATGGAGGTGCCTTTCCGGTTGAAATCGGCCTCAAATGCGTGTCCCATGGCTTCGTGCAGCAGGATGCCCGATGCACCGGCACCCATCACCACGCTCATTTGGCCGCCTTTGGGCCGACGGGCGGCAAAGCGCTCGTCCACTCCTTTTACTACCTCGGACGCCATGGTTTCAATCAAGGCATCGTCCAGCATTTCGGCGCCTTTGCGGAAGCTGCGGGAAGTGGATTTGTTTTCGGTCTGGCCGTTCTGGTGGAACACCACCGAAAGCGATACACTGCCCATGGGCCGGCTGTCCCACTTGAGTTCCCGGGTGCTGTTATACATGAGGATGTCGCTCATCTGGAAGGCCAGGTTGGCCATCACCTTTACGGCCCGGTTGTCCCGGCGCCGCACTTCCGCTTCCAATTTCTGGAGGAAGGGGAGGAAGGCCGATAAAGGCACGCCGCGCCAGGCCTGTTCCAGAGGGTAACGGTCGGCGTTGGGGTTGGGTTCGCCCCGGCTGGGATTGCGGGTTCCGTAAGGACTCACGTCCACGGGGGCCGATGCAATCTGGGCGGCAGCACGGGCGCAGGCCACCAGGTCTTCCCAGGCGGTGCTTTCGGCATAGGCGTAGCCGGTTTTTTCGCCGCTGAGCACCCGGACTCCCACGCCGAAGTCCACGTGGAGGCCGCCGGAAGTGACAGCTCCGTCGCGGAGCAGCAGGCTGCCGTAGGTGGTATTTTCGAAGTAGAGGTCGGCGTAGCTGCCGCCGGAGGCCATAGCCTCCTGCACCAGCTTGTCCAGCAAGGGTGCATCTACCTGGAAAATGTCAAAGTAACAGGATTTAGACAGGATCATTTTGATAGGGGACTCCGTCGTGGGCCAACGGAGCTTTGGCAATTTCTTTTACGATGGATTCCGTCAGGTTTTCGATGGGACGCTGGGGCTCTATCTGGTCAGTGACCTGCGAGCGCACCATCTGGTAGCGCTCCATATCCCGGATCGTCAGGCCCTTCTTGCTTCCTTCGGCGATGATGTCGAAGGGCGGGTTGGAGTTGTCCACCAGGATCCATTTGTCGCAGAGGGGAATGTATTTGTGGAACAGGTAGTTAAGTCCGAATTTATAACGCCGGCGGATGGTCTCTTCCGGGACGTCGTGCCCGCCGGCCTGCACCCGGCTGGCCACCCTTTGCACGGCAATGTCGGCGGTGTTCAGCCAGAAATAAATCACGGTTACATAGTAGCCTTTGGCCTGGGCGTTGCGCACCATCTTGATGAGCGAACGTGTGGCCAGCGTGGTTTCTATGCAGAAGTCTTCCCGCCGTTCGAACAGGTAGTCCACCTTCCTGAGCATCAGGCGGCTGGCCGTGATATAGGCGCTTTCCGGCGCAAAAGGGGAGAGGTGTTTGGCGAATTCGTCGGAATTCACGAACTCGCTACAGTCCAACAGCTCCGGGAGAACACCGTACGATGCCGTGGTTTTCCCGGAGCCATTAGGACCCGATATGATATATAATCTGGGCATGAGATTCTTCGCTTCGCTCAGAATGACAATAATCGTCCTGGAGAGTCAATTTGTCATCCTGAGGAACGAAAGCGACGAAGGATCTGTAGCTACTCAGTGGCTGCTTCCAGTTTTTTCATCATGGTGAACATGAAGATGGCGGAGATCACGCAGACGGCGAGGAATACGGTCCAAACCACCCACAGCGGAAGGCCGCCCCAGAGGTGACCGCCCACCTGCACCAGGAAGTTGCCCAGGGCGGTGGCGACGAACCACATGC
>CAMYWP010000217.1 GCA_947302825.1 uncultured Bacteroidales bacterium
ATCGGCCACCTTGTTCAGGTTGTAAATGAGGGCGCCGTGACCGGCGGGACGGAAGAGCAGGCTGCCATCGGCCTTTCTGAACGGCTTGTTATCCGGCGTGACGGCGATGGTGTCCGTGGCTTTGTCCTGGAAAGTGAAGGTGATGTTGTACTTCACACCGTACTTCTTTTCATAGGCTTCCTTGACGGCGCCGATGGCTTCCTCGAACAGGCCCTGATGCTCCGGAGAGATGGTAATGGTGAGGTTGCAGGTGCCGTCGGCGTTGCGCATGTATTTCTGCGCTTCTACCAGATGTTCGGCGATGGCGGTGCGCACTTCGTCCTGATAGCGGTGGAATTTGAGCACGCCCTTGGGCTTGCTGCCATAGGCCAGGCCGTCTTCCTTGAGCAGTTTTTTCAGGGTTTCCAGCCGATAGGCGGCGCTGTCTTCCGGCTCTCCGAAGAGTTCCGGCGTATAGAAGGCGAAGTCCTTGATGCGGGCGGCGAGCTTGGCGCCGGGGGCATCGGCCGGGAGATCCCTGCCGGCTTCCAGATCGGCCAGGCCTTGGAACATGTCCTTGAACATGCGGGAGGCGGCTCCGGAGGCGGGTACGAATTTGCTCTTGCCCTGGATGGCAGCCTGCTGATAATAAGCCACGGCGGCCTGTACGGCCTGCGGATCCAGCACCTTGATGCCTCTTTCCGGCGTGGCGGGTCCCACGATCTTCATCCACGGGAAACCGTTCTTGAAATGCTCGATCTGTTCTTTTACCTGACGGAGACTGGCGCCCCTGTCCAGGATTTGCTGTTGGTCGGTTTGGCTAAACATAGTGTTATAGTGGTTGTCAATAAAAAATTCTCTCCGGTAATTGTATTCGCTGCGCAACTGCTCGAAACTGTCCGGGCTGCTCCGGAACAGGAAATCATCCGTGAAGATGGGGTAATTGTACTGCAATACGGCGGCAATTTCCCCCTGCGTACGGCCCCAGAGGTCCAGGGAAACGGGTTGCAGGGCTTCGTCTTCCTCCACCGGGAAAAAGTCCTTTAGGGCTTCTATGCCGAAATGACGGGCTACCGCCTGCACCGCCATAGCCGTTCCTTTTTGTTTTCCCTGATAGGAATAACCGGCGATGTGCGGCGTGGCAATGTCGCAGATGTCAATAAGGTTGGGATTCACGTTGGGCTCGTTGCACCAGGTGTCCAATACAAGCGCAGCCAGCTTGGGACGGGCGTGAAGAAGGGCCGATTCATCCACCACCTCCCCGCGGGAGGCGTTGATGAAGATGGTGCCGGGCCGCATTTTGGCGAAGAAGCGGTCATCGGCCATATTGCGGGTGGTTTCGTCCAGCGGGACGTGCAGGGTGACCACGGTGGATTTCTCCAGGAGTTCGTCCAGTTCCACGAAGCCTTCGGGGCCTTCCTGAGCGGCACGGGGAGGGTCGTTGAGCAGCACCTTGAAGCCCAGCGTACGGGCCATGTACTCCACTTTCCGGCCCACGTTGCCCACTCCTACGATACCAATGACGGCATCTTCCAGCTTGATGGCCCTTCTTGAAGCGATGCCATACAGGGCCGAAAAGACATAATCGGCCACCCCTCCGGCATTGCAGCCTTCGGCGTTCTGGACCTCGATGCCATGTTCCTTGCACCAGGGAAGGTCGATATGATCCATGCCGATGGTGGCGCTGGCGATGAACTGCACGCGGGAGCCTTGGAGGCTAGCCTCATTGCATTTAGTACGGGTGCGGATGATCAGGGCATCGGCATCCCGCATGGCGGCCTGGTCAATAGCCCGGCCGTCCAGGTACACTACATCTGCGTAGGGTTCCAGCACCCCTTTCAGGAAGGGAATATTGGTATCGGCGACGATTCTCATATCTAACTTACAAATATAGCGATTTTTTGTATATTTGCCGCCTGTTTGTGTTATGTGGTGGTTGCTTTCCTTTGTTTCCGCAGCCTTCCTGGGCTGCTATGACTCCTGCAAGAAGCTGTCGCTCAGGGACAATGCCGTTATTCCGGTACTGTTCCTGAATACGCTGGTTTCCACTTTGCTGTTGAGTCCCCTGCTATTCCGGACGGGCTTTGGCTCCTGGGAAGTGCAACGGTGGATCCTTCTGAAGAGCGCCATCGTGCTCTCTTCCTGGCTGGCCGGATACTTTGCCATGAAGCACCTGCCGCTCACCATCGTGGGACCGTTGAACGCCACCCGCCCGGTGCTTGTATTGCTGGGAGCCGTGCTGTTGTTCGGAGAGCGGCTGAACCTGCTGCAAAGCCTGGGTGTCGGGACGGCCATCATCGCGTATTTCCTGATGCGCTCCTCCGGCAAACGGGAAGGCATTGACTTCCGGCACAACCGCTGGATCTGGTGCCTGATCGTAGCCGTTCTGCTGGGAGCTTTGAGCGGACTCTACGACAAGTTCCTGATGTCTCCGGAAAGCGGGCTGGGCCTAGATAATCTGCAGGTGCTGAGTTGGTATACACTCTACCAGTTTGTGTTTATGAGTGTAATCCTGGCGATTTTCTGGGCGCCCCATCGCTCTGCCACCACCCCCTTCCAATGGCGCTGGTCCATTCCCCTCATCAGCATCTTCCTTTGCGCGGCCGATTACGCCTACCTGCAGGCCCTGGGACAGCCCGGAGCGCTCATTTCGGTCATCTCGATGATCCGCCGCGGCAGCGTGCTCGTGAGCTTCCTGATTGGCGCCTTCCTGCTGAAAGAACAGAATATCAAGGCCAAGGCCTTTGACCTGGCCCTGGTCTTTGTGAGTATGATTATGCTCTACCTGGGCTCCCGCTAAACTTTTTTGCAAAAAATTCTGCCAAACCTTTGCAATTTCAAAAAAAGTATCTACCTTTGCAGTCCACAAACGGGGTATTAGCTCAGTTGGTAGAGCGTTTGAATGGCATTCAAAAGGTC
>CAMYWP010000218.1 GCA_947302825.1 uncultured Bacteroidales bacterium
CGCCCTTTCAGGGCTCTATCGTTGGTAACTTTCGCATTTGTGAAAGTTATTAATTCCATTAATTCTCGTAAATATAGGTTTTTTCCCCCACAAAAGCAAAGTAAAAAGGGTACTATTCCAGTACCCAATCTATTTCCTCGCAGCTTGCGTGGTGTTCCGTGATGCCTTTTTCGTCCATCCAGCGGCGGGTGTCCCAGGTTTTGAGCCAGGTGTTTTCCGGCGAAGGGGCCCATACCCAGCTGGGGGTGGGCCACAGGCAGGCGCGGAAGTTGATGGCCTTGTAGAACTCCTCCGAACAACCGTTCTGGCCATGGTGCGCCATCTGCAGGTAATCGCAGTCCAGATACTCCTTGTACTGAGCCAGCACGCTGTCGCCGCGATGCACTTCGGCATCGCCCAGGAATACCACGCTCTTGCTGTCGTCCCACATGCGGATAATCATGGACTGCTCGTTGAAATGCTTCACGGGAAGGCTCATATCGGCCACGCTCAGAATCATGATGCCCACGCCGTCGATATCGAAGCGCCGGCCCGTCTGATGCACGTTGATGAAGTCGGTTCCGTCCATGAAGTCGTCCAGGGCGCGGTAGTACTTCCGGGCCTCTACGCCGCTGCCCGGTTCGCAGTTCAGGAACTCGTCCGGCAGGCGGGAATAGATCACCTTGTCAATGGTGATGTCCTGGGGGTCGTTCAGGATGGTGGCCAGGGCCTCCATGTGGTCCTCGTGCGGATGCGTGATAAACCACAGGTCCACGTGGTTCCCCGCCTTGGCCAGGTGACCGCGGAGCTTTTCCACGTCGGAGGCATATCCGCCGTCCACCATAATTACCTTGCCGCCCTTGGTCTGCATGAGATAGGATTCGCCGATGGTGTCTGTGGCCGATGAAATCTGCGTAAGCCTGAAATGACCCTTGGCCTCCGAGGAGGAAACGGGAACGCACGAAGCCAGCGCCACGCCTGCGGCCGCCGCTCCGGAAACTTTGATGAAATCTCTTCTATCCATAGTGCATTATTGAATTGACAGATAAGTAGCCAGGGTGCCCACAAAACGGGAAACCGGCTCTACCCAAACTTCGTGCGAAGTGGCGTTGGCGGTCCCGTTCCAGAACGGTTCGTCGTTCCGGAAGCAGTCCACACCCACGGGAATGGCCCCCGTCACGTTTTTGGTGCAGTAAACGAAATTGGGCGCATAATTATAGCCCACACCGTACATGAGGCTGGCGCCGAAAGGATTGCGCCCCAGCGTCCATTCCAGCTGCTCCTGTACCAATTCCAGAGCCTCCTTGTCTTCCAACATTTTGGCGGCTACGGCCAGCGCCCAGGCTTGCGAGAGATGGAAGTTCGTGGCGCCATGGAAAACGTGGTTCTTCCAGATGGGGAAGGTGCGGATGGCGTAATGCTCGTTAATCCGGGTGCCGGCTTCGTACTGTGCCAGGTCGTCCGGGGTGCGCATATCGGCCCTTCTGAAAATGCCGGCCGGCAAAAGATGATAAGGGGCCGATAGTTGGCTACCGGGCTTCAGATAAGCGTCCAGATAAAGCCGTGCCGCCGCCTTCAAGGGGGCCGATAATTCCGGGAAAACACGGCTTAGCTCACTCAGGGCCAGCATGGGCGCCTCATTGAAAGCTGCATGATGGTCCTGCACCAGGCCCTGGCGACGGGTATTCGTATAGAAATAGCCGGCGTAAGGCAAGCCGTCCACAAACTCCTGTTCCTGACATCTGAAAAGCAGATGGGCAAAGAGCAAAGCGGCATCCCGGTAGCGGATTTGTCCATCCCTTTCATATAAAAAGGCCGATGCCACCGCACCCCAGGAAGCCTCCAGATAGTTGGCGTCTTCCCACGCCGATGCCCGCATAGCCGCCTCCCAGTCCTCCACAGCAGCCTTTTCCTTTCCCGCCTTGGAGAACACGGCCGAAGTAAGGAAGAGTTCCCAGGGATTGTACGATGCCGGACTCACTACATCGTCCGGCGTACCCATTTCCCCATCGGTATACATACGCACCGTGGACCAGCTCATGTGACGGCCATCGGCAAAGCGGGTCTTGAGTAGCCAGGCCACGCCCCAGGCGGCTTCCTCCGTCTCCCCGGCTTCCAGGAGCGCATAGCTGGCATAGGCCGTGCGCCAGGCCCCTTGGGAAAGGTCGCCGGCATCGTGCCAGCCGCCGTTCACGGTCTTGACTTCATTCCCATAGAAACCCAGTACATCCTGATGGCAGACGCCGTGGATGCCCTCGACGGGATACCCGCAGCGCTGGTGATAATAGAAGTTTACGGCCGCTTTCAGCGGTTGCTGCCAAATCTCTTCTCCAATGGTAAACGACTGAGAGACAGCGTCTCCGTAACGGATAGTATACTTACCGGGCTGTTGGAAAGCGCTGAAATCCAGACTGGCAAAGCAGTTGCCTTTTTGCTGCACCCATTGCACATCGCCCTCCCATACTTTCTTTCCCCGCCGGTTCAGCAGGGAAAACGTATTGGCATCTCCCGCTGCAGCCAGGGCCACTTTTTTATCGGCCGGCCTATACCCCACATGCGAGAAAACGATTTCGCCGGCGGGAAGGTCCCAGCCTTCATAATGATCGGCCTCTACCTTCTGCAGTTCCAGGTCATCGAAGTCGATAGTTACGTACTGTTCCCCTATTTCCCGGTCATAGCCGGTGCAGGTTTGGCAAATCTCAAAGCGCAGTATGCTGTCCCGCGGATAATAGTCTATCTCCCAGAGCACCTGCACCCATCGGCCCTGGGGAATGTCCAGATTGGTTTCCCGGCTGGGCGTGAGCGTTCCGTCCGGCGTGGTGCTCACCAGGTCCAGGGCAAAGCTCACGTTGGGATTCTTGGTGGGATGGATATACAAGCGGCCGAAC
>CAMYWP010000219.1 GCA_947302825.1 uncultured Bacteroidales bacterium
CATCTACGGCGGCATCGTGGGCGTGAACCGCGAACTCACCGCCGAGGTAGCCCTGGGCATGAAGCCCATCTTCCTGGAGATTGTGATCGCCCCTTCCTACACCCCCGAAGCCCTGGAGATCCTTTCCTCCAAGAAGAACCTGCGCGTGATGCAGGTGGATATGACCCGCAGCCAGGCCGTCATTCCCCAGTACATCAGCGTGAACGGCGGTCTGCTATCCCAGCAGCTGGACACCCAGGTAGAGAAAGTGACCCCCGAAATGTGCGTAACCCAGGTGAAGCCCACGGAGGCCCAGCTGGCCGATGCCAATTTCGGCTGGAAGATCGTCAAGCACGTGAAATCCAACGCCATTGCCGTGGTCCGCGACAACCATACCATCGGCATTGGCGCCGGTCAGACCAACCGTGTAGGATCGGCCCTCATTGCCCTGGAAGAAGCCAAGAATGCCGGTTTCACGGAAGGGCTTATCCTGGCCTCGGACGGCTTCCTGCCCTTCGACGACACCGTGGCCCTGGCCGCCCAATACGGTGTAACCGTGATTGTGCAGCCCGGCGGCAGCATCCGTGACGCCGACGCCATCAAGAAGGCCGATGAACTGGGCATCTGCATGCTCTTCACCGGAGTCCGTCATTTCAAACATTAGGATATGAAAACTGTTTTGGTCGTTGGCAGCGGTGGCCGCGAGCATGCCATCGTGGATGCCCTGAGCCGTTCTCCGCAGGTGTCCAGGATTTACTGCGCCCCCGGCAATGCCGGTATCGGGGAGCAGGCCATCAACGTGCCGCTGAAGGATACGGATGTAGAGGGATTGAAGGCTTTCGCCCTGGAAAACAAGGTGGATCTGACGGTTGTGGGGCCCGAAGCTTCGCTGGCGACCGGCATCGTGGATGCCTTCCGCGCCGCCGGGCTGGCCATTTTCGGCCATACGCGGGCGGCTACGGCCATCGAAAGTTCCAAGGAGTTCGCCAAAGAACTAATGGCCCGGTACGGTATCCCCACGGCCGCCTACCGCAGTTTTTCGGACTTTGAGGAGGCACTCGCCTATGTATCGGCCCGTCCTTTCCCCGCCGTCCTGAAGTACGACGGCCTGGCCGCCGGCAAAGGCGTGGTGATTGCCCAGGATGTGGATGAAGCCCGCAAGGCGCTGGCCGATATGCTGCTGGACAAGACTTTCGGCCAGGGAAAGGTGGTGGTGGAAGACTTCCTCACCGGTCCGGAATTCTCCTTCCTCTGCTTTGTGGACGGTTCCCGCGTTTACCCCATGCCGCTGTCCCAGGACCACAAACGCGCTTTCGACGGCGACAAAGGTCCCAATACGGGCGGAATGGGCGCCTATACCGGCCTGCCTTTCCTCACGGAAGAAGACCGCCGGTTTGCCTACGAGCAGATTCTGTGCAAGGCGGCAGAGGCCATGGTGGCCGAAGGACTGCCCCTTTCCGGCGTCCTTTACGGCGGTCTGATGAAGACGCCCCAGGGCATCAAGGTGATTGAGTTCAACGCACGCTTCGGGGATCCCGAGACCGAGGTGGTGCTGCCCCTGCTCAAAAGCGACATCTATGAGATCTTCGAGGGGGTGGCGCTGGGCCGGCCGGTTTCACAGCCGGAATGGGCCGATGGCGTAACTCTGGGCGTGGTCCTGGCCTCCAAAGGCTATCCGGGCCACTATGAGAAAGGCTATGAAATCCGTGGCCTGGAGCAGGTGGAAGCCCAGGTCTACCACATGGGAACCGCCTGCCGCAACGGGGAATTCTTCACCAACGGCGGCCGCGTCCTGATGGTGGTCTCCGGCGGTTCGGATCTGGCCGATGCCCGCCGCAAAGTGTACAGCGAAGTGGCTAAAATCCAGTGTGACAATTTATTCTACAGAAACGACATCGCACATATAGCATTTGAATAATATGGGAAACATCATTGATGGAAAGGCATTAAGCCAGGTTGTCAAAGACGAAGTAAAGGCCGAAGTGCCTGTGTTGGAAGCCCGATATGGCCGCAAGCCCTGCCTGGTGGTGATCATCGTGGGAGAGAACCCGGCCAGCCAGGTCTATGTCCGCAACAAAGTGAAGGCAGCCGCCTACACCGGCATGGAATCCCGCTTGGTGGAATTGCCGGCCGATATTTCCGAGGCCGCCCTGCTGGAGCAGATATCGGCCTTGAACAACGACCCGCTGGTGGACGGCATCCTGGTGCAACTGCCCCTGCCCAAGCACATTGACGAGGAAAAGGTGATTGACACCATCGCCCGGGAGAAGGATGTGGACGGCTTCCACCCCGGCAACGTAGCGGGCCTGTGGCTGGGCAAGGACTGCATCGTGCCCTGCACCCCCGCCGGCATCATGCGTCTGATAGACAGCGTGGGCGTGGAACTCAAGGGCAAACAGGCCGTGGTGGTGGGCCGCAGCAACATTGTGGGCAAACCCGTGGCCAAACTGCTGCTGGACCGTCACGCTACCGTCACTATCGCCCATTCCCGCACCGCCGACCTGGGCGCCGTGTGCCGCACCGCCGACATTCTGGTGCTGGCCGTGGGCAAAGCCAAACTCATCACCGGCGACATGATCAAGCCCGGCGCCGTGGTCATCGACGTGGGAATGAACCGCGACGAGGAAGGCAAACTCTGCGGCGACGTGGACTTTGCATCGGCCCAACCTGTTGCCTCCTGGATCACCCCTGTCCCCGGCGGCGTGGGTCCCATGACCATCGCCATGCTTATGAAAAACACCATCGCCTGCTTCCTCGCCCGCACCCATAGCACTTTCCCGAAAAAATAGCTATCTTTGATGGCTATGAAACAACTAATAACCATTTGTGCAGGAATCCTGTTTTCCTGCATCGTACTCAGTGCACAGCAATATGATGTCCTGGAT
>CAMYWP010000220.1 GCA_947302825.1 uncultured Bacteroidales bacterium
AATGCCGATAACGAAGAGTACCAGCATGGTACCGATAATCCACTTGTTGCGGTCCCAGGGGAGGATGTTGATGCGTTCCACCAGCGGGAAGCCGTGGGTGCGCTTGAATTTGATCTGTCCCGGATGCAGGAAATGCGGGAGAAAAACCAGGGCAAAGAAAGTATTGCCGATCAGGGCGAAAGTGGCAAACAGGCCGAAATCCCTCAGCAGTTCACTTTCCGTGAAAATGAGGCCCATGAAGGCGCCCACGGTGGTGATGCAGCCCAGGAAGACGGGCGTACTTTCGTCGCGGAGCAGTTTTTCCGTATCGCCCACATAGTAATAGTGGATGAGCATGTGCAGGCAGTAGCTGATGGCTACGCCCAGCACAATGGCGCTAAGACCCAGTGCCATGAACGACATGGTTCCCTTGATCCAGTACATGCAGGCCAGGGCAAAGAAAGAACCGTAGTCCTCAGGTACCACCTGCTGCCAGATGAAAGAGAACTTGTGGAAGCTCATGAGCATGATGATCAGGATCAGGAGCAGGGAAAGGCCGATGGTCCAGATCAGGTCGTGCTTGATGGTGCTTGCATTGGAGACGCTTTCCACGGGCGTTCCGTGGAAGAGAATGCGGATATCCGGATTGGATGCTTCGAATTCCCGGGCCGTCTTGTTAATCATGTTCACCATCCGGGTGCCGACTCCGGAGTCCAGTCCGCTGAAAGCCGGGGCTAAATAGGCCAGTGCTACCGTTTTGTCGGGGCAGAAGAGATGGCCATTAACCATGGTGACACCCCCGATGGACTGTCCGCTGCCCAGAATGGAACCCAGCAGCTTTTCCCGCATGTTCAGCGGGTCCATGGCTACCATCTGGCTAGCCTCGCCGGTTTCATCTTCCTCCAGGATCCGATAGTTCTCACTCATCTGGGCGTCGATGGCCTCACGGGTGAGGGAAGGCAACAGTTCCTTGTACCAGGAAGTATCCACAAAGGTGGGCAGGTGCGTCAGGGCATAGTCCAGGGCCGATAGGCCAAGGTCGGCGTCCAACTTGCAGAAAATGCCGGTGAAGTAATGGGTGGAACTGTCCTTTTGTTCCAGGAGGTTACAGAAAGCCTCCATGGCTTCTCCCATGCGGTCCGTACCCACAGGAGAAAGTGTATCCCGCGAAGTAAGCTGCAGGAAAACCTTGTCTTTCAGGCCGATTTCGCTGAAAGCCATCTCGTTGTCCGTGGACGAACGGGGCAGCAGCTTCACGATGTTTTCTTCGTACTGAAGCTTATAGCCGTACCAGCCGAAAACGAACGTACTGGCCAGCAGAACGAGATACATAAGGGCCTTATGACCCTTGAAGAAATGATACAGGGGGAGGAAGATTCGATGCATGGGTCTTGTATTAGAAGCGGTCCATCACGGCGAAAATGCGCTCGCGCACCTCTTCGATGGTGCCTACCCCGTCAATCTCCTGATACTTGCCGGCTTTGCGGTAGTACTCGATGAGGGGTTCGGTTTTGGCGTGGTAGGTTTTGATGCGGTTTTCCACCACTTCGGGGCGTGCGTCGTCGGCTCTTCCTTCCACGGCGGCACGACCGGCTATCCGTTCCTGGATCAGGGTGTCCGGAATCATGATGGAAATGCAGGCGGTAACCGATTCCAGCGTATTCTCCAGCATCCGGTCAAGGGCCTCGGCCTGGGCGATGGTACGGGGGAAACCGTCCAGCAGGAAACCGTTTACGCCGCCCGTGCTGCGGAATTTGGCTTCGATCATGCCTTCCACTACTTCGTCCGGGACCAGATTGCCGGTTTCGATGAGGGCCTGGGCCTTTTTTCCCAGCTCCGTGCCGGCAGCAATCTCGTTGCGCAGCAGCTCGCCGGTGGACAGATGGCAAAGATGGTAGCGTTCCACCATGGAACCGGCCTGGGTGCCTTTCCCGGCGCCCGGAGGGCCAAAGAGAATGTAGTACTTCATGGCTTAGTCGTCTAAAACATAGATGTCCTTGATATTGCGTCCCAGTTCATCGTAGTCCAGGCCGAATCCCACGATAAAGCGGTTGGGAATCTCCATGGCTACGTAGTCCAGTTTCACATCCTTATTGTACACGTCTTTCTTGAGCAGCAGGGTGCAGACGCGGGCATCCTTTACGTTCTTCTGGCGCAGCTGCTCCGTCATGGCCACGATGGTGTTGCCTGTATCCACGATGTCTTCCACGATGATCACGCGCTTGCCTTCCAGGTTCTTGGGCAGGGGGACTTCCGTCTTGACCACGCCGGTGGAAGAGGTTCCCTCGTACGAGGAGAGTTTGCAGGCTTTGAGTACCAGCGGGAAGTTCACCCGCTTGAGCAGTTCGGCCGCAAAGATTACGGCGCCGTTGAGCGTGCAAAGCAGGATGGCGGGATTCTCGTCGGTGCAGTTTGCATAGTCTTGGTTAAGCTGTAGAGCCACGGCATCGATGGCCTTTTCAATGTCTTGATTAGGAATGAAAAGCCGGAATGTTTTGTCGTGTAAAGTGATTTTTTCCATCGTTCCAGTGTTTATTCTACAAAAATAATAAAAAACACGCAAAAAATCACCTGAAACAACACAACTTATCAACAAGGACTATGTTCTATGAGATTACATGGGTAACTTGCAGGTATGAGACGGATGATTTGTATGTTGATGAGCCTGCTGACAGCCACCGGATGGGCCTGGGCGCAGGACGAAGAAATCCTCCGGGCGGCCCGCTATCTGTCGGGTGCCAGTTCCGAGGAACAAGTGGACGAATACTGGATGGAACGCCTGGAAGCCCGGGCCGGACGACGCATCCGGATTAACGAAAAGACCGTTCGGGCCGATGGTCTGCTGAGCGACTATCAGCTGGCTTCCCTGGCCGATTAC
>CAMYWP010000221.1 GCA_947302825.1 uncultured Bacteroidales bacterium
AGGTCGAGGTGGTGGGGCGTGCCGTATATCCCGCGGAGTTCGCGCTCGGCGGCGAAACCTACGTGAACCTCAAATTTTTCGGTGATATTGAGACCGTAAGTTACACGGGGAGCGGCGCTGAGGGTCTTCCAATACTTGTTGGCCTCGAAGCCCACCTGACCACCAACGGTGAAGTGACCTTTCCACCAGCTGTCCACCAGTACATAGTCGAATGCACCGATGCCACCGAAAGCGATGCTGCCATACCAAGGGTCGATACCGCCCAGGACGGAGACGACCATGGTGCCCTTGGACCACTGATCCTCAATGGCGTTAGCCTTTACGGCCATGCTCATGCCAATGATGGCAACTGCAAGAATAGCAATGATTTTTTTCATAATGAAGTTAGTTTTTAAATGGTTTGTACACTATTTAATTAATACCTTACTTGCGGAAAAACTTTGTAAAAGTAGGTATTTCTTTCATAAAAACCAAATTTCCCCCTATTAAACCGCTCCAAAGTTGTATCTTTGGGAAAACTAACGATATGCGTAGACTATTCTTCTCCCTGCTGGGCCTTGTGGCCCTCCTGGCCTGCTCCCGTCACACGGAACCCGCCACCGGCGTGAGTGAGCCGGACCTGGGCTGGCTGTTCCTGGGCAAGGCCCCCTATACCCTCGTCACCAAAGTAGAGGCCGCTCCCGGGCCGGCCAGTTTCCATCTGGTGAAAGACCTTTCCCTGATGGATGAGAAGCCGGAAGTAATCCTGAATCAGCAGATTACTATTGCGCCGGACAGTACATTCAAAATCAAGTTGGGGGCGCTGGAACCCGGCTTCTATGAGGTGCGCATCAGGGATTCCGTCCGCTTCAACATAGGCGTCCGGCCCGACAAGGTCCTTTCTCCCTCCGACGCCCAGCCGGACTTCGATGCCTTCTGGACGCAGACGCTCACGGAGTTATCGGCCATCCCCCTGGAGCCGGGATACACGCTGATGCCGGAGTACTCCAACGAGCTCCGCACCTGCTACCAGGTCCGTTATGCCTCTTGGGGCGGCGCCGTGGCGGGCGGCATCGTCTCCATCCCCGTGGCCGATGGGAAATATCCCGTGCACATCCAGTACATGGGTTATGGCGCAGAGCCCTATTATTTTGACCCTTCCGCCGCGCCGGAGCAGATAGACTTCCTGGTGAGCGTGAGGGACCAGGGCATCTTCAAAAACGGCCAGGACCGCTGGATAGACCGTGGCCTCTCCAGCAAGGAGACCTTCTATTATAGAGGCGCGTTCGCCGATGTAAAGCGTGCCGTGGATTTTGCCGCCTCCATGGAAAAGGCCGATCCGGAGCGCCTGGTGGCTTCGGGCGAAAGCCAGGGCGGCGCCTTCACCTTTATATCGGCCGCGCTGGACAGCCGCATCAAGGCCATCGCCCCCGCCGTTCCTTTCCTGGGCGATTACCGGGACTATGCCCGCATAGTGTGGTGGCCCGTGCACGAGGTGCTGGAAACCTCCGATGCCGAGGGACTGGACCGGGAGGAACTGTTCACCATGCTGTCCTATTTCGACGTAAAGAATTTCGCGTCCCGCATCAGCTGCCCTGTATATATGGCCTTCGGCCTGCAGGATCCCACCTGCCCGCCGCATACCAATTTTTCCATCTATAACAATTTAGGCACGGAGGAAAGGCGCTTCTTCTGTGTCCCCACCTGCGGCCACGCCATGTGGCAGGAAACTTCCTGGAGCGCGGAAAGGGCGGCTTTTTTGTCCCCGTGGTTAAACTAAAAGGCCCTTTAGGTGTCTAAGGTGATGTTTGAGATGGTTAAAACCTTTTAAATTGTGTCACATATGAAAAAGTTTTTTGTTTGGGTAGCGGCAGCCATGATGCTGTGCGCCGTCAATCTGCAGGCCCAGCCGGGCGGCTACCCCGGTGGTGGTTATCCCGGTGGCGGATACCCCGGCGGTAACGGACAGGCTCCTCAGTTCCAGATGCCGGAACAGGTGACCGACAGTGCATACATTGCCAACAAGATCAATCAGTTGATTGACAACTACGACATCACCGTAGAGCAGGAAGAGCAGATCCGTCCCATCCTGGAAGGTCTGGTTTCCCGTTTGAATATGAAGATGCCCTCCTTCGGGGATCAGAATGGAGAGCGTCCGGACTTCCAGAACATGACCGATGCAGAGCGCAGACAGATGATGACCCAGATGCAGGAGCGCATGCAGCAGATGGAAGAGCTCCGGCAGGACCGCAACAAGGCCCAGAAGGAATTTGACAAGGCCTTGAAGGATATCCTTACCAAGGAGCAGTACAAGGCCTATAGCAAGGACCGTAAGAAGGAAGACCGCGAGCGTCAGTCCCGTGAGCGCCAGTATCAGGGCGGCATGGGTGGTCCTGGCGGCGGATTCGGAGGTCCCGGCGGTATGGGTGGCCCTGGTGGCGGCTTTGGCGGCCCCGGCGGTGGCTTCGGCGGCCCTGGCGGATTCTGATTCCTTTCAGACTGAAACTGTTCGGCAACAAAAAGCGATTTTTTGTTGCCGAACTTCGTTTTTATGGCGTTTTATCGTATTAAATAGCCGTTCCGACAAAATGTCCCGCATATGGGACAATTTGTCCTTGCGAGGGGTGGGACAATTTGTATTGAATCATTATATTTGCAATGAAAAACCACGCAAATAGACAATACAGTTGATTCTAAGCCATATTATATTAAGCTTAACCTGCCTTTTCGCCGCTGCCGTTTCTCCTAAACAGGCAGATTCCCTTTATACAGTGGAGAGGGCCATGGCCCATTATCAGACCGAGCCGGAACGTTCCCTGGAACTGATAGACTCGGCCCTCATAGTGGGTAATATTTCGCCGGCCAGGGCTGTCT
>CAMYWP010000222.1 GCA_947302825.1 uncultured Bacteroidales bacterium
ACGGGAACAAGGCCAGGTCCAGACCGCACAGCAGGTCGTAGTAAGGCATGTTGAAGATCCCGTCGTCGCCGTTCAGATAGGAAGGGATGAAATACACCTTCACTTTGTCGCCCAGCGCGTTGGTCAAACCTTTCTCCCTCAGGGCGCCGGTAACCATATCGTAATCAGCGTTCATCAGGTAGTGCGACACCTGGGTCTGGTATTGGGAATTCCCCTCGCCGGAGAGTTTGGCCGCCACCTCCTTGTCCGCGCCATGATGGCCGGAAGGAATCATGATGAAAGCCTGGATGCCGCGTCCCTGGTAATCGGACTTGTTCAGCTGGGACAGGGCGTCGATGAACACATCGATACCTTTGTTCCGGAATTCGTAACGTCCGCCGATGCCGATAAAAACAGAGTTGGAGGGCACTTCCTCCGCGCTCATGGCCGTGGCCACTTCCACCAG
Source organism: uncultured Bacteroidales bacterium (assembly GCA_947302825.1). GTDB lineage: Bacteria > Bacteroidota > Bacteroidia > Bacteroidales > UBA932 > Cryptobacteroides. The sequence continues at coordinate 446 of CAMYWP010000222.1, forward strand.
ACGGTCGCGCGCTGCATCGTGCAGGCGTTTGTAATCCTCGTCCGAAGCCGGCGTAAAGCTGTTCTCGAAACCGTTGGGCGTCACCACATCCACGGGGCGGCCCAGGAACTGGGCGCATTCCTTGGCCGTAATGTCGCTCACCGTGGTAAAGACATCGGCATTCTGGGCCGATTTCTTTTCCAGCGAATAGATGGCCGTAACATTGAAGCGGCGGGCCATTTCCTCGCCGTCATATTGGCTCAGGTTGTTGTACAGCGGCAGGTTGTTGCCGGCCAGGCAGCGGCCCATCATGGTGGCATGGGTGGTGAAGACGGTGGCCACGGGGACACCGCTCTTCTTCAGGTGCAGGATACCGGATCCCGTCTGCCACTCGTGGAACTGGGCCACCACATTTTCGCCGCCCTTGAGGTTGTAGTTGTAGAAGCTCTCAATCACGCGGCCGGCCAGCACGCCGAACACGGCCGATTCCTTATAATCCCAGTTGCCGGAGATGGAATCTACGCCGAAATCCTCCCACAGTCCCTTGAGGATGTTATCGGCCTGGGGCAGATGCTGCTTGTAGTCCACCAGGATGGCCACGGGCTTGCCGGGGATGTTCCACCGGCCCACTCGGAACACCAGCCCCTCGCTGGCAGCCTGGGCTTTCCAGGAACGGTACAGCATGGGATCTTCCAGGAAATCCGGGTTGCCGGCGCGGTGCATCCACACGTCCGGTCCGATAAAGATGTGACGGCGTCCCAACTGGGACTGCAGATAAAGAGCCTTGGTGGCGACAACCGTATAGATGCCGCCCACCTTGTTGCAGACTTCCCAACTAACCTCGAACAAATAGTCCGGCTGGAGGGTCTTTTTCTTTGTCATGGATTATTTCTTCTTCCGCTTCGACTTGCCCAACTCCTCTACTACCGTCTCCTTCACGTCGAGGGCCGCCCGTTTTTCGTCCAGGCGGATCTGGAAGTCGGAAATCACGTTCATATAGTTGATGAAGGCCTCGTACGGGGTGTCGTACGGGTTGAAATACTTATGCACTTCCCCGTCGGAGAAGAACTTGGTGCACATGTAGTAGAAATGGTCGCTCTCCTGGAGATGGCCGAAGTCTTCCCACAGTTCCACGTCGTTCACGATGGAGAGTTTCTCCGTCATGGCATACACCTTCTTGTAGGCCTCGTTCTGGAGCTCGTTGCCCAGCCAGGCGGTGAGGTCGCGTTCCTCATCGGCCCAGGAGATGGGATCCTCCACGGAAATATCAGCCACGGGCTTCACCTTCTTGGTGGCCTCGGTGGGCGTTACGAAACCGAAGGTGCCGTCCTTGATCACGGCGGCGGGCAGGGCCTTCATGAAGTCGAAGATGCCGCTTTCCGCACCCTGGTGTTCGCCGAAGGTTTCGTAGTCCATGAACAGGTTCACGATGTCCCCTTCCTGAGCGTTCTCCTTCATCTTCTCCACGAACTGCTCTGCGGTGACGGGCTGATGGACAAAGCGGAAGGCGATGTCGTCGGAGAGGCCGTAGTTGCGCAGCAGGAGCTTGAGCTTGGGCTGGGTTTCGCCGGTGTACACGTAATTGGGGCTCTTCCAACCCATGATGTGGCGGGCGCCTTCGGTGAGCATGGTCTTATAGCCCATGTCATACACCATTTCGCCGATGCCGTTGGAATAGATGAGCTCCGTGTTGCGGAAAGCGGTGGGCTTCACGCCGAAGATCTCTTCAATCTTGGCGGCATGCTTGGTCACCTGGTGACGGAACTCGGACTCGCTGGCCAGGGAAGCCAGGGAGTGATAATAGGTTTCCGCCAGGAATTCCACCTTGCCGGTGGCGGCCAGGGCCTTGAAACTCTCGATCACATCCGGGGCAAAACGCTGGAACTGCTCCAGGGCGCTGCCGGAGATGGAATAGGCAATCTTGAACTTGCCCTTGTTCTGTTTGATGAGCTCCAGCATGAGCTGGTTCATCGGGAGGTAGCACTTCTGGGCGATGCGGCGCAGGATGGTGCGGTTGGCAAAGTCGTCGTAATAGTGCGAATCCTTGCCGATATCGAAAAAGCGGTACAGGCGGAGCCGGGTGGGCTGATGGACCTGGAAATACAGGCAGATGCTCTTGGTTGCCATAATATCTATTTAATTACTGATTCGTAAACTTTTTTCATCTTGGCGCAGGCGCCGTTCCATTTGAGGGCGTTCACCTCGTCGAAGCCCATGCGGGCGCTGAAATCGGCCAGGGCCGGATAACTCAGGAGCGCATGGATGTCATCGGCCATGGCGTCCACGTCCCAGAAGTCGATCTTGAAGGCGTAGTGCAGGATTTCTGCGGCGCCGGACTGCTTGGAGATGATGGACGGGACGCCGGTGCGCATCGCCTCCA
>CAMYWP010000223.1 GCA_947302825.1 uncultured Bacteroidales bacterium
CGTATGCCGTCTTCTGCTTGCAGGACATAAAGAGAGCGCCAGCCATGGCCAGCGCTCCCAAAAGTAATGTACGTTTCATTGACATTATTTACAGTTCCCAGGCCAGGGCCGAAGCACCCAGGATAGCGGCGTCGGACTCCTTGAGCGAGGAGAAGACCAGCTTCACCTTGCCGCGCCAGAGCGGAATCACATTCTCGTTCATGGCCTTGAGGATGGGTTCCTCCAGGAATTCGCGGGCACGGGCCAGACCGCCGAAGAGCACGATGGCTTCCGGAGCGGAGAACTCGATGAAATCGGCGAATTTCTCACCCAGGATGCGGCCGGTGAAATCGAACACGCGGAGGGCCAGTTTATCCCCTTCCTTGGCGGCTTCGTACACATCTTTGGACTTGATGTTATCCAGGCTGCGCAGCAGGGAAGGTTCGTCGGTCATATCCAGCCATTCGCGGGCCGTACGGGCCACGCCGGTGGCGCTGGCATAGGTTTCCAGGCAGCCGAACTTGCCGCAATTGCAGTGGCGGCCGTTGTGACGGACGGCGCAGGTGTGGCCCAGTTCGCCGGCAAAGCCGTCGTGGCCGTACACCACCTCTCCGTTAATCACGATACCGGAGCCCACGCCGGTGCCCAGGGTGATCATGATGAAATTCTTCATACCGCGGGCGGCGCCGTAGGTCATTTCACCCATGGCGGCGGCATTGGCGTCGTTGGTAAGGGACACCGGGATGCCGTTCATCTGCTCCTGCAGCATTTTGGCGAAAGGAATGTTGCCGCTCCGGGCCCAGGTGAGGTTCACGGCATTCTCCACCATGCCGGTGTAGAAGTTACCGTTGGGGATACCTACGCCGATACCGCGGATGCGGCCTTCGGCCTTGGCTTCCGCGATGATGCGGTTCAGGGCTTCGGCCAGGGTGGCCACGAATTCCTCTGAGCTGGTGGTGTTTTCCGAACTGATGACGGTTTGGGCGATGATGTTACCGCGGGCGTCTACCACGCCGCATTTGGCGGTTTGTCCGCCTACGTCAATACCGATTACTAAGTCTTGTGCCATAATTCATTAAGCTTTTTTCACTTTGGAGCCGATGGCGGCGAAGTACAGGATGAAGGCCACGCAGGCTGCCAGCAGCCAGTAGCTGGGCATGTAGCCGATAGCATCGGCGATGGCGTTCTGGACCAGCGGAACGATACCGCCGCCCACTACCATGGCCATGAAGATACCGGAAGCCTGGTTGGTGGATGCACCCAGACCTTCACAGGCGAGGTCAAAGATGGTACCCCACATCACGGAAGTGCACAGACCGCAGAGAACCAGCAGCAGGGCTGCGATGGGAACCTGCACCATGCCGAAGCCCTGTCCCTTGAACACGGGCATGGAAACCATGGAGGAGTTGCCCAGGATAATGGCCAGGACGATGAGGATGAGGGCCACGGCGCTCACGGTGGTGAGCTGGGCACGGGCGCTTACCTTACCGGAAATCACGGAAGAGGTGAGACGGCCGATGAGCATCAGGAACCAATAGGTACCGGCCACGAAACCGGCGATGGCAACAGCTGTGGCGGGATCCATACCTGCACCCTTCACAGGGTCTGACAGATAGAAGTTGAGGGTTCCGGGGATACCTACCTCAACACCCACATACACGAAGATGGCGATTACGCCCAGCACGAAGTGCTTGTATTTCATGGGGCTTACAGCGTGGGAAGAATCCTTCACGGCTTCCGGATCCTTGATATCCACGAACAGGAGCACGATGAAAGCGAAGGCGAACACACCCATGGCCAGGAACAGCACGGGGTTCACATCGGTGATCAGGGTGTCCTTGGTGAGGGTGCCGATGAGTGCGCCCACCAGCATGGGAGTAAGGGTACCCATGAGGGAGTTGAAGGAACCGCCGATCTGGATGTACTGGTTGGAACGGGCGCCGCCCAGGAGCTTGAGCATGGGGTTCACCACGGTGTTGAGCATGCACATGGAGAAGCCGGCCACGAAGGCGCCCAGCAGGTACACGAAGAAGTTGGCAGGAAGGCCGGCGAGCTTACCGCCTACGCCCACGATACCGGAAAGGAACTGGATGAAAACGCCCAGGAAGCCTACTGCGATGGCGATGAGGGCCGTTTTCTTATAGCCGTACTTGGTGAGCATCTTACCGGCCGGGATACCCATGATGGCATAGGCCAGGAAGTTCATCATGTTACCCATCATGCCCCAGAAGTTGGAGCCCTCGATACCGGGCTGCATCTTCCAGATATTGCCAATGGGAGCGGCCAGATTGGTCACAAACGAGATCATACCGAACAGGAAGATCATCGCTACAATAGCAATAATGCTGCTGTTACCTTTTTTTGACATGGTTTTGTGTTTTATGAATTAATTAGTCTTTTCTGTGGTTACAGTTCCCAAATATAAGAAAAAAAATCGAATCCCGTACCGGAGGGTACAAAAAACGCCCGGCCTTGGAATAAGGTCGGGCGTCAAAAGTTTAGGTTCCAGCTTACTCTGCTGCGGGAGCCTCGGCGGCGGGAGCCTCGGCGGCGGGAGCTTCCTCTGCGGGAGCCTCGGCCTTCTTGGCGCGGCTGCGGCGGGTGCTCTTCTTGGCTTCCTTCTTGCCGGCGGCAAGGGCGGCCTCGTTGAAGTCTACCAGTTCTACCAGCACCATTTCGGCAGCGTCACCGCTGCGGAAGCCGGTGTGCAGGATACGGAGGTATCCGCCGGGACGATCGGCCACCTTGGGGGCCACGGTGCGGAAGAGTTCGGCCGTGGCCTCTTTG
>CAMYWP010000224.1 GCA_947302825.1 uncultured Bacteroidales bacterium
CAGTTCATTGAACCGTCCAAGCGCTACGCAGATATCATCGGTCCCCAGGGCGGACACTACAAGGTGGCCATCGACATCCTCACCACCTCGGTGGAACAGGCTCTTTCCCAGAAAAAGAATAAACACAGGAAATGAAACTGACTCCGGACCAGAAAGTAGGACTTTATATCACCGTAAGCGTTCATCTTGCGGTGATTATCGTTTTGCTGGCCGTCCGGATCGGATACGAAATCAAGCGGGAGAACAGCTTTGTGCTGGACTTTACCCAACAGGAAGAAATGGAAAGGAGGCAGCAGGAGGCCGAATTACAGGAAAAGGCCGAACTGGACCTGGAACGCCTGCTGGCCGCTGCCGCCGCCATCCAACAGCAGAACGGCGTCCGGAATATCGCCGTGGACCGGGCCTCCCTTAAGGACGACAAAGGCATTGACGCCGATAAACTCTACCAGGATGCCCAGCGGCTGGCCCAGGAGCTGAAAGACGGACAAAAGCAGCAGATGGAAGACCCCGATGCCTTCGCCTCCACGCAGCCGGATCAGACGCCTCAGAACCAGGAAGAAAAGCCACGTCCTTACAGCGGACCGTCCGTCCTGGCCTGGAACCTGGACGGGCGCAACGCCTCGCACCTTCCTATCCCCGCCTACCGCTGCTACGGTGCCGGCGAGGTCACCGTCATCATCACCGTAAACAACCGGGGCGACGTAGTGAACGCCAAGGTGGACGACAACCTATCGGCCGCCGATAACTGCCTGCGCACTTTCGCCGTTCGTGCCGCCCGGCTTTCGAAATTCTCTGCCTCCCCTTCTGCGCCGGCACGTCAGATGGGAACCATCACCTACGCCTTTATTGCACAATAAGTTATGGAAAGAAAAGAAGCCGTAATGAGCCGGGAGAAACTCCAGGCCATGCTGGGGCTTAAAGGAAAACTGGGCGCGGGCATTACGCGCCTGGTGATGAAAGTGCTGGAAATTGACAAATGCAATTCCACCCAAGCCAAATATTCCGATGACAATGCATCCGATTTCTCCAAGCATGTGCTGGAAGAGGTAGGCGTGCGTTATGAACTCCCGGAAGGACAGTTGGACCGTATCCCGGCCGAAGGCGGTTTCATTACCGTTTCCAACCACCATTTCGGTAGCATCGACGGTCTGATCCTATGCGACACCGTGCTTCGTAAACGCAAGGATTACAAATTGTTAACCACCTTCCTGCTGGCGCTGGTTCCCAATCTCAAAGAAGGCTTCCTCCCGGTGGACAACCTTTCCGGGAAACAGGATGCCCGCAGCGTCAACAGCATCCGGGCGGCCCTCCGGCACATCTCCGAAGGCGGCGCCATCGGCTTTTTCCCCGCCGGTGAAGTGGCCACCTATCAGAAAAAAGGAGCCCGCACGGCTATCGGCAAAGAACCTGTCATTGAAGACAAGCCCTGGGCGGCCAATATCATCAAGCTTATCAAGAAGTCAGGGCTGCCGGTGATTCCCATTTACTTCGACGGCACCAACTCCGACAACTTCCACGCTCTTGGCAAGATCCACCGCCGGCTCCGCACCGGGCGGCTCATCCACGAACTCTTCAACAAGCAGGGGACGGTGGTGCAGGTGCGTATCGGCAAGCCCATCCCGGCGGCGGAACTGGCCGATATGGACGTAGATACGCTGGGCAAGTACCTTCGCAACCGCACTTATGCATTGGAGGCCAGCTGTTTACCGGAAACACCCGTTGCACCCACCGAGACCCGGGAGCCCATTGCCCAGGCCGAAGATCCTCAACTGTATCGGGAAGAACTGGCCCGCATTCCGCAGAGCATCCTCTTCGAATCCGGCGACTACCGCTGCTATCTGGCTTCCCCCTCCGATATCCCGCATACCCTGCGCGAACTGGCCCGGCTCCGGGAGATTGTCTTCCGCGCCGTAGGGGAAGGCTCCGGCAAAGCGCTGGACACCGACATCTACGACACCTATTATAAACACCTGATTATCTGGAACGTCCAAAAACAGGAGATAGCCGGCGCCTATCGGATTGGTTTGGGCTATGAACTCATGGCCCGCCCGGAAAAGGAGAACGCATTTTACACCTCCTCCCTCTTCCGGTTCCAGGAGGGGATCCTCCCCTACCTGCCCAAGGCCATGGAACTGGGCCGTACCATTGTGACCCCGGGCTATCAGCGCGACGTCACCACCCTGAAATTGTTGTTGTCCGGCATCCTCACGGCAGCGGTTCGCCTGGACGTGCAATACGCCATTGGGCCCGTGAGCACTTCCAACGACCTCCCGCTCTTCTACAAGAGCCTGGCCCAGTACTATATCCTCAAGAATCACTCCCTCCCGGAGGCCGATGAACTGCTGCTGCCCACGCATCCCCTGCATCCGGATTTCCTCCGGGTGGATCCGGACCAGCTCTTGGCAGCCTGCCACTCCGTGGACGACCTGGACCGCTTGATACACACGCTCTCGGACGGCCGCTTCCGCCTGCCCGTCCTTATGCGAAAATACATCAGTTTCGGCGCCAATATCCTGCATTTCAACGTGGATCCGGATTTCAACGACTGCGTGGACGGCTTCGTCCTGCTGGATTTCAAGAAAATGCCGGAAAAGACCTTCCGCGCCTTCTCCCGCTTCCTCACCGAAGAAGAACAAAGAGGGTGACTAATAAGAGATTATTGGTCACCTTCTTTGTATTTATGTAAGAGG
>CAMYWP010000225.1 GCA_947302825.1 uncultured Bacteroidales bacterium
ATGAAGCCGGTGGGCAAGTGGGTGGCGGGCAGGAAGTAGATTCCGATCATGAGCAGGCACACGATCATGCCGCCTACGCCCCACCAGACCAGTTGTTTACGGCCCACCTTGTCAATGATCAGCAGGGCAATCACGGTGGTGAGCATATTCACGACGCCCACCAGGATGGTGGAGAAAAGGGGATCCTCAAAGCCGGCGTCCTTGAAGATGGTGGGACCGTAATACAGTACGGCATTGACCCCCATGAACTGGCCCAGGATGGCGATGCACGCGCCTACAATTACCGCCAGAAGGATGCCGGGTTCGCGAAGGGCTTTCCATTCATCGCTGTTGTCTTTCCGTTCTCCGCGCACGGCCAGCCAGCGCGGGCTTTCGGGAATGAAGAAAATCAGGACCAGGAAGAGCAGGTCCGGAAGGGTTTCATAACCCAGCATGCCTCTCCAGTATTCGTTGTTGAACATCCGGGAACCCAGCGAAGGGTCCGTAGCAGTGGTATCGGCCCCCTTAAGTACCAGATAATTCATCAGATAGGCCAGGAGGAAGCCCACGGTGATGGCCAGCTGGTACATGGAAACCAGTGTACCGCGTTTATCGGCCGGTGCCACTTCCGAGATGTAGATAGGGGAGACGATGGATACCACGCCGATGCCGAAACCGCCGATCATGCGGTATATGACCAGGTCTGTAAATCCCTGACAGACAGCGCATCCGATGGCGGAAATGCTGAACATGAGGGCGGCGATGAGCATGGTCTTTTTCCGGCCCAGGAAGTCGCTGAGCAGGCCGGCCACCAGCACGCCGATAATGGAGCCGATGAGGGCGCAGCCCACGTACCATCCGGTGGCCAGTTCGTCCAGGCGGAACTGCTGGCTCACGATGTCCGTGGTGCCGGAGATGACGGCGGTGTCGTAGCCGAAGAGGATACCGCCCAGGGCGGCGACGAAGGAGAGGAAAAGGATGTATCCCGGACGTTCGGTTTGGGTCATAGTTTATAGGTTGAAGTACTCCTTGTAGCGGTCGTAGAGGTGACCTGCCTGGGCATAGGCGCTCTGCGGGCTCATGAAGTGGCTGAATTCGAAGGTGATGGCTTTGTCGTAGCCGCAGCGCTTGGCGGCCTCCAGCTTCATGCGCAGTTTGTCGAACTTGATGGGCAGGAAGCGGATGGGCATGTCGCGGTCGAAGCTTTCGGCGTTGGTCCAGCACTGCATACCGTATTTATCGGCCAGCTTTTTATTGACGCTGAAGAAGGCGTCCAGTTCGTCGTAGTCGATGTGGCCGTCCTGGAAGGCGCAGGCATCTACATAGTCGTGGATACCGTCGAAGATTTCGTCCCACTCCTTTTCATGCTGGGCCACGGACACGGCCTGTTCCTTGGTCAGGTTGCCTCCGGCGGCATCCACGGCCTTTTTCCCATCGATCCAAGGCGAGATGAAGGTGGGCAGGCCGCCGCTGATTTCCTTGCACTGCCGGCCCATGGTGCGGAAGCTCTCGATGGCTCCCTTGGTGGCGCGGGAGATCTCTCCGGAAATGTACCAGCCGCCGAAGCTCTTGTATTTGGAACCGTAGCGTTCCCATACTTCATCTATCACGAACTGATTGGCTTCCACTTCATAGCGCATATCGCCGGTGTCCCAGTATTTGCCGGAATCGTACAGGCCCAGCATGAACTTCATGTCATACTTCTGGGCCAGGCGGCAAAACATGTCAATGAGGTCCAGGGATGGCATGTAGCAGCCCTTTTTGAGCAGGTAAGGGGAGGGGTAGGTGATGAACTTGCGGTAGCCGCAGCGGATATCGATAACAGTATCAATGCCAATGGCTTTCATGTAACGGAAGTCCCGGTCCCACTCCCTTTCGCCCCAGTTCTGGTGGGGGATATCGTGCGAAATCTCATCCAGGAAGGTGCCGGTAATGGGCAGGCCGGCGGCTTTGGGAACTATGAGGGTGCTGTTAACGGAAGGATCCGGGTCAATGCCATATTTGTCTTGCCCGCCGGCGGGTTTGCAGGCCGATGCCAGCAGCGGGGCAGCGGCAGCCGCCAGGGCTCCTTTCTTCAGAAACGAACGACGATTTTCCATAATTTCTGCGGTTAATAACACAAATATAGCTATTTTTGTTTAGCAAAACTATTGAAAAATGACCCCCGACTTCGTTGCACTGGCATCACGTTATCAAAACGAATTATATCACAGCGTCTTACCCTTCTGGCTGGAAAAATCACAGGACCTTACATACGGCGGTTATTTCACCTGCCTGAACCGCGACGGCAGCGTTTTTGACACCGACAAATTCGTCTGGCTGCAGGGTCGGGAAGTGTGGATGTTCGCCATGCTGTACAATAAGGTGGAGAAGAATCCCGCCTGGCTATCCTGCGCCCGCCAGGGGGCCGAATTCCTGGAAAAGTTCGGCCACGACGGCAACTACGACTTCTATTTCTCCCTCACGCGGGAGGGTAAGCCCATCATTGCCCCGTACAACATTTTCTCCAACACCTTCGCCTGCATGGCCTTCGCCCAACTGGCCGTAGCCACCGGCGAGGAACATTGGGCCGATATAGCCCGCAAGACCTTCCAGCGCATCCTGGACCGCCGTTCCAATCCCAAGGGTAAGTGGCTCAAAGCCGTGCCCGGAACGCGTCCGATGAAGGATTTCGCCCTGCCCATGATTATCTGCAACAT
>CAMYWP010000226.1 GCA_947302825.1 uncultured Bacteroidales bacterium
CTGCGCCTTCCACCGAAGGCTCCGGTTTCCGGGCCGGCTGCCGCATCCCGATGCTGTGGGACGGCTCGGCCAATGCGGGCTTCTCGACGGCTCCCATCGACAAGATCTATATCCCGCAGGATCCGGACCCGGGCCGGATGACGGTGGAGAAGGCGGAAATCGACCCGAACTCCCTGCTCCGGTATGTCCGCACTTTGCTCCGGCTCCGCAAGAAGGTTCCCGCATTGGGTGCCGATGCTTCCTGGCGCCTGGTCAGTTCCCTGGACCAGCCTTATCCGATGGTGTATGAGCGCAAGCTTGGGAACGAGCGCTGCTACGTGGTGCTCAACCCGTCCGGCAAGGCCGTGAAAGTCACGCTTCCCGCCGAGGCTTCCAAGCCCGAACTCATTGGCGGCAGCTATCAGAAATGCACCTACAAGCAGACCAAGAAGGGCGATGTCGTGAGCATCTCCCCGGTGTCGGCGGCCATCTTCAAATTCTAACCGCCATGAACAAAAAGATACAACTTCTGCCGGTGATGCTCTGCTTCTTCGCCATGGGATTCGTAGACCTCGTGGGCATCGCCTCCAACTATGTCAAGGCCGACCTGGGCCTCTCCGACGCCTCGGCCAACATCTTCCCGTCGCTGGTGTTCTTCTGGTTCCTCATCTTCTCGGTGCCCACCGGCATGCTGATGAACAAGATTGGGCGCAAGAATACCGTTATCCTTTCGTTGATTGTTACGGTGGTGTCTCTGCTTCTGCCCGTTTTCGGGGAGAGTTACGGTCTCATGCTGGTGAGCTTCTCCCTGCTGGGCATCGGCAACGCGCTGATGCAGACTTCGCTGAACCCGCTCATCACCAACATTATCAAGGGTGATTCCCTGGCCAGCACCATGACCTTCGGCCAGTTCGTGAAGGCCATCGCCTCCTTCATGGCCCCTTACATCGCCATGTGGGGCGCCACGGCGGCCATGCCGTCCTGGGGTCTCGGTTGGCGGGTGCTGTTCCCGGTGTATATGATCATCGGCATCCTGGCCAGTGTCCTCCTGCTCGTGACGCCCATCGAGCGCGAAGCCACTCCGGATAAGGCCACGTCCTTTGCCGGCTGCTTCAAACTCCTGGGCATGCCCATCGTGCTGCTCAGCTTCCTGGGCATCATGTGCCATGTGGGCATTGACGTGGGCACCAACACCACCGCCCCCAAGATTCTCATGGAACGCCTGGGGATGAGCCTTACCGAGGCCGGCTTTGCCACCAGCCTGTACTTTATCTTCCGTACCATCGGCTGCCTGTCGGGCTCTTTCATCCTTTCCAAGTTCAGCCACAAGAAGTTCTTCCTGTTCAGTGTCATCCTCATGGCCCTGTCCATGTGCGGACTCTTCTTCGGTACCACCAAAGCCATCCTGTACGTGGCTATCGCCCTGGTTGGCTTCGGCAATTCCAACATTTTCTCCATCGTGTTCTCGCAGGCCCTCCTGGCCGTTCCCGAGAAACAGAACGAAGTCTCCGGACTCATGATCATGGGCCTTTTCGGCGGTACCGTGTTCCCGCTTCTGATGGGTTTCGCCTCCGATGCCGTCGGCCAGGTTGGAGCCGTCGCCGTGATGACCATCGGCGTGATCTATCTTTTCTTCTATTTACCTAAAGTCGCAAAGTAGGATGGCACAATACATCGTTGGAATCGGGGAAGTCCTGTGGGATGTCTTCCCCACCGGAAAGAAACTGGGCGGAGCGCCTGCCAATTTTGCCTACCACGTGTCCCAGTTCGGCCTGGACGGTCTGGCCATCAGCGCCGTAGGCCGGGATGCTTTGGGCGAGGAGACCATCAATGCCCTGGACGAGCACGGCCTTCACTATCACATGGACCGCGTGGAGGAGCCCACCGGCACCGTACAGGTATCCCTGGATGAACAGGGAGTTCCCCAGTACGAAATCAAGACTGGCGTGGCCTGGGACAACATTCCTTACACCAAGGAGCTGGCCGCCATTGCCGCCGATACCAAGGCCGTCTGCTTCGGCTCGCTGGCTCAGCGCAGCGCCGTTTCCCGGGAGACCATCGGCTGGTTCCTGGAGGCCGTTCCGGCGGACTGCCTGAAGGTTTTCGACATCAACCTGCGTCAGCAGTTCTACAGCAAGGATGTTCTGGAAGCCTCCCTGCAGAAGGCCGACATCCTCAAGATCAACGAAGAGGAAATCGTCCTGGTGGCCCGGATTTTCGGCATTCCCGGGCTCGGCTTCGAAGATACCTGCCGCAAGCTCATCGACATGTATTCCCTGAAGATGCTCATCCTCACTTGCGGCGCCATCGGCAGCTATGTGTTCCATGCCGGCGAGATGTCCTACCTGACGACTCCCAAGGTCCAGGTGGCCGACACCGTGGGAGCGGGAGACTCTTTCACAGGAGCGTTCGTCGCTTGCATCCTGGCCGGAAAGACCGTGGGCGAAGCGCACCGGATCGCCGTGAACGTGAGTGCCTATGTCTGCACGCAGAGCGGTGCCATGCCGCCCATCCCTGAAGAGATTAAACACCTATAAAGCTATGAAAAAGAGAATACTCTTCCTCGTTGCCCTCCTTTCGTTCGCCCTTTCGTTCGCCCAGCCGCAGAGGGCCCTCAGGACTGGCCCAACTTCAA
>CAMYWP010000227.1 GCA_947302825.1 uncultured Bacteroidales bacterium
AAGGATGTGGACTATACTTTGTATGAGGAAGGTATCTATGTGGGATACAGGTACTTCTCTTCTTTCGGGAAGGATGTTTCCTACCCCTTCGGCTACGGGCTCAGTTATACATCCTTTGCTTATTCCAAGCCGACGGTGAAGGCCTCCTCCGACGGCTTCGTGGCGACGGTCACCGTGACCAATACGGGCTCGGTGGCCGGGAAAGAGGCAGTACAGCTTTATGTCACGGCTCCTTCCGGCGGTCTGGAAAAACCAGCCCTGGAGCTCAAGGCTTTTGCAAAGACCCGCCTGCTTGCTCCGGGGGAAAGCGAGGTGCTTTCCTTCCCGGTTTCGACCTATGGTCTTGCTTCTTTCAATGAACTATCTTCGGCTTGGGAAGCGGCAGCAGGCATGTATCATGTGCATTTCGGCGCTTCTGTGGCCGATATCCGCTGCTCCGCTTCGTTCCGTCTTGGGAAACCCTCCCGCTGGGAAGTGCATCGGGTGATGGAACCCGTGCAGTCTATTCAGGAACTTTCTAATAATAACTGATATGAAAAAGTTTATCTTCTCCGCCGCCATCCTGCTGGCGACCGCTTTCTCCCTGAATGCACAGGAAGTGAAAGAGCAGGATCCCGCCGCCCATCAGGCGCGCGTATTCCCCAGTCCCGTGGAACATATTTATTTCCACAGCAATGTGTTGAATGCGGATAAGAATTTCTCCGTGATGCTCCCTAAAAGCTACAGCAAGGAACCGGACCGCAGGTACCCTGTAGTCTATATGCTTCACGGCGCCGGTGAAAATGACTGGGAGTGGGCCAATATTGCCGTATCGATGATTAGCGAAGCCATCACCATGATTACCAATGATGGGTCTGCCGCTGAATGCATCGTGGTGTTCCCCAATGCCAACGAGGCCGGTCATATGGGTTATTTCAACCAGCCGGACTGGAAGTATGAGGACTATTTCTTCAACGAACTCATGCCCTGCATCGATAAGCGCTACCGTACCATCCCCGACAAGGGGCATCGTGCCATCGGTGGCCTTTCCATGGGCGGCGGTGGTTCCTTCAACTATGGCATGCGCCATCCGGAACTCTTCTCCAGCGTCTATGCCATCTCCGCAGCCGTAAGCCCGGCCCTCTTCGATACGGCTCAGGCCAATCCTTCCGTACTGCCTCAGTCCATGAACGGTGGCAACTACACCGCCGAGCAGATCGAGGAAGCCAAGAGTGTTTACTTTGTTCTGGACTGCGGTGACGATGATTTCCTCTTCGACGCCAACGTCGCTACTTACCAGCAGATGAAAAAGAACGGCATGAAAGTCCAGTTCCGATGCTTCGACGGCGCCCATGCTTCCTACTACTGGTATGACGCCCTGCGTCGCGCCATGGTGTATTTCACCCGCCATTTTTCAGAGCAGATGTAGATGGAAAGAAATGATTGAAATAGAAACGTGGGGTTTGGTTAGATTAGGTTATTAGGTGGGGATGCGGGATGCTTGAAGAGTACCCCGCATCCTTTATGAATGGGAAACAGCAGGACGGTGTTTTGTTAATTCGTATATTTGTGCATGAAACGAATCATTACTCTTCTGTCGCTTGCGGTAAGCACAATACTATGGGCACAGCCTGGTGCATTCAGGGAGCAGCGTCCAGACCGACGGGCCCGGATTATCGTGGATAACGATTTGTGCGGAGATCCGGATGGCCTTGTGGCCTTGGCGCATCAGGTGCTATGCGAGAGCGTGAATCTTCGCGGTATCGTGGGAGCCCACCTGGGCAATATACACGGAGATATGGTGCAGGGATCCCAAGCGGATGCATCTGTGAGAAAGGCAAAGGAATTACTGCAGGCGATGGGTCTTGAAGGCAGATATACAGTTGTGCCCGGCGCTGCCGAGATGATGGCCTACCCCTCTGTCCCCAAAGACTCCGAAGGCGCGCGGCTCATCATCGAGGAGGCTCGCCAATGCACACCAGATCAGCCACTATTCGTGTTGATGGGTGGACCGCTCACCGATGTGGCCAGCGCCTTACTCCTGGCACCGGAAATCGCCCCTAACATGATTGTGCTGTGGATTGGCGGCCAAGAATACAGTTTCGGCCACCAGCAGCCATGGGGCGGTATTTCGGAAGTGGAGTACAACCTTAATTTGTCCATCGCGGCAGCCCAGTATATCTTCAACGACAGCGATGTGCGTTTATGGCAAATTCCTCGCGACGCGTATCGCAGCTGCCTGTACAGTTTCTCCAGCTTCGACCGTAACATTGCAACGCTGGGGGAAACAGGTAGGTATCTTGCCGAAAGCCTAGGCACTTGGCGGCGCTTTGGCCCTGGGCAGGAGGTATATGTACTGGGAGACAGTCCTCTTGTGCTTCTTTCCAGCATGCAAACCTTTTTTGAGCCGGATACCGCTTCAAGTGACTTTGTGGAGACATCGGCGCCTTATATTACCGAGGAAGGCAAGTATGATTTTTCCCGTCCAGGCAGAAGCATCCGGGTTTATACACACCTGGATACCGCCCTAATGTTCAAGGACATGGAAGATCGCCTTGCCCTGCACGTTGGTCGCTAATCTGCCAGAAAATGGACTAAAGTCCGATTTA
>CAMYWP010000228.1 GCA_947302825.1 uncultured Bacteroidales bacterium
TGTCCAGCCAAAGGCCTCGTACAGAAGGTAATGCAGCGGCAGGGACGGGAGCCATTCCTCGCCGCGGATGACCTCGGTGATTTCCATCAGGTGGTCATCCACGATGTTGGCCAGGTGGTAGGTGGGGAGCTCATCGGCCCGCTTCCACAGCACTTTGTCGTCCAGGGTGTCGGTGTTCACTTCCACGTGCCCGCGGATCAGGTCTTCCATCTTCACGATGCGGTTCACGGGCATCTTGAAGCGGATGGTCCAGTCCGTGGTGGTTTCCAGCAGGTGTTTTACTTCATCGGCCGATAAAGTGAGGGAGTTGCGCAGGCTGCCACGCGTGGCGGCGTTGTACATGAAAGTGTCCTTCGCGGCCTCTGCGGCGGCGCGACGGTCATTCAGCTCCTCGGCGCTGTCAAAGGCATAATAGGCCCAGCCGTTCTGGACCAGCTGCTCTGCGTATTGCCGATAGATGGGCCGGCGCTGGCTTTGCCGATAAGGGGCGTGCGGATGCTTTTCGGAAGCGGTCTCCACCACTTTTCCGTCCTTATCCACTCCCTCGTCCGGGATGATGCCGCACCAGTTCAGGGCTTCGATGATGTATTGTTCGGCGCCGGGCACGAAACGGTGCGAGTCCGTATCCTCGATGCGGATAATGAAATCGCCGCCTTTCTGCTTGGCATACAGATAATTATACAAAGCCGTACGGACACCGCCCATGTGAAGCGGACCAGTGGGTGAAGGAGCAAACCTTACGCGAGTTCTTCTTTCCATGATATCTTCAATTGAGGTACAAAGATAGTGTTTTTTTCCTACCTTTGCACCATGGTGGGACATGTACATATCATGGGAATTCTGAACCTGACGGAAGATTCGTTCTACGCCGGTTCAAGAGTCAGTGTGGCCGATGTCTCCGCTCGCGTCCGGCAAATGCTGGCCGATGGCGCCGACACCGTTGACCTGGGCGCCTGTTCCACCCGCCCCGGCTCCGCCCAGCCCACCCTGGAAGAAGAATGGTCCCGCCTGGAACCCGCCCTATGTGAGATAGCTGAGGGTAGACAAGTCCCAGGGGAGCACCCTCCGGTTATCTCCATAGATACCTACAGGGCTGAAATTGTTCGGCGGGCTTATGAGGTGATCGGCCCATTCATGGTGAACGATATCAGTGCAGGGGCGATGGATGCGGAGATGCTTACAACGGTGGGGCGGCTGGGCCTGCCTTATGTGGCCATGCACATGCGCGGTACGCCCCAGACCATGCAGGAATTCACCCAATACTCGGATTTAGTCGAGGAAATTAAGGCCTATTTCAGGGAGTTTGACCTCAAGGCCCAGGATGCCGGCATTGCGGACTGGCTGCTGGACCCGGGCTTCGGCTTTGCCAAAACCCTGGAGCAGAATTACGAACTGCTCCATCGCCTGGATGAACTGCAGGAACTGCATCGGCCCATCCTGGTGGGCGTATCCCGCAAAAGCATGATTTACAAGCTGTTGGGTGTCTCGCCCGAAGAAGCCTTATCGGCCACCCAGGTGGTGCATTTTGCCGCCCTGGAGCGCGGCGCCACCTGGCTCCGGGTCCACGACGTCCCGGAAGCCGTCCAAACCGCCCGCCTCTACGCCCAGATCACTGGCAACTAACCCGCAGAGTATCAGCCGCATACGAAAAGTAATCGTTCAAAATCTGAACGATTACTTTCTGTAAAATGCTGTTGGTCAGCAATTTAGCTGCCAGGCAATGCTTAATGTTTGCGGCGGATGGCGGGGATGTTTTCCAGATCGGCCTTCTTCTCACCGGGGGCGATGCAGAGCACCGGCTTTTTCTCCGTGGCGAAGTTGAAGTACTTGGCGTTGTCGGAGTTGTTGTAGCCGATCTTGATGGTATCGGCCCCGCCGGGGAGGGAGACCTCCTGGCTGTGGGCGGGCGTATCCCATTCGAAGCTTTCGTCGATGATGACCAGGTTCCCCAGGTCCTTGTTCAGGCCCAGGCCGCCCAGGTCCATGGTGAAGCCGGTGACGATGGCCGTGATGCGCACTTTGTCGCCGAAGGCCGGGTCGTCGTCCCAGATGATGCCTTTCTTGAAGTGGTTGGCGTCGCCGGTGTAGGCCGAAATCATATCGTCGATCTTCTCCAGGTCGCTCATCTTGGCACCCTGTTCATTGTTGCCGGTGGTGATGTTGATGAGGACGTTCTTGGCAGTCTTGAGGTCGAAGTCGTTCAGGAGCGGGCTTTCGAAAGCGCCCTTCACGGCCTGGTTCAGGCGGTCGGGACCGGTGCCCTCGCCGCTGCCCATCAGGGCCATGCCGCTGCCCCGCATCATCTTGCACACATCCTGGAAGTCCACATTGATGTAGCCCGATTTGGTAATGACCTCGATGATGCCCTTCACGGCGGTGGCCAGCACCTCATCGGCCTTGGGGAAGGCTTCCTGGATCAGGGTGTCGCCGAAGAACTGATACAGTTTCTCGTTGTTGATGATCAGGAGGGCGTCCACGTTTTTCTCCAGCTCGTGGATGCCGTCCACGGCCTTGGACTGGGATTCGTTGCCCTCGTTCTTGAAGG